>NZ_CP029346.1:0-355000 GCF_003143535.1 Aquirufa nivalisilvae
ATGAATGTAAAAGATAAACATACATTTGACGCAATTGTGATTGGTTCAGGCATTAGTGGAGGATGGTCTGCCAAAGAACTCACCGAAAAAGGATTGAAAACACTCTTGTTAGATCGAGGACGAGACGTAAAACATGTTACTGATTATCCAACGGCCATGCACAATCCATGGGATTTTCCACATGGAGGACAAGTGCCATTAGAGCTGAAAAAGGATTACAAAATTGCCAGCAAAAATTTCATTTTTTCCGAAGCCACGTCTCATTTTTTAACCAAAGACGAAGAACAGGCTTACATTCAAGAAAAGCCTTATGACTGGATTCGAGCCTACCACGTAGGAGGGCGATCTCTTTTATGGGGACGTCATACACAGCGGTGGAGTGATTTTGATTTTACAGGTCCAGCGCGAGATGGTTTTGCTGTCGACTGGCCTATTCGCTATAAAGATATTGCTCCCTGGTATAGTTATGTAGAAAAATTTGTAGGTATATCGGGAAATAAAGATGGTTTAGCAACATTACCAGACGGTGATTTTATAAAGCCCTTTGACTTGTCTTGTGTGGAGAAACATTTTGGTCAAGTACTTAAAAACAAGTATACAGATCGACATGTCATTATAGCTCGGACAGCCAATTTAAGTCAGGCGGATAAAATCCATATGTCGGTGGGTAGAAGCCAATGCCAAAATCGAACACTTTGTGAACGTGGTTGCCCGTATGGGGGATATTTTAGTAGCAATTCTGCCACCTTACCTGCGGCATATAAAACGGGAAATTTAACCTTAAAAACGCATGCCATTGCTCATTCCATCATTTTTGATGAGAAGAAAAATAAAGCCATAGGGGTTCGAGTGGTCAATGCTTTAACTCATGAAATGGAGGAATATTTTGCCTCCATTATTTTTGTGAATGCCTCCCCATTAGCCACTAATTTAATCTTATTGAATTCCATCTCTTCTCGCTTCCCCAATGGACTGGGAAATGATTCTGGAATATTGGGTACACATATGGCTTTTCATAGTTATCGAGGTAGAATAACCGCAGAATACGATGGAGATTTAGCTTATAAAACAGAAGGGAAAAGACCCACTTCTGGGTATATCCCACGATTTAGAAATGTATATCAACAAGAAACGGATTTTTTGAGAGGCTATGCTAGTAACCTTTCGGCAAGTCGGATTGTTGAAAATGCAAAAGACCTCGTGGGAGAGTCTTTAAAGCAATCTTTATTGGCTCAAAAGCTAGGAAATTGGCACATCAATGTGGGAATGATGGGGGAAACCATTCCTAAAGCACATTCAACTGTTCAATTAGATAAACAATTAAAGGATAAGTACGGGATACCCCAACTTCGAGTTTCGGTAGCTTATGACGATAATGATGAGAAGATGTTAAAAGATTTTCATCAACAATTTACGGAAATGTATGAGGCTGCAGGTTTCAAAAATATACAACCAATAGATACGAAACGGGTCCCTGGAAACGAAAATCATGAAATGGGAGGAGTTCGAATGGGAAAAGACCCTAAAACCTCCATGTTAAATGCCTTTAACCAAATGCATCATTGTAAAAATGTGTTTGTCACAGATGGCTCATGTATGACTTCCACTTCTACTCAAAACCCATCTCTGACCTACATGGCGCTTACCGCTAGGGCCGTCGATTATGCGATTCGCGAAAAAAAGAAACTGAATTTATAATGATCTGATAATTAAGGGATTCTAGTAAATTGTTTGCCAAATAAATGGTTCAATTTCCTAGTTCTTTAACCGCCAGCTTAATATACTTTTCTTTATCTTTTTTTACTTCTTTCAATTCTTCCTTTCTAGTTGCTGGTAGGTCATAATATTTGTCTGCCCACAAATTAATTTCTACCATTATTGGTAATAAATCGATTCCTTTCTGTGTCAGTCTATATAAGACTTTCGCTTTACTATCCGGATGTTCCGACTTGCTAATAATTCCATTTTCTTCAAGGGAATGCAGGCGTGAAGCCAAAATGTTGGTTGCTATTTTCTCTTCTGATTTCAGAAAATCACCATAGGTGCATTGTTTGGCAAACATTAAATCTCGAACAATAATTAAGGACCACTTGTCGCCCCAAATATCAAGAGAGCAACTTATTGGACAGTCTGACCTTTTTTTACTTTTTTTCATAAATAATATAAATAATCACTTGCAATTTGCAAGTTCTTTATTAGCTTTGCACTTGCAATTTGAAAGTGAAATTATCGCTTTTCTTAAACATTTACAATATGAACTTAACAAATAAAACAATTTTAATAACAGGGGGCAGTGCTGGTATTGGACTTGAAGCTGCTAAGCAATTCTTACAATTAGATACCAAAGTCATTATTACGGGTAGAAATCAAGAGAAACTAGATGAAGCTAAAAAACGCTATCCAAGCTTAATAACCTTAAAAAGTGATGTGGCAAAGGAAGAAGATGCGCTGGCTCTATATAAGCAAATTGAAGAGTTGGGAGGAATTGATATTCTATATAATAACGCAGGAGTTGGCGTTATGCCCTCCAACTTAGGCATTGCAAGTGACAAACATGCACAAGGAGCCGCTTATGAAATGGACATTAATTATACGGGGGTCGTTCGATTAAATAATCTATTTATGACGATGCTAAATTCAAGAAAAGAAGGGGCCATCATAAACACTACGTCTGTGTTGAGTTATGTACCTTCTTTGTTAGAAGCAACATATTCTGCAAGCAAAGCTGCATTAGGGTTTTATACCAAGTCACTAAGAGAACATTTGCGTATCGCTAACAGCTCCGTTAAAGTCTTTGAGCTATTACCTCCTGCTGTAGAAACTGAATTAATTGCACACAGAGATATTCAAAAAATGAGTCCAGAAAAACTAATAAAAGGGCTTATTTTAGGCTTACAAAAAGATCAATACACCATTCGAATGGGATATACTGGCACCATGTATTTACTGAATCGAATATTCCCTAAATTGGCATTTGCTTTAGTGAATCCAAGAAACGCTGAAAAATATTTAAAATAAAAAAGATGAAAGCTTATATCATTAACCGTTACAGCAAAGAAGATAAACTTCAATTGGCTGAAGTTCCTCAGCCAAAAGTGAAAGACAATGAAGTGTTAGTTCAAATACATGCTTCTAGTATAAACCCTTTGGATTTCAAACTTAAAATTGGCGAATTTAAGCAGTTCATGCCCTATAAATTTCCATTGATTTTAGGACATGATTTAGCAGGAACCATCGTTGAAATCGGCTCAAAAGTCCGTCAATTCAAAATTGGTGATGAGGTCTTTGGCCGTCCTGCTGATTACCACATTGGTACTTTTGCTGAATATATTGCTGTCAATGAAAATGATTTAGCATTAAAACCCAACAACATTTCCTTTGATGATGCCACTTCTTTCCCTTTGGTTGCTATAACAGCTTGGCAAGCGATTGTTGAAAAAGCTGCACTTAAAAAAGGTCAGAAAATCTTCATTCAAGCTGGTTCAGGTGGCGTAGGAACAATGGCCATTCAATTGGCTAAGCATTTGGGGGCAACAGTTGCCACAAGCACCAGTGAAGCAAACAGTGAGTTAGTGAAAAGTTTAGATGCTGATGTTGTAATCGATTATAAAACGCAAGATTTTGAAACGATACTCCAAGACTACGATGTCGTCTTAAACAGCCAAGACAATAAAACGCTCGAAAAGTCTTTACAAATTTTAAAACCTGGCGGAAAAGTAATTTCCATTTCAGGCCCTCCAGATCCTGCCTTTGCGAAAGAAATCAATGCATCCTGGATAATCAAACTAATCATATCTCTTTTGAGTAGAAAGATCAGAAAACAAGCACAGGCCAAGGGGATTAATTATTCCTTTTTATTCATGAAGCCCAGTGGAAAACAATTATCAGAAATTGCCCATTTAATTGATGCTGGAGTTATCAAACCTGTAGTAGATAAGTATTTTACTTTTGATCAAATAAATGAAGCCATGGACTATGTATCCAGTGGCCGAACCAAAGGAAAAGTAGTTGTCAAAATCAAGGAGGCATAAACAAACAATAAAACAAGAGAAAAGGCTATATGAACCCTATTATCATACTGAAATCGTTGATCTTAATATACCCTTTTACCCTCTAGAAAGAGTCTTACATTTGATACTCCTACAAGCTGTGATGAGATAGACTATTACGGAGTTTTAAATAATTTAATCGTATAATCAAGCAGGTTTATTCCTCCTATTTTTCCATGTCCAGGAATAACAAGCTGAACATCGGGGTAGGCTTGTTTGATTTTCTCTACCGTACTAGACCACTCCCCCACATTAGCGTCACCTAAATATCCCTTCGTTGCTTCCATCTCTTTTATTAGGCAGCCACCAAATAGTATTTTTTCTTTCGGAAAATAGCCGACCACATTATCCTTGGTATGACCTTCACCAAAAAATGTAAGCCTTGTAAATGTTTTCCCCATTTTCAATTTTAGGGACTCTTTAAATCCATTTTGAGGGGAAATAACTTGGTTTGCTTTTGTTAATTCTATGGTAGTAAAATTCGCAAATGAAGGAATTTTATGCTCATGAAATGAGGCTAAACCACCCAAACAATCTTCGTGAAAATGGGTTGGTACAATGGCGTTTATTTTACAATGCAACTTTTCTTTTATGTATTTGATTAGGGCAGTCGCAGAATTATTATTGGTTGGAGTATCAAACACCACCACTTCATTAGAATCCCGAATGATCAAGCCATTACAAGGAACTTTTCCAAAATCATTTGTTTGAAGAAATGAAGTATGCACATATGCATTCTTAGAAATTTGAATAATTAATAAATCCTCTGAATGATATACTTCCTTTGGTCTAAATGCAGCAGAACTCAGCGAGCTTTGAGCATGTACATTCCCAAAGAAGAATAAGGTCAACGCAAATAGTATTTTTTTCATTGATTTAATGTCGCTAAAATGTACTCTTCTAATATAACTTCCATGAGCATTAATACCTCAATCCCCAATAAGGATTTCGAAACCCTTTAATGGATTCTTTAATGAAATCCGCAATGATTTTATTGTATTCAGCATCCGAGATTTTCTTGCCTTTTATTTTCTTCAAATTGAATTCATTCGTCAGTTTTTTAAACTCAACTTTATTTGCAATAATGGTTACATCCCCGTCATTGATATCCAATTCCAAAATTAAACCAGGTAAACCAAAATACCTCTCTGGGCCTGCTTGAACAGGAATATCCTGCGCAAACCAAGCCGTAATTGTCTGTTTTTTCACGGTATCGACTGTCACCGCTTTCATACAAATATAGCCTGCCACTTCTTTAATTTGATTCAATATTTTCCAGTTGGGTGCATGTAAAGAGTCATCCACCATATAGGTCTTTCCTAATAAATCAATGTAGTCTGTAGAATGTTCTGTCGCAAAATTCTTTGTTAAGAAAAAGGTCTCTTTTCGACCTGCCCAACCCTGTTCAGCATTATCCTCCCCTTGCATATACAAGCTTTGATTCTCATTAAATGCCAAGGTCATTTTTTGTTTCCAACCTTCATCTGAGCTTCCCCAAGTCAACTTAACTCGGTCTTTCTCTTCTGCACTTAAATACGTTAAGCGAGTCACAATATTGGTCCAAAAAGTCGTTCGCTCGTACTGAACTATTCCCTCCTTTTTCCCTTCTTGAGAGAAGGCAGAAAAAGAAATCAAAAACAACAAAATTCCTATTTGCTTCATATTTTATCTTTTACGAATGGGCGAACTTAAACCTCGCATATTATACGTATAACTTAACATAACATATTGAGAAAGCGTTTGGGTTTTTTCAAAACTTACAAAATTTTGAAACGCAAATTGATTCACTCCAAGGTTCTTTTTAAATACATCGTACACAGTCAATCGAATTTCCGATTTTTGCGCCTTCCCTAAATATTTGAACATAGAAACGTTCAAAATAGGCATTTCTTGGTACAATCCGCGCGTCTTATTCTCATACACTTTATAGTCTAAATTATATGACAAAAAGGTATTCTTACCGAAGTTAACCGTTAATTCAGATCCAAACTGAGTATTGCGAATGGTTTGCTCTGGCAAAGCTGATTTATCATAACTTGTATTGTTCAAGCCGAATCTCGCATTCATATAAAACGTGATTCGATCATTGGGTGTGAAAGAAATACGTGCTCCCAAGTTGCCTGCATTGGTATTTGTATTAGACAAAACATCATTCAAAAAAAGAGGGTTTTTTGCCAAATTAAAATCAGCATTAATATTCATCGTACTAACCGTTTTTTTCAATGGAAAACCGAATCCAAAATAACCAACATAACTCTCCCCTCCAGATATATTCAAAGGCTTGGTTAATACGACACCATTCGAATTGATACTTTGGTTATAAACCACTTGGTTTACGTTATAATTGTAGGATAGATTTGTATATAAGTTTAAGAAATTAGCTGCATCAAATAAGTTAAAACCAGAACTTATCGAATGATTAAGACTTGGTAATAAATTCGGATTACCGACACGCAAAAACAAGGGATTACTATTATCAACAATAGGCTGTAAATCCCGGATGCTCGGCTCCTGAACTGATTTATCGTATGAAAAAAATAAGTAGCGATTATTTTTTAATTCTAAATCAACTCCCACTTTAGGGATCCAAGCAAAATAATTTAAATCAATATTGGCCAAATTAGGTGCACTAGCTGATTTTCTAAAGTCTCCCGTAAGATTAAACTGCTGAGCAGCTAAACCTACTGTCACATTCACCCCATCCTTTGAATAGCGAATGCTAGAACCTAATCGATTGTAGGTTAAATTATTATCATAATATCGACTTAAACTGTCATTTCTAGTTTCAAGACTAGAGGAGCCACGATCAAATAGATCTCGGTTTAAGCGATTACTTTGGAAACTCGTATTAAAAAAAGACTCCCAAAAAAATGCTTTAGACAATGGTTCTACAAAAAAGAGGCTTGACTTAATCTGAGTCTTTTTAGAGAAGTTATTTGTCAACTGATCAATTGCCTGAATTGAATCTCGAAGTGTCGTGGCACTTAAGAATTGGCTGAGTGATTTTTGGGTAGAGGATCCATCAGAATTAGCATAATTATACCCCGCACTTGCTGAAAAGCTGCGTCCATTTTTAGCAAATTTATGTCGAAAAATAGCTGTGTTTTGTATCGTAAATGATTGCTGTTCGCTTCCATTTAACAATTTCGTTTGGCGCGGGTTAAGATTATTTTGAACCAATAATTGTTGAAAAATTCGACTATTTTGATCCGCATTTCCAAATGATAATTTACCATTGCTGATTAAAATAAGCGTGTTCAAAGTATCGATTGATTTCTCATAACGCATACTCATCCGATGATTTCCAGAGAACGTTCGCTGGCTAGTTGTATCCGCTGAATTTTGCGTTTTCTCTTGAAAAAAGCGTTGCGTACTTGAGATTTTATCGATGATCCTTTCGGATTGATTGAAGTAGTAATTCGAACTGAATTTGGTCTTTTTCGTATCATAATTGTAATTAGCCCCGCCCGAATAATTCTTTGAAAAACCATCGCGTCTGCCTCCAATTGGAATCCCCATTTGATCATCACCATCATCAAATGAAAAGTAGCGTCCATTCCCAGTAAAACCAAAATCCGCTTCATTTCCCCAGGAAAATGCTTGACTACCTCTGAAATCTTGGTAATCATCAAAAGACATCCCCGATTGATTCGTATTGTTACCTAATCCAATCAAAGACAATTGGTTTTTTGCATCAAATTTATTGTAATTCCCTTTTACTTCTTTTCTTCCTTCTGTAGCAATCCCTCCCGTAATTTTACCAAACCCTCCCTTCTTGTGGCTTTCCTTTAATTCTAAGTTAATCGTCTTCTCCTTTTTTCCATCGTCAATACCCGTCACCTTAGCGGCTTCTGTTTTCCCATTAAATACTTGAACCTTTTGAATCGCGTCTGCTACTAAATTTTTAGTCGCTAATTTCGGATCAGATCCAAAAAAACTTCGCCCATCAACGGTCACTTTTTTCACCGTTTGACCTTGCGCCCTAATACTTCCATCTGCCTCAATCTCCATCCCGGGAAGCTTTCTTAACAAATCTTCAACCGTTGCCCCTGGTGGCACTTTAAATGAGGCGGCATTGTACTCAATTGTATCTCCCCGAATACTCAATGGTGCTTTCGCTGTTCTAACTACCACTTCAAATAATTCCTTGGAAATAGGTTTCATCATTAATGCCCCTAAATCAATTGACACCTCTTGATCTGGTTTCACATCCATTTGCAATGGAACATAGCTCACATAAGACGCCTTAAATATGTAGGGTTGACGCTTAACATTTTTGAATTCAAAAATTCCTTGATCATTGGCACGACCAAAGTTAACCAAGGATGAGTCTTTGGGTAGCAACAACATCACTGTAGCCTGTGATAATGGATGACCACTTGTATCTACTAATTTACCATGAATTTGAACACGATTTTGACCTATTGCAACATAACTAGATAGTAGAATGATACTTAGAACGAATGATTTAAACATATAGGTTTTAGATATTTTTTAAAAATAAAAAAAATAAAAAATAGGCCTCCGTAATTAATGATGAACGGTTTTGTACAAACTGAAAGAATGGATTCCATCAAAGAATTTCTGCTATCCTTGACATTCAGAATCCCGATAAAAATTGTAACACGCTCAAATCTTGTTCCTTAAAAAGGAAAGCCATCAGAAGTGATAGCAAGTTTAAATTCAGTATAAAATAGGAGAGAATATTGCTCTCTACCTTTGGAAATAGCAATAGGTAGAATCAGAAAAGTAATGGATAATATTGAGAAACAGATAATTACTGTTTTCAATCAAGATATGAGCATAATGAACTAATTTTAGACATGACGATTACTTTATTCCTTATTCTATTAGTCGTTGGGGCAGCAGTAGGCTATTATTCTGGCCTTGTAGGTACAGGTGGCAACCTGATCTTAATCCCAGCATTTGATCTATTGTTTCATTATTTAAAAGTCCCAGAGAATGAAGTAGTTAAATTTATGCTCGCTCATTCTTTTTTTATAACCACTTTTACTGGACTTAATGTTAGTTATAAACAGTTCAAAGTAAAAAATATCTATGTAAAAGAAGTTTTATTCATAAGCCTTCCAGGCATGATTACGGCTTTTATATTAACAGAATTAATTAGAAATGGCAATTGGTACCATAAGTCAGATTTTGATGTAGTATTCTTTTCCTTACTCCTATTTTTAGCTGGAAGAATGCTGTTATATAAACCACATGATTCGACTGCTACTACTGAAAATCGAAGACTCTATTATTTTCCTCTGATTGGAGTTGTTGCTGGAATTATTTCATCCTTTTCAGGCATAGGTGGTGGCATTATTGTGATTCCAATTTTAACTGATATCATAAAAATTCCATTTAAAAAAGCGAGCTCCATTTCAATCGGAGTTGTTGCTATGCTAGCAATACCTATTACAGCAAGCTATTTAATGATTGATTCTCATTCTAGCTTCCAGCATATTCTACCGCTTCAACTAGGTTATATTTCGTTGACGATCTCAGCTCCCATATTAATTGGCGTTTTCTCTACTAGCGGTCTAGGGGTCCGAAAGGCACAAACAACAGCCCCCCATAAATTAAGGTTGATATTGGGGCTGGTCATACTTATTTTAAGCGCCAAGATGGTATACGGTTTTTTTAAAATTAAACCTATGATACTCCAATAGAGCTATGCGCCTTCCTTTACAGAAATAAATACAAAGAAAACTACCTCAACCCATTAAATACACGATAGTAAGTTCGATTTCACTTTGTTTAAACGTTCAAGTATTTCCACCTTAAGCACGAATCTAGTAATAATTATAGAATAAGTGGAAAAGTTTATATACATTCGGCTGTATATATTTATTGTGGGAATACAGATTTACTAAACTAACAATTGAAATATCATGACAAAATTTTACAAAAAAACATACCCAGTCGTTTTTGTCATAATCCTGCATTGCATCACATGGAATGCTCTGGCACAGGACGGTAAGATTTATCCGCTTGAAACCCCTAAAGAACCCAATGCCATCCCCTTAGGTACAGGATCTGTGAAAGATCAACCTGCACCGGAAACTTGGTTTCGTCAGTGGGGAGACCCCATGGCACGAAATATTTCTAAAGCCACATTAACGCCCTTCTTACCAGAAAAAGGAAAGGCCAATGGGGCTGCTGTCATTGTTGCACCAGGTGGAGGATATCGATGGCTTTCCATGGGAAATGAAGGTTGGGAAGTAGCTGAAGCCCTTGCCAAAAAAGGAATAGCTGCATTTGTTTTAAAATATAGGTTATTCCCAACAGCTGAATCGTTGGACGAATTTACCGCTTGGATGAATCGACCACGTCCCGCACCGCCAAAATCAGAGGATGGATCAAAAAATAATCCTCCTTCACCCCCTGTTCAATTAGATTTAACAAACCAACTAGAAGATGCAGAAGCTGCTTATGCCATACTGTTAAAAAATGCCAATGAATGGGGCATTGACACCAGTCGAATTGGAATGGTTGGCTTTTCTGCGGGAGCTGGCTTGACCATGCATGCCACGCTACATTCCAAAACAATGAAACTGGCTTTCATTGGTCCGATCTATGGGGGAATGGGCCCAGTACAAGTACCTAAAAATGCTCCTCCCATGTTCAATGTAATCGCCTCAGATGATTTTTTATTTAATTCCCAATTTGGAGTGATTGATTCTTGGTTTAAAGCTGGACGTCCCGTAGAATTTCATTTATATCAAAATGGAGGACATGGATTTGGTTTAGGGAATCCCAATAGAACCAGTAATCGCTGGTTTGAGGCATTTATGCATTGGTTAGATGTCAATAAATTTCTTATGGCTAAATAAGTAAGATAAGGCTAGACACACATTTTACCATCGAAGCCTATTAACAAGATTTAATTGAAATAAGAAAGAGGGCAAAAATGCCCTCTTTCTTGTGTTTTGCCCCTCTTACAGACAAAAGATGCAACGATAACGCGATGATTGAATATGCAACTGTCAAGAAATTAGCTGGTTAAACATTGTCTAAGGTTTTGGATAATTGTTTTGAGTTCAAAAATAACCGTTTCTTTAATTTAGGAATTTAATCCCTCCACAAGGAACAATAACAGTATCTGTGCCTGCTGTAACCTTATAAAATAGCTTTTTATCTTTTAATATAAATTCAGCCCTGACTGGCCATTTTGTTTTATGAATAAAAACTGGAACATAAAACAAATATTCATTTTTGGGTAAAATCCTGTTTTTTAAATCCTTTAATTGGTTTGATTCGTTGTTTAAAAGAGAAGGTAAATCAATGAGTCCATAGTCGAAATCTTGCACTTTGTCGAAGGACATTTTAGCTTTAGTAAATGCTACTAAAAAGTGAGATTTGTCAGAATTGAAAAAATTAAGTGTCGGAAATTTAATTTGTAATTCTAATGGCGAGGGGGATTCATTACGGATATTGGCCCAAAAAATAAAATAATTGTATTCTTTCCCTTTTTGATAAACGATACCACCTCCCTTGGGTAAACTATTTGTAATGATTGTTGAGTTTTTAGTTGAAGAGGTATAAACAACTTTAGTATACTCCCACTTCCGATTATGAACTGACTGTCCCTTCAAGTTTAAAGAAAGTAGTATTAGAAGAAAAGTAGAAAATCGGTCCAACTTTGTGTTAAATATTTGAGAATACTTATTCATAAATATTAAAAGGATTACACTTTACAAGTATAACTTTTTTAATTTAAAATTGCTCCCTTAATTAAGTGGGTAGATGCTACCGAACTTGCAACTATCAATAAATTAAATGAATAACCTTAATGCTTGTTTCCTGAGGCGACTTGCTAACATGTACAAAAATCAAGAAAAGAATTAATTACTTTTGATCGATTTCCAAATATATTGACCCAGGAAAAAGTAAAATATTTAAACATTACAAATGGAAAAAAGAGTAAAATTTGACTTCGAAATATACTTTACGAATGGAGGAGGCATCAAAGGAGAGGATTTTCGTCTTGATATTTTAGGAGAAAATATATCTGATAAAGAATTAGCAGATTATATCGTCGACGATTTGCGACTATTAATGGTAGGTGAAACCAAAATTCTGAATAAAGAAATTTTGAACGAGCCACATAAAAGAAAACCCATAAACGCTAAAGTAGAAATTGAAACATTCGTAGATTTAAGTCACACTATTGAACACGGTCTTGTGACTTATAAAGGCCTGCCTGCACCTATTGTTTGTGACTATTTGAGTAGAGAAAACTCAAAAAAAATTTACGAAGAAGGAACGCAATTCCAAATTGGAAAAATCGAAATGGTTACCAATACGGGTACCTATATTGATTGCCCATTTCATCGGTACGAGAACGGTAAAGATCTTTCTGAAATTCAATTAGACTGTTTTACAGACCTTGATGCAATTGTCATCTCTATTCCATATTCAAAAACACTAGAAATAACAGCAGAATATTTAAAAAACTACGAAATAAGAAATAAGGCTGTTTTGATTCATACGGGCTGGGACAGACATTGGAACACAGATAACTACTATGAAAACCATCCTTATCTAACAGAATGTGCTGCTAATTATTTAAAAGTATGCGGGGTTAAATTAGTTGGAATTGATTCTCATAATATTGATAATACCACAGGAAATTCAAGACCTGTTCATACCATACTTCTAGGCGCTGAAATTTTAATAGTTGAACATTTGTGCAATCTAAATCTATTGCCTCAAGAGGGCTTTACATTTAGTGCAATTCCACCAAAATTTAAAGGTGTAGGAACATTTCCTGTGAGAGCTATGGCAAAATTGAAGAATTAAACAGCTAGAAAAAGATGAAACCTCAGAAAATGTCCCTTTAAAGAAATAGGTAGTTGCTTTAAAACAAAAAGAGGTCTAATTGACCTCTTTTTGTTTTATGCTCCCTTAATAGAAGGAATCTTGCAGCCATCTATATCTCTTAAACATAAAAAATAATAATTCTATATAGAAGATGCCAAAAATGCAATCAATCTGGACATTGGAATAAATAAAAATTGGCCACATAAAGTCCCCACTATCCTGGAAATTACCACAAAAGATAAATGCCTTCGGAAAAATGTATGAGATACAGTCCCGTCAATCACTTTATCTGTTAATATAGCATCATAAGGCTGTAATAATAAAATCATAAGTATAGCTCCAAATCCATTGGCTATTCCGCTCATAGAAAGAGCTGTTGTCCTCAGCTCAGGATTTATATAACCTGCATATAGACATGACAATATACTGATCGTTGTAAAACTATACACCACAATGTTCATTAAAATAATTGACCTATTTATACCTTCAAGATTGAGAAGTTGTTTATAGTTATTGATATTAGCAACTTTAATACTATCCTTGAAATGTAGAAATGTTTTAGTTTTAAATGATTTAAGGAATAATTTAAAAACCGAACTATGCTTATACATCGAATCAACCCCCTTTTCCATAAACCGATGTAAGGTGGGTATAGCAAATCCTCCCAAAATTGTACCAAGAGTTGCTGAAAAAATGACTACCCTAAAAATAGTATCATTGGGTTTATTTCCTGCTGAAATATCATTTTCAATCATCTTGGCTAACAGTGGTGCTTGGATAGTTGTTGCAAATTGTGAAAGCAAAAGGAAAATATTAAACATAACATTCGATGATGCAAATCTCTTTGTCCTGGATGCAACAATTCTGGATGCAATGTTTGAAGTACTAATAAAATAAACTACTGATGTCAAGCAGCAAACAGCGAGTAAATACTTGTCAAATATCCATCCGTTGTTCATCCTTCTATATATTTTAGTCCTCTAACCCTCGAAATTTCCGATTTTTTCTTCTGACTCTTTGATAGAAGTAAATACGTATTTTGTTCAAGGGCCATTTATTACGAGTAGAAAATTTAAACAAATAAAATAAAGTATTTCCCAATAGGCTTCTTAAGCTTACTAAAATTGGTTTTCTCTCTGCATAAGTCATTGAAAACCTGGTTGCTAATTCAAAAAGAGTCTCTTCAATCAGTTTTTTCGGATCTTTTTCCAGCTTTTCTAAATAGTAAAGCTGAGGAAAATTATTCTTTTTTGAATACAAGCCCCAATCCCCGGATACAAACTTCAACACCATTAGGTTATTATAAAATTTAATTTTTTTACCTAACAAAGCAATCCTATTTAGATAATCCTGATCTGCACCCACACTGAGCAATTCCTGCTTATGCCAGAGACCACATTCATCTGTCAAGCTTTTTTTATACAGCCATGATGATGGAGGAACATGACAATTTGAGTAGTTCCTACCATTTGCTGGCGGACCAATCACTTTGTATGCTCCAATGGGACTAATCAAAGTAGAGAGGCAATGTACTAAATCGGAATCTGTTTCTTCAAGATAACCAACCAAACTGCTCAAATGATTTGAAAACCACAAATCATCATGTCCAAGATATGCGATATATTTCCCCCTACTTCTTTTTATTCCTTCATTATTGGGACCATATTGAGATCCAACATTTTGTGGTAAATTAAACCAATGTAACCTGTCATCATTAAAATTATTGACAACATTTCCATAGTCTGCAGGGCAACAATCACCAATCACTAAAACCTCAAAGTCTTTAAAATCCTGATTTAAAACACTTTGAATGGCACATTGCAAGGTAATAGGAGAATTATATGTAGCGATAATTACAGTAACTAATGGATATTTATTGCCCATCTTTGGTAAAATCAAATGGAATCAAATCATTTTTTACTGGTAATCTATACTTATCGGGTGAAGCTCTATTATATGGCATTGTGGGAAAATTGATAAATTGAGCTTCATCTATTCCAATATTTTTTACTGCATGATAAACACCTTTAGGAATAATAATCAAGCTTCTATTCCTTTCAGAAACAGTAATCTTCATAAAGTTTTTATACGTGGGAGAATTTTCCCTATTGTCAAAAAATGCCCATAATTGAACCCCTCGATTAACAAAAATACGATCATCTTGTAATTTGTGGACAATCCAACCTTTTATAACTTGAGGTCTGATAGTTGCAGCATATGCATACACCATCGGCTCTGAACTTATATTCCAACTTGGCCTGTAAACTTCCACAACTTCACCTCGTTCATCTTCAATTGGCGGAGTACGATGAATAATTAATCCTTCTATTTCATCTTGCAATACCTTCCCCTCCAGTGAGATGAGTTGTTTGTCTTTTATTCCAATATGTTGCGACATATGTTTGTGATTTGATAATTTGACAAAAAATATTTCGTTTTTTACTTGAAAACCTCGTTTCTTTCTAAAAAAGAACAAAAGTTAAGAATAAATGAAATATACTTAATTGCATTTTTCAGAAATGTTTCTAGTTGAAATTAATAAAGTTGCAGCCATCAAGTAAACGACACCAACTCAAGCCCTATTAACGAAAAGGGGTTTTGGAGAGTGGTAAAACAAAAAAAGAGGTCGAAAATGACCTCTTTTTGAATCTAGCTCCCCTTTCCGACGAAAGATGCAGCTATAATGCGATGATTGAGTTTGTGACTATTAGGAAATTGAAGGGTTGAACTTTGTACAATTTTGCAGGAGGTTCATTTCTATTAGCAAAAATCGTACTAATTAATTCTTAAAATCAAGACTACCACAGGGAACCGTTACAACATCTGTACCGGCTGTAATCTTGTAAAATAGTGTTTTGTCTTTTAATATATATTCTGCCCTAACCGGCCACTTTGTTTTATGGATGAAAATTGCGCTGTAAAATAAATAATTATTGAATGGTGAAATTCTATTATTCAAATCCTTTAATTGATTTGATTCATTATTTAAAAGAGATGGTATGCCCGTAAGACCATAATCGAACTCTTGCTCTTTGTCAACTGTCATATTTGACTTTGTAAAGGCAACTTTAGCGTACAATTCATTAGATTTAAAGGAAATGATTGTCGGAATTTTAATTTTTAAATCCAGAGGCGATGGTGCTTCATTACGTACATTAGTCCAAAAAATGAAATAATTGTACTCTTTTCCTTTGTATGAAACGATTCCGCCTCCCTTAGGTAAACTATTTGTAATAATTATTTTCTTTTTGGAGGATGCGGTGTACACAACTTTTGAATACTCCCAATTCCTCTTTTGAACTGATTGCCCATTCAAATTTAAAGAGAGTAATATTAGAAGGAAAACAGAAAACTTTTTCATAAAATCAAAAAGGGTTACACTTATACAAGTATAACCCTTTTTCTTTTATATCCGCTCCCCTTACAGACGAAAGATGCAGCTTCGGGGAGATTTATAAGTTCATAACCATTAGTAAATCAATGAATTACGTTTTGGCCTCATAACAAAGGTAAAAACATTAAATTATATACCGTCAATTTTATTTCCATTTACTTTTGGAACTCTTAATGTTCTTTTAGTCACTTTCAAGTCTTTGAAGTAACCAATTGTTGCAATATCAACATAGAGTCCAACACCTCCTCGTTTAACATTCCCCAACATCTTATCTACTATAAATGATGAATACTTCATATTATTGATAAACATTTCAGCTTGTTCACCATTTATCTCTATTCGCATCGTTATCCATTCATTTAATGCAACTGGCGCAGAACCTTCATATTTGAAAGGTGCAATTTTTCTCAAAGTATCAAATTTTGCATGAGGATAGGCAAAATATTGTACCGCGTGGTTCCTGAAGAGCTGATTACTTGCCCTACCTACTTTTGGTCTAAGGTAAATTGATTCAAAGGCTGTATCATTTTCAGCAATTCTAAAGTACACTCCTATAAATCCAGCTGCTGGTTTATATGGAGATGGATTCTGAATTTGACTATACATTTTAACTTCAATTGTTCCATTCTCGAAATCATCTATTCCAATTAATTTGGCATAATGACGGTCATCAACAGTAGCTTCTAATCTTGTGGAATCGAATGGAAGTGCAATTAGGTCTCTCTCAATCTTTAATACTTTTGAACCCTGGAATTGGATGATTTCACCTTTGACATTATGTAATTCAAATATTTGATTTCCTAATTGCAACTTTTGTGAATGTACATTTTCAATTAAAATAAGATTTAAAGAAAATAATAAAAGGCACTTAATTATATTTTTCATTAGTATTTATATTTTTATTTAAATAACCCAGCACCAAATTCAGACCCTAGTGTGCCATCTTTTATATGTAAGAACTTTTTATTCGTTTGGTCTTCAATAATATTTAGTTTGCCAGATTTTAACATCTTAAAATTTTGACCAAAATTGATTTTATTAGCTTTCGAAATTGTTCCAAAATCTTGAGGGCCACCGCCTTTATTTACAAAACTATTGTATCCAACTAATAATGAGTTTTTAATTGTAAAACTTTCTTTTTCATCTTTATCTAATACCCAAAAGACGTTTACATTGGATGCTACATTATTATAAAATTTAAAATCATTGGATGTAGACCAAGTCCATACAGCTGCACCATACATGTTTAAAAATAGATTATGATGTAATTGACTATTTTCAGATTTCCTATTCCACATCACTACAGCATCTTTAACTCCATAAAAGACACAATGATTAACATCTAATGCAGTGCCATTTGCCAAAATACCCAAATGGTTGGGCAAAGCGAACTTGTTTCCTAAAAATAAACATTGAGTAACTACTAAATCATATAAGTCCTTCCCTTCCCATACAATTGGATAATTTCTAATTAGCACTCCTTCTTTGGGTATTTCATGAACAGGTTCACCTAAAATTCTTAATCCTTGTATAGTTGTATGACTTGATTGAATTAAAATACCGTAATTAGAACCTCCAATAATCTCGTTTTTATTATTCTTTTCTATTTTAAAGGGCATTGCTGAAACAATAATTGGCATCTTAGCTGGCTCCCATCGTGCATCATTTGGTAAAATTTCAGCAGTGATAATAAGACGTGATGTCTCACTAAAATTCCAATTCTTAGGGTTAAAATCAGCAGTTTCATTCAAAGCATATAATCCTTCAGATAAAATCACATTTATAGAACCTTTTCCATTTAATGTGTTTACCTTCTTAGCAGCTTCACCAAGTGATTTAAGCGGAGAACCTTTATCTCCATTATTTGAGTCATTGCCCAATGTAGCATTCACATATATTTCAATGTGCACATTATTTCCCTTATTTGATTCTATTTGCGCATTTGTTATTGAAAAAATAAACAGATTGAATAATGAGAGAATGATATATTTTGATAATTTCATATTTATAATTTTTAAAATAATTTCTCTGCAGGAGGTGTTGCTCCAGCCAATCTTAAATAAACTGTAGTTTGACCTCTGTGGTGTGTTTGGTGTTCAAAACACTTATTTAACACTTGTTCTCTACTCATATCAAATTGTCCAAACAATTTAATATGCTCGGATAACTTTGAGTTAGGATATTTTTGAATTGAGTTAATTGCAAAATCATAGGCTGCCAATACCTTTGCTGTAACTGATGCCTTATCGGTATCATTAGATTTCTCTAAATCTGCCGCAGTAGGTTTTTCATCTGTTGCTGAAGCAACAAAACCATAGATGGCATCACTCAAATGGAGAACTTGTCCTGCAAATGAACGCATTTCTTTAGTTGGTTTTAATGTATATCCACTTTCCGGCATTGCATCCAAATATTCTATGGTGTATGCTTTTGCTCTTTGCCATTCTTTGACAATTGTTTCATTATGTATTTGTGCCTGTAAATTACTCATGATTAAAATTGTAGTTAATAAGGATAAAATCTTTTTCATATGTTTTATTTGTTTTTTCAAAGTTAGCTTTGATAGTATATATTTGTAACCAAATAAGTAAAAACAAGTAACCAAATGGTAACCAGTATTTCAAGCCCACGATTTATCAGCAATCCATTAAATTGCCCTGTAACAAGAGCAATGAGTATTATTGGAGGTAAATGGAAACCAATCATTTTGAATTGTATTGGTGACCGAACAATTAGATTTGGGAAATTAAGGCAGATAATCCCCGCTATATCGAATAAGGTTTTAGCAAATGAATTAAAAGAAATGGAAGAATTTGGGTTGGTAAAACGTATGGAATTTACTGAAATGCCTCCAAAAGTTGAATACACATTAACAACTTCAGGTAAAACACTTCTTCCAATTTTACATGAACTGGCAGCTTGGGGAAATACAAGTACCGCAAAGAAAATTATAAAGGAGTTTGTATAACTCTATTTTGATGTAGCCTCCTCACACTAGCAGGTGTATATTCACATCCATATCTTGTCTTATAACCATTCTGATTAAGTTCCCTTGATATGTGTGTATAGTTAAGATAACCATGTTTCATTTGGAAGTGTTCGATGAACATTCGATATAAATCTGCCATTATCATTCAAAATAAAACCAACTCTTGGCACATTCTTGGCACAAATGGAAAATCGTGGGTAAAATCCCTGATGAATTGTGTCGTAAAAAAAGAGACCCCTCTACTGGGCTCGAACCAAGAAAATCGATGAATAGAAGAAATAGAGATGGATTATAAACAAAAAAAGTCACCATTTCTGATGACTTTTCTGTTTGCTCCCCTTACAGACGAAAGATGCAGCTTCGGGGAACTTTATAAGTTCATAACCATCAGAAAAATAATGAGTTACGTTTTGGCCTCATAACAAAGGTAACACTTTTTTAAAAATTAACATTTTCTATTTTTTCTTAATTTGATTCGATTAGCAACATTTTTTGTCCTGTTGTATTGGTGGACAAGGTACGCTTCCATAACTGCAATAAACACAACAATCACCTTGTAAAGGTTTTAATTTTGTTTTACAGCTTTCACATTCATAAAAATACTGACATGCATTTGTTGGCATTGTTTCCTCTTTTTGGTGTCCGCAGTTTGGGCAAGTTATTACTGATTGTAATTTAATTTCCATTATCATTCAATTTTACTTTTTAGTGATTTATACCCTGTCGAATTAATAGCTTTTTCGATTTCTGTTATACTCGTTTGTTTATTGTCAAATTTAACAATTGCGTTGCCGTTCTCATAGGAAACCAAAACTTCAACAATTCCTTTTAGTTTACTAATCTCTGTTTTGACATGATGCTCGCAACTTGAACAAGTCATCCCTTTAACTGTAAACTCAACTTTTTGAGTTTTAGACGCTTGTGTAATAATTGAAGTATTATTAACTTTTGGGAAAAAAACACGAGCATAAATTGGAAATGATAAGAGCAGAATTGCAATAACTGATACAATTCCTAAAAATGATTTTGTTTGCATAAAATTTTGTTTTTGGTCTATTTCACATTTACAATCGATTTGCTTTTTCGGTTTTAGTTTTTGATACCAAGCAAATCCTAACACAAAAATTGTTAAACCAATTAAATATGGTCTAAATGGTTCAACCCAAGAAAAGGTTGAAGCTAGTCCGCTAGTTCCTGCGACGAGAGCCAATACAGGGGTGATACAACACAATGAAGCCGCAAACGCTGTCAAAAGACCTGTACCAATTAGTTTTTTGTCGGTTTTCATATTGTTTCTAAAATTTTGTTATCATAGATTATTTTAAAAAATGGTTTAAAGAAAATGTCGTATTCTTTAGTCATTGAGTAATAAATCGTTTGTGCTTCTCTTTCGGTTATAATAAGATTTTTGTCTTTGAGTTTTCGCAAGTGCTGAGAAACTGCCGAAATAGTCATCCCTAAAATATCACTTAAATCACATACACAAAGTCGCTTTTCTTCATAAAGTAAAAACAAGATTTTAAATCTTACACTATTCCCAGCCAATTCAAGTCCGTTCGACAAATAATCAAACGACCCTTGGAGTTCTGAAACACGTTCTTTACAGCGAAGAATTTGTTTAATGTCTGCTTGTTGTCTTATACAAGAGGTTTTATCCATAATACAAATATAGATAACTTTTCTTATTTAAGTAATTGCTAAAATAAGCAAAAACAGGTCTGAAATAAAAATTCTTATTGAAATTGGTCAAACAAATCACTAAACTTGATAATTGGCTTGAAACAAGAAAATCGATGAATAGACGAAATAGAGTTGAATTATAAACAAAAAAAGTCACCCTTTAGTTTCAATGATAACCTATCATTGAATGTACAGCCTCCTCACACTAGCCGGTGTAAATTCACATCCATACCTCGTCTTATAACCATTCAGGTTAAGTTCCCTTGATATGTGTGTATAGTTAAGATAACCATGTTTCATTTGGAAGTGTTCGATGAACATTCGATATAAATCTGCCATTATCATTCAAAATAAAACCAACTCTTGGCACATTCTTGGCACAAATGGAAAATCGTGGGTAAAATCCCTGATGAATTGTGTCGTAAAAAAAGAGACCCCTCTACTGGGCTCGAACCAAGAAAATCGATGAATAGAAGAAATAGAGATGGATTATAAACAAAAAAAGTCACCATTTCTGATGACTTTTCTGTTTGCTCCCTCTCCTGGGCTCGAACCAGGGACCCCATGATTAACAGTCATGTGCTCTAACCAACTGAGCTAAGAAGGAATTTGTATCCTTTTGGGACTGCAAAAATAGGTGTCATTATGCATATATGCAATAAGGCCACCTATTTTTTTCTTAAAATCTTACATTATTTCTTTTCATCTGCCTTAGCATCCTTCTTTTTCACCAATTCTCCCTCTTTCAAATTCTTAGCTACCGTAGCATATGGCCCTGAAATAATCTCCTGACCTTCTTTCAATCCTGAGATAATCTCAATATTATCAAAATCAGAAATACCCGTTTTCACCTCTACCATTTTCGCTTTGCCTTTCTCACTGATAAATACCACTTCCTTTATCTTCTCCTTACGCTTTTTGCTTTGTTGTGCTGTCTCTTCCTTCGCTGGCTCTGCCGCTCCTCCTGGAGCATCTTTGCCCTCTTTAGGAGCAACTTCTCCACCAATTTCACGCGTTGTAACAGCCGCCAATGGAACGGTCAAAATATTGTCTTTACGATTCGTCAATATCTCTACCGAAGCCGTCATACCTGGCTTCAATGGATATGACAATTTCCCTTTAATCAAATCACGATATGACTCTCTCAAAACACGGATCTTTACCTCAAATTCCGTTACCGCATCTGTAGTCACCGAAGTAGCCGTACCCGATTGATTCGCTGAACTTGCTATTTCATATACAACCCCTTTAAACTTGCGCTCTGAGGAAGTAAATGCATCCACGTCTATAATTACCGTGTCTCCTAGGCTAACCCGAGTAATGTCATTTTCATTCACATTGACACGAACTTCCATATTATTCAAATTCGCAATTCGTAACATTTCTGTTCCCGCCATTTGAGAGGTTCCAACTACACGCTCCCCTAATTCTACGTTTAACTTAGAAATAATTCCACTTTGCGGAGCATAAATGGTTGTCTTAGTTAAATTCGTCGTCGCTTCTTTCAAGGCTGCCTCTGAACTTTTCACATTGAAACTAGCGGCTTTCACATTCGCTTTTGCCGACTCTAGGTCTTGCTTTGCCACCATATATGCCGACTGGAACTGGTCAAAATCAGCATCCGAAATAACCTTGTCGTTGTGCAATTTCAAATTACGATCATAATCAATCTTCGACTTGCTCAATCGAGCTTCGCTCTGAGCTAAAACAGCCTTACTTTGTTCCATACTCGCTCTCATAGCATTCAACTGAGCCTCTGCACGAGCTAATAAGGACACATAATTATCTGGACGAATTTTCAATAAAACTTGACCGGCTACCACAGAGTCTCCTTCTGCTATATTCAAAGCAACGATCTCTCCTGAAACATCGGGAGAAACTTTAACTTCTACTTCAGGTTGAATTTTCCCTGATGCCGATACTTTTTCTACAATGGATTCTCTCTTGGCCTTACCAAATTCCACCACCGTAGGATCTACTTTGCCAATCCAACCTTGCTGTTTGGCAATATATAAACCTAAAAATATCACAACTACTCCACCTCCGATAAACAACCAAGTCCGCTTGCTATTGTTCTTTGCCATCTCTTTAAAATTATTGAAAATTAAAATGTTAAATTTTTACCTTGATAATAATCCAAAATCTTGGTTCTAAATACATAGTCGTATTTCGATTGTACCAATGAAAGTTTCGCTTTATCAAGATTTGTTTTTTGTAAATTATAACTTACGAAATCAATAGTACCTGCTCCAAATTTACTTTCAGACGCTCTAAAAGACTCTTCTAAGGCCGAAACTTGCGTAAGACCTGCTTCATATTTCTTCGCGGCATTCAGCATGTTAACATAGGCTTGCTCAATGTTTTGACGCAAAGTCAAACGAGCCTTACTCGCCTCAATTTCGGCATTAACTTTCTGTAAATTGGCTTGAGAAACTCGAGTTCTATTCTGGTATTTAGTAAAAATAGGAATACTTAAGTTCAATGAAACAACCTTATTTTGAGTATTATTCAATTGATCAAAATAGCCAACGGTAGATCCTTCTCCATATTTTGGCTGAGTCGTTGTTAGTGGATAATTAACCCCTCCCACATTTACATTACCTAAAGTAACTTCCTGAGTACCTAAAACCTGTACCGATTTCAAAGCATTCGATTGGTTCGCTGACCAGCTACCACTTAAACTTAATGTTGGTAAACGAAACGCTTTTGCTACATCTACACTTTTCGCAGCTCCTTGCACTCGAAAATCTGCTGCCCGAACCAAAGGTTGCGCTTCTACAGCCTTGGCATAAATATCAGCAATACTTAATTCATAAGCTGAGGAATTAGGAACTGGAACTTGAATACGTTCTAACTCAAATTGACTGATGGCTGAATCATTCAATAATTGCAATAAAGTCAATTTATTGATATCCAATGCACTTTGAAAGCTCACCACATTCGATTCTTCATTCGCTAATTGTGCTTTTAAGTCAAGTAACGTAGAGATTGCCACAGAACCAGCATTAACCAGTTTCTGTGTTCTTTCAATTTGTAATTTCGTAATCTCTGTCTGTGTTTTTGCAATTGCCAATTGGTCTTCTGCATTTAAGATAGACAGATAAGAAAGCACAACCTGTAAGGATATGTTTTCACGAATGGATTGTAAATCTTCTTGCGTAGCCTTTAATGTAAATTCTGTTTGTAAGATGTTGTTTTTCAACTGACCTCCATTGAATAACAGAACATTGGCGTTTAATCCTAAGTTATTGTAATTGATATTTCTTGAATCATAACCGTTTGTATAAGGGTTAATACTACGTCCAAAACTCGCAGATTGATTAATATTACCCGATAAAGAAGGCAATTGGTTAAATTTCGCCTGCTGAAATTGAAGCTCTGCATTTTGCATACTTACTTGATATGATTTAACATTCAAATTATGTTGCAAAGCAATATCGACTGCTTGAGTTAATTTAAGCTTCACTAAGGTGCCATTTCCTTGAATAGCTGTTTGTGCCTGAGCTGCAAAAGCCAAGGTAAAAAGCAACGCAAAAAGAGAGGCAATGGTTGGGAATGATTTCCGATACATAGCTAATGAAAAGTATTTAACACAATGTTACTATTTTTAGATGGGGCGTTGGGTACATTTTGGATAAACGGCAAGCCAAAAGGATAAATCCCACTTATTGAACGACTTGAAATCTTTTCTTGGCTTCTGCTCGAGAAAAAGCATTGAAATGCCACCATTCATATTCGATCGGAAGAAAACCTGCTTTTTGCATCACTTTTCGAAGTAAAAGTCGATTTTGAATAACCTCTTTACTTAATATCCCTTTCTCTTCCATTTCCTTTTCTGCCTTTGGATAAGCCTTTTTCCCAAAGTAATCGAAGGAAGTTCCCATATCAATTGCCTGACCACTTTCATCTGCGATGGTTAAATCCACAGCACTTCCATAATTATGAATCGAATGTTCTTGCGGGGAAGCCACATAATTTTTTCGAATTTTGGGCGGATATTGGGGTAATGCATTCCAAAGGTCCCATTGTTTGGATAGAGGTCTAGCTGCATCATATATCAATAATCGGTAACCTGGTTTTTCCTTTTCTAATAAGGATTGTGCTAGCGATAATTTAGCTACTGTTTGTTTCTGCAAAAACGCCTTAGTCAAGCACCCATATACGTTTTGATGCATAAAATTGTCTGTAGTAGCATATTTCAATTGGACCAATACTTGTTTTATTTCCATTTGTACATCCACCAAGCCTTGGCTTCGCATTTTCTCCTCATATAAACAAGGTTTGGTTTGTGCCATGAGAGATTGAAGAATCAAACTAAAGGCAAATACTAAGGGGGTAGAAAAAGAATAGGTCATAAAAATCAAGAAATTCCCTAAATTTAGCCAAATTTTAACTAGGCAGGGCTCGCTTTCTGCAAACCTTTCTTTATGGCATTAAATTGGATTTGGTTTCTGTTTTTTGGAGTGGCCTTCGTGGTAGCATTGATTCAATTCTTGTTTTTTGGTAATTCCGAAATATTCAAAATATTAGTAGATGGAATGTTTGATTCGGCTGAAATGGCTGTGATGAAAATCGCTCTTCCATTGGCTGGAGTCATGACTTTCTTCATGGGAATCTTACAAATAGGAGAAAAGGCAGGCGCCATTCAGTTTTTAGCTAAGCGTATTCGTCCTTTTTTTACTCGACTATTTCCTGAAATTCCAGCAGATCACCCCGTTCATGGACAAATGATCATGAACTTTTCAGCCAATTTATTAGGCTTAGATAATGCAGCCACTCCCTTTGGGTTAAAAGCCATGCAAGGCTTACAAGATATTAATCCAACGAAAGAAACGGCATCTAATGCACAAATCATGTTTCTTACCTTGCATAGTGCGGGCCCCGTTTTAATACCATTAAGTATTATGGCGCAAAGAGCCATCTATGGTGCACAAGATGCATCAGATGTTTTTATTCCCTGTTTAATGGCCACTTATGCTGCTACTTTGGTCGGTTTAATGTTCGTGGCTGTTAAGCAAAAAATCAATCTATTAGAGCCTGTTCTTTTAAGTTGGCTAGTCGGATTGACGCTATTCTTTGGCGGAATTTTGGCATATTTCAGTTCATTAAGTAAAGAGCAGATTGAAATTCAATCCAAAATATTCAGCAATGGTTTACTTTTCTCCCTGATCCTAAGTTTTATTGTGGCTGCTTTTTGGAAGAAAATCGACATATTTTCCACATTTGTAGAAGGGGCTAAAGGAGGATTTGAAACATCGGTAAAAATCATTCCTTATTTAGTAGGGATGTTGGTCGCTATCAGTTGTCTACGCAATTCAGGAACGTTGGATTTTATTGTAGAAGGGATGAAATGGGTAGTCAATCATTCTGGATTAGATACTCGATTCATTGATGCAATGCCAACAGCCTTATTACATCCAGTTAGTGGAAGTGGATCAAGAGCCATGATGATTGATACGATGAAAACTTTCGGCGCAGATTCGTTTGTAGGACGACTGGCCTGTGTATTCCAAGGCTCTGCTGAAACAATTTTATATGTGATTGCCCTATATTTTGGCTCCGTACAGGTAAAAAATATTCGCTATACTTTATGGGCAGGCCTAACAGCCGATTTAGCAGGAATCATTACGGCGATATTTGTCAGTTATTTATTCTTTGGATAGATTAATTCAAAGGAATGCTAATGGCAATATTTCCCCCTAAAGTAGGTTGGGTTAAGTTTCCCTTTTCTATCCCTAGATTAGCTTTTAATAAAGCTTCTGGAAATCCTGTAATAGAGATTCGTCTGTGCCACAAAATCCCTCCTGAATACTGTTTTTTTACAGGACTATATTCTTTGCCAAACCAGCCAATAGCATTGGATAAACTGGCCCTTAGTTGAATTTTATTGTCTCCAAAAGCAAATTCTCCCGCCGCATAAAAAGCTTCCACACGGTTATTGTCATAATATATACTATTGGTTGGATTCAAATCAGATTCAGAATCTAAGGTCAATAATGGCGTACCAATCCCTTTTCCAAAATACGTCCATCCATTTTGATATACTCCATTGTTCAAATAATCATCAAAGCCCCTAATCTTACTTTGGTCATTAAACGTGTTTCCTCCTTGGGATGTTGTATTCAAATATTCAAGAACCACTTTTATTAATCCTTGATCTGCTTTACGCGTGATAGACAATCCATGTAAACCGTCGGTTATATTATTACCATAATATAAGGACCCGTCTTCATAAATACTTTGTCGATAAAAGAAAATTTTGGCTTGGTTTAACTCTACTTCCAACCCAATATCTACTGTTCCTAAGTGATTTCCAGAACGATTAAAACCGTCATTATAACCATAAGTTGCTGTATCTCCTTTAATCGCATTCGACCTACCGGTAACAACAGAAACATAAGTAGCAAGATCAGAAGGAATTATTCCATTATGGGAAAAAGTATTGTATGGATCCGCATATTTTAATTTACCACCCCATTGAACTTGGTGATTAAATCCAGCATAGAATTTTACCTTCCAATTGGGCTTTCCAAATCGTCCATAGAAAGACTTTTGATGCAAATAAAAATCTTTCACATCCTCTCGAGAATTTTCAAACCACCCATGAGAATAATTCCCTTTGAATGCTAAAACTCCTTTTAAGAATCCTGGAGACCAATATTCTTTTACTTGTAATTCTACTTTAGGTATTGGAAGAGCATTTCCTGACCAAATGTATGAGCCAGAACTAAGGGTTGAATCAACTAAACCAAAAATCTGTTTTTGGCGACCAACAACTAATTCAAAAATTCCTACTTTACTTTTAACATACAACTCTGGAAAGAAAACATCTGCTTTATTTTCCCCTAGATTTACTTGAGTAGAAAATCCATAAGCCCAATCTACTTGTTTCTTAGGACGATAACCCATTCGGTGAGAAAACGCAGAAAATCCATAAGATCCAGATGCTGGTACTAATCCATACTGATTTGCTCGAAGCCAGAGGGGATTATATACACCACCAATGGTTCCACCCATTCCTAGAGAAAAATCGGAGTTAATTTCGCGTTGGGCCCAAAGGGCGTTTGAACATAAGAATAAACAAATGACTACTAATACTTTCCTTACAATCATTTGTTTTAATTGATTCATATGGCTCATTTGACTCATCTATTCAAAGATAGTTGAAAATTTGAAATTACTAACTTTGATTTATATAAGCTACGAGCTCAAATCCAAGACTTTCAATTCTAAGACGAACCTCATGTTTATTTTTAAAACCAAGCACTTCTGCTTTTTGTCCAGCCAAAGCACCCGTATCTAAAGTCACAAAATCTCCAATTTTAATGACGTTATCAATTGCTTCTACATCACTGTGCTCAGATAAAAAATTTTGTATTGCTGTAATTTCCGAATCTTGAACTACTGCAGGTTTATGAAGCCAATAAACAAAATTCACGACTCCGTTTACTTGACGGACTTGACTACTTTGTGATGCTAAATCTATATCGACAAATACATAGGATTTGAATAGTGGTTCTTCGACCCATTTTTTTCGATCAGACCATTGCTTTCTCTTTTTGGATACTGGACAATAGCATGTTATCCCTTGTTCTTTAAGTCGCAAAGCAACTTTTTTCTCCACTCTTGATTTTGTATATAAAGCATACCAGGCCATATTTTCAGTAATTCAAATCTCCCAGTCCAAGATTTAGGCCGAAATCCAGCTTAAATTTAATTTGATAAATATCCTTTTAATCTATTTTGAAAACAGTTGAATATCTGAACTCATCATATCTTTGACTAAAGCAGGTAAATCATATTTCAATTTCCAACCCAGTTTTGTTTGGGCTTTGGTAGGATCACCAATTAATAGTTCTACTTCGGTAGGTCTAAAATATCGCGGATCCACTGCCACCACTTCCTTGCCAATCTCTACTTGATACAATGGATTGTGACAAGCTTTTACTAAGGCCACTTCTTCGATTCCTGTTCCCTTAAACTCCAACTCAATCCCCACTTCATTAAATGACATGATAACAAAATCACGAACAGTAGTGGTAATACCAGTTGCAATCACAAAATCCTCCGGCTGCTCTTGTTGCAAAATCAACCACATGGCTTCCACATAATCTTTGGCATGACCCCAATCACGCTTTGCATCTAAATTTCCTAAATAGATTTTATCTTGCTGACCTAAGGCTATTTGAGAAACACCTCGGGTGATTTTACGTGTTACAAATGTCTCTCCGCGTAATGGTGATTCGTGATTAAACAATATTCCATTCACAGCAAACATTTGATACGCTTCTCGATAATTCACTGTAATCCAGTATCCATAAATTTTAGCTACTGCATAAGGAGAACGAGGATAAAATGGTGTTTTTTCAGACTGTGGTACTTCTTGAACCAAACCATAAAGTTCGGATGTAGATGCTTGATATATCTTTGTTTTTTGTGTCAAGCCTAATAAGCGAACCGCCTCCAATATGCGTAAAGTTCCTATTCCATCTACTTGGGCCGTATACTCTGGCTCATCAAATGATACCTTTACGTGTGACATTGCCCCTAAATTGTAAATCTCATCAGGCTGAACTTCTTGAATGATCCGAATGATATTGGTTGAATCACTTAAATCTCCATAATGCAAATGGAAGTTTGACGAGTCCACATGAGGGTCTTGATATAGGTGATCTATACGTTGTGTATTAATCAGGGAGCTTCTACGCTTTATTCCATGAACACGATAACCCTTTCCTAATAAAAGTTCCGCCAAATACGCGCCATCCTGTCCTGTGATGCCTGTAATCAAAGCCACTTTTTGTGCTTGCGACATAAAATTTCGATTCAATAATTAAAAAAGAAAGGACATCAATTTCCTTTCTTAAACCTCCAAGACATAAAATTACTAAATTTTCCGACTGCAGTCGATAATTTATTCCTAGGAATACATGAAATAGATTTTCTTATTCGTAAAGTCCGAGAATCAATTTTTCATATCTAGAAACAATCACCTTGCGCTTCAATTTCAAGGTAGGAGTTAATTCACCATCTGAAATCGTAAATAATCGAGGTAATAAAACGAATTTCTTGACTTGTTCGTAACGCGCCACGGAAGCCATGGTCATTAAAACCTCTTCATTCATTTTTTCAATCACCTTAGGATGGGCAATCATCTCTTCTGGTGTACTAAGCGCCAGATCTTGTTGTTTACACCAGACTTGAAGCGCATTAAATTCGGGAATTATAAGTGCCGAAGGAAACTTTTGCCCTTCTCCAACCACCATACATTGTTCGATAAATGCCGATTCTTTCAGTTTATTTTCAACCAATTGTGGGGCAACATATTTACCACCTGAAGTTTTAAAAATCTCTTTTTTACGATCCGTAATTTTTAAATATTTCCCATCCACTAGTTCACCAATATCTCCCGTATGAAACCATCCATCTGGATCAATGGCCTCAGCTGTAGCAGTTGGATTATTATAATAACCTGGCATAACGGAGTCTCCTTTCACACAAATTTCCCCATCTTCAGCAATCTTTAATTGTATACAATCCAATAAGGTTCCTACACAACCTACCTTGAAATCAGGAGGACATATTTTTGAAACAGAAATCACAGGAGATGTTTCTGTTAAACCATAACCTTCGGCAATAGGAATATCTGCTGCCCAAAAAATACGAGATAATCTGGGCTGAAGAGCAGCTGATCCAGAAGTAATAGCCCGAATATTTCCACCCAAAGCTTCTTGCCACTTACTAAATATCAATTTTCTAAAAATGGCTAATTTGATCTTATCCAAAAATCCCAATTTTTCCATTGGGTCATATTTTAAACCGAAATCAATCGCAGCAAAAAATAAGGATCTCTTAATGCCAGTTAATTCATTTCCTTTGGCCAATACTTTATCATATACTTTTTCCAAAAGACGAGGAACCGTAGCAAACATAGCAGGTTTTACTTCCCTTATATTTTCAGCAACCGTATCTAAGTTTTCCGCGTAATAGATGGAAACACCATAAAAAAGATACAAATAGATATTCGTGCGCTCATAAATGTGGCACATAGGTAGAAAACTCAATACCTTATCTCGAGGATTGATTTGGAAAAAATCTCCACGTTCTAAGGATTTTACATTACTGATAATGTTATGATGCGTCAACATCACTCCTTTGGGTCTACCCGTTGTACCCGATGTATAAATTAATGTAAGTAAATCATCGACTTGAACAGATGCTTTGATGGGCTCTAAAACTGCTGCATCTTGACCTTGGCCCAATTCTTTTACTTCAGTCCATAAGCTGGCTCCTGCAATCGGTTCAAACGTATAAATGGATTTAATCTTTGCATTACCATTAGCCGCTTCTTTCGCTTTTAAATATAATTCCTCACTTTCCGCAAAAATGAACTCTACTCCTGAATCTTCAAATATGAAAGCATAATCTTCCACCGTGATGGTTGGATATAGTGGCACGGTCACTGCACCAAGAATCTGAACAGCAAAATCAATGAAGTTCCATTCTGGTCGATTGGTAGATATAATTGCAATTTTATCTCCCGGCTTTACTCCTAAACTCAGCATACCCAAAGCCAGCTGTTCAATCGTTTCTAATGTATCTGTATTTGAATAATTTTTCCAGTAACCATCTTCTTTTTTATTAAGTAAATCGGACTTATGGAAAGTTTTGTATACGTCTAATAAATCAAATACACGTGTTAATGAAGTATGTTTCATAAAAAAATGGGTCTAGTATATACATACCAAAGTTAGCTAAATCTACCCAAGAAAATGTAAGCTTTTGTTTATTTTTTAGGACAGAATTTATACTCCTAAGGTCTAAATAAGTTAAATATTATTTCCTGTAAATAGATGCTGCTAGGATACTTAGTAACGAATTGTAAACCCAAATCCTTGTCTTTGTAATCGATTAATTTCAAATATTGATATAAAGCATCATCTCCATAAATGTCTTGGTCAAAACGATCGTAAATATCTTTGAATAACATTTTAGCTTGGTCTATTTGCTTTTTATCTAAAGCTCTTTGTGCCATCAAATACAAAATATCATCTTCTAGACTCTGACCTTTTTGCTTTACTAATAACTGATCCAAGGCCAAATCAGCTTCACTTATTTTCTTTTGCTCATAAAGCCACTGTATAGTCGCAAAAGATTTTAATGCTGTTTCCAAGGTATCAATACCTGTATTATCTTCGATAACCCAACTCAAATGCAATGCATCATTAGCAATCTCTTTTTGTGTGCTTTGCTTCAATACATCAAAATTTGCTTTGGCCAATTCAAAATCACCTGTGTAATAATAAAGCTTACCTGTCTTCAATTTAGCTTCATATGCGATCGGCGAATCTTTAACTAATTTTTCAACCTGTGCGTATTGAATTAAAGCATCGTATTTTCTTCCCGCATATAAATACACATCTCCAAGCTCCAATTTCATTTGAGCCTGTAAATTGATATTGGACTCAGATAGCTCAATTCCTTTCTGGTATACCCTTTCTGCAGAATCTAGTTGATTCAATTGATACAGAAAAATTCTTGCTTCAGATAAGTAAGTTTCAGCTGTTGCGGCATTATTACCCCGATCTTTTCTTAATTCTCGATAGGATTGAATCAAATTAGAAAACTCCGTTTTTTCGATTACCATCTTATTCTGAATACTCTGTTCTCGGGAAGCCAATAAAAGTTGCTTCCAATTCAACAATTGGGGAGAACGTGGGTAATTTTTTATCAAATAATCAAATATTTGATTGACCAATGGCCATTGTTGACGCTGAAAGCTAGCTATTCCAAAATCACTCACTTCTTTACCTCCTGATTTAAATCGGATATCCAATGCCTTCCTTTGTAGCCAAACCCTATCCCATTGTTGATTCAAAGCATACCAGTGAATGATCAGTTCAACCGGATTGGCTTGTTCAGGTGAAGCCTGAATCAGAGAAACCAACATTTGCTCTACTTCTCGATTGGCAATTCCCTGATCTTTTAATCCCGTCAGCCAATCTTTTGTCACTTCTAAGCCTTGTGTACTTATCAACTTATCAACAATTTGTCCACAATACTTAATCCATAAAGGTGCTAAATTTTCTTTAAGTATTTCATTAAACGAATAAAATGTTAAAAAAGAACCATTATTGATGTTTTTTGTAAACCATTCATCCAATTGCTTAATTCTTTTTTTCTCTTTTTTAATTTTTACAATTTGATGTAATCTTTCTACAAATAAAGAATCAGGACTTTTAACTATAAGCTTTGCCTGCATAGAATTAACATATCCTATGAAAAAGAAAACGAGAAGTAAATAAGATTTAGAAAATGTTTTCCACATGACTTATTTAAAAAAAATAAAAATTTTATAAATCTCTTTTTTGTTTCTTATTGTTATTCGATGTGGATAAGTGGATAAGCGTATTTTTAATAGGTAAATAATTGATAATTAATGAATTATAATTTTTTATGTTAATATTTCAATGTAGATAAGTTTAATTTTGTGTGTGGATAGCTAGCTAAAATTGTCCACAACTTTTCTATTTATTTATCTTTCCACAATTTCCACATGAATTGTTCACTTATTTGGTCGATTATTAACATGTTATCCACATCATTTTTGCGTATTTATCAACAAGTCGGAAATTTGAAAATTAGCTTTTAACTTAATTTTACCGTCAAAGAAATAAACAGGCTCAGATTTTTTTCTAAGTTTAAAATTGCCGATGTCCCAATATCCATTTTTATTTAAATCGGCAATAACTCGTATTTGATATATCCCTGGTTCCACGTTGGTAAATTCAAATCTCTTTTGTGTTTTAAGGGTCATATAAGGTTCAAATGTATCTGCTTTAAGCAATTCTACAATGAATTCACTATTGGGTTCTGAGGATGTAATATTGCCGTCTATGCTGCCATAGTTTTCTATGTCTTGCCATTCCATCTTTTGAGTATAAACGATGCTTGAATCTGCATCAATACCAACAAAGGCATTCTTGGTAATACTCATTTCAAATTTGGATCTACTTGGTAAATAGGCATTTCTAATGACAAGATTATTTTGGAATTGATTCCAATGAAATGCTTGATCTGGTAAACTAAGTATTTCACCCTCTTCTGTCTTGAAAAGTATGTTTGTAGAAACCCATTGTTGAACAGGTCTAGGGAATTTAATTTGTATGGAATCTAAAGGTGATAATAGTTTACCTGGTGTAGGTTTTACCTCAAAGGTTAAATCTTGTTTTTGGACCTTTTCTTTTTTAGTTAATTCTCTGAATTTTATTTTTAATGGTACTTGGTAATTTCTATTTAATGAATCAGTAATAGTTGCACGTATGAAGATCGTATCTGTGTTGCTTTGATTTAATAAGTAGAATCGGAGATTTTTAGAATCTTCTTGTTGATAATATAATTGTGCTTTAGGGACATTTGATAGAGTTAATGATTTTATTCCACGATTGAATTCATACAATACTGATTTTGCCGTGGCAGTTGTTTTGCTCAATTTAAGTGAATCTTGATTTTGTAAACTGATAGCAAAATTTTGTTCCACGTTTTTAGTTAGGTCAATGTACTTTTCTGAAAGGAAATCAACAGATTCTTTATTGGAGTTATAGAGCAAATTATTATTGATGTCGAGGAATGCGGCCATGTAATATTTACCCTTTGCTATATTCTCTAATAGGTAATTTCCAGAAGTATCCGTTTTAACAAAATAATAGGGTTTAGTGGTATGAATGAATACAGAATCATTCCATGGATATAGAGCTACCAATATATTTTCAGGATGTTTTTGAGTCAATAATGTTCTTACTTTTCCTTTGATTTGTAGCGAGTCAATATCCTGAGATGTACTAAATACTAGTTTGATATTTTTACCTATATTTCTTTCAGAAGCATCTTCGATCGCATTTCTAAAATTGAATGTGTAGGTCGTGTTATCTTTTAATGTACTATCCAATAGGATGCTTAAGCCTTGTGGTCTAATTTTTGTTTGATAGGTTCCTACTGAAGGTGTAATCAATAACTCCTGACTTAGGTTTCGTATCCCTACGTATTCATTAAATGTTATATCGATTCTTTTTCCCTTAAAATTCCGACTTTTATTTAGTGGAATGGATTCACTGATTTTGGGAGCTAGTGTATCTTTTTTTCCTCCTGGAGGTGTTGCCATTTGGGCACAGCTTTGTAGCATCAAGATGCTGATAAATCCTGACAGTATACTAAAAAGGACTAAGTTCTTAAGCTTACTTAGCATGTTCGAAGATGTATAAATTGCTGGAATAATTTCCTTGTCCTAGCATTGCTTTAATGTTTGAAATTAAACCAATCATAAAAGATTGAATGATTTTTTTTGATCCACTTTGATATTCATGGCTCATTAGAGAAATATAAAAACTATCAAAGATTAATCCTTTTTTTTCTTTTAATGAAAAGCCATATTGATTCGCAATGAATTGTATCGTTTCTGGTGTGAAATGATAGATATGTCGTGGTACGTCATATGCTGCCCAATACTCTTTAAAGTAGCTAGCATCATAGCTCTTGCAATTAGGCAATGCCAGTAATAATTTGCCATTCTGGGCCAAAGCCTTCTTAAAAAATGCAAAGTATTCATGTAGTTCATATACATGCTCTAATACATGCCAAAGACTGATAACTTGGAATTTTTCTGATTCTGGAATACTCGTTAGATGCGGATAAATGGCTTGGCCTGTTAATTTAGCCGCTTTTTCTGCTGTGCTTGGATCAAGTTCCATGCCTTGGATATTCCATCCTCTAATTTGGCAAGCATGTAAGAAATGCCCTGTTCCACATCCTATATCAAGAAGTTTTTTGTCATCTTTTTTTTCTGATTCAATCCAATTGGTTTTTAACCGAAGCGTGATATTTCTTACTTGTTGGTACAATTGATTAATTAGACCTTTATCCGTATTGCTATGGGAAATGTAGTTTTCGGATTGGTAGTATGGACCAGCTTCTTCAGCTTTTGGTCTCGGATTAGTAAATCTTAAATGGCAGTTTTGACATTCTACTAGCTGGAATGAAAGATGGGAAACAGTGTAATCTTTGGTATTCAGAATAGGTCTGAATTCCTGATGTGAGCAAGCTGGACATTCTTTTAATTCTTCCATAATTAGCGACCCATGAATAAAAGTAGAATAGAAACATCTGACGCAGAAACACCGGATATTCTGCTTGCTTGACCAATGGTTTGTGGTCGAATGGATTTTAGTTTAATTCTAGACTCGGTTGACAGCGTTTTAATTTTATCGTAATCAAATGTTTCAGGAATTTTTAGGTCTTCCATGGTTTTCATTTTATCAACCATGAGTCTTTCCTTTTCGATATAGCTTTCGTATTTAACGATGATTTCTGCTTGTTCGATAACTTCTTGAGAATAGTTGTCTTTTATGTTTTTAACTAAAGGATGTTCTAATATAGTGGAGAAACTTAAGTCGGACCTTTTCAGTAAATTGACGATTGGGGTTCCTTCTCTTAGGCTAGAGCTACCTTGACTTGCTAGCCAGGAATTGATTTCATCTGGTTTTACTTTATTGGTTTTGATGTAGTCTAATAATTGCGCAACATCGCTTTGCTTTTGTTGGAATTTATCCATGCGTTTTTTTGTTGCCAACCCTAAGTCGAAGCCTTTTCCGGTTAATCTTTCATCCGCATTATCTTGTCTTAATAGAGTTCGAAACTCTGCCCTAGAAGTAAACATTCGATAGGGTTCATCCGTCCCTTTATTGATTAGATCATCAATCAAAACACCGATGTAGGCATCTGATCTAGATAGGGTAAACGGATCTAATTCTTGTGCTTTTTGATGAGCATTAATTCCCGCCATGAGACCTTGACATGCCGCTTCTTCATAGCCAGTTGTTCCATTAATTTGTCCGGCAAAAAAGAGCCCTTGAATGAGCTTTGTTTCTAAGGTGGCTAGTAATTGGGTTGGGGGAAAATAATCATATTCAATAGCATAGCCGGGCCTAAATAACTTAGCTTTTTCAAAGCCAGGGATTAATCGAATGGCCTCATATTGTATTTCTTCAGGGAGCGAAGTAGAAAATCCATTTACATAGATTTCTACCGTATTCCATCCTTCGGGTTCAACAAATATTTGATGGCTATCTTTATCAGCAAATCGGTTGATTTTGTCCTCTACAGACGGACAGTATCTTGGTCCAAGGCCTTTGATTCTACCTGCAAACATAGGTGATTTATCAAAGCCTTTTCTAAGGACTTCATGTACTTGGGTGTTGGTGTGGGTAATCCAACAAGATCTTTGTTCTTGTATTGGGCTTTCTGTCAAATAAGAAAAACTGCTTGGATTTTCATCTCCTTTTTGTTCCTCCATGGCTGAATATTCGAGGCTTCTTCCATCTACACGTGGAGGGGTACCCGTCTTCATTCTGCCAGATTCAAAACCTAATTGAACGAGTTGTTCTGTTAATCCTTGGGCCATGGGTTCGGCCATTCTTCCTCCACCAAAATGCTTCTCTCCTATGTGGATTAAGCCGTTTAAAAAGGTGCCGTTGGTTAACACGACAGTGCGAGCTTTGAATTCAATTCCCATTCGGGTTATTACTCCGCAGACCTCTTTGTTTTTGATGATAAGTTGCTGAACGGAGTCTTGCCAAAAATCGACCAATGGGTTTTGTTCCAATGTCATTCTCCATTCTTCTGCAAATCGCATACGATCGGATTGGCATCTAGGCGACCACATGGCAGGGCCTTTAGAACGATTTAACATTCTAAATTGAATCATGGTTTTGTCCGAAATGATTCCAGACATTCCTCCAAGTGCATCTATTTCTCGTACAATTTGTCCTTTAGCGACACCACCCATCGCTGGGTTGCAGGACATTTGTGCGATGGTTTGCATATTCATAGTGATTAGCAAAACGCTTGATCCCATTTGAGCCGCAGCATGTGCTGCTTCACAACCGGCATGCCCCGCTCCTACTACTATTACATCGTATGCTTGTTGTTGCATTTTCTGTTTTGTTTCACGTGAAACATTTATTGTTCTTTAAAATATTGGGCTAAATAGTAATCCTCTTTAGCCGTCATTAGCTCTTTATCTTCTTTCTTTTTGTCTTTATATCCAGCCAAATGAAGTAAGCCATGAACCATGACGCGCTGCAATTCGCTGCCTTCTGTTCCTAGTTTTTTGCCATTTTCTTGGATTCTGTCATATGAAATAAAGATATCTCCTTCTAGTTTTTTGGAATCTTCTGAGTTATCAAACGTCACAATGTCTGTTAAGGTATCGTGGTTTAAATACGTTTTATTTATTTCTAACAGGTGGTCATCGGAACAAAAGATATAACTGATTTCCCCAATGGACTTTTGTTCTTCTGCGGCTACTGCTTTAAGCCAAGCTTTGTGCTTGTTTTTATGAGGTAGCGTAAAGTTGATCTCTTCAGAGCAAAATTGTATCATGGTTTTTCATTCAAAGAGCTAATTTACAAAAAAGCATCCTCGAAATGCTCTAATTTAGTGGCTTGAGGCAAAAAAGTAATGGATATACTATCAAACCGGATCTCTTTATCCCATTTTCTATCAATTTGATATTGATTAGCAGCCTCTGAAAGCATGTTGATTTTATGGTTATTGATTTGTTCTTCAGGAAATCCAAAGCGTGTTCTGCGCAGTGATTTTACTTCAATGAAGACTAGGGTTTGATGGATTTGGGCAATGATATCTACTTCTGCTTTTCCAGTCCGATAGTTTTTATCAAGTATTTGGTAGTGATTTCGGCGTAAATACTCCTCCGCTACCCTTTCGGCTTGCTTGCCGAGCTTTAAATGTTTTGCCATTCTCTTATCTTTGTGGAGCAAGGTATATAAGGCGAAATTCTCTTTTCTATAATTCCTTGATAATGTGAGATGCAGAATAAAGAAGTTCAATTTGTTGATATTGGCTTGACAGATTACCAAGAAACTTGGGATTTGCAGGAAAAGCTATTGGATCATATTGCTCAAATTAAATTGAGAAATCGAAGAGAATCCCTTACAGATGAAACACCTAATTTTCTGCTGTTTTGTGAACATCCACATGTATATACCTTAGGTAAAAGTGGTGATGAGTCCCATTTGTTGATGCAAGAACCTTTCTTGGAGAACATTGGCGCTCGTTTTTATCGTATCAATCGCGGCGGAGATATTACGTATCATGGTCCAGGACAATTGGTAGGCTATCCTATTTTGGATTTGGAGAATTTTTACACAGATATTCATTTATATCTACGTATGCTGGAAGAAGCAATCATCTTGACTTGCCAGGATTATGGCTTGGTTGCAGGAAGAATTGAAGGTTTAACAGGCGTTTGGATTGATCCTGAATCTGATCATGCTAGAAAGATATGCGCCTTGGGTGTGAAAGCTTCTCGCTGGATAAGTATGCATGGATTTGCGCTTAATGTGAATACAGATTTAACATACTTTGGACATATAGTTCCCTGTGGTATTGCAACGCGAGGTGTTACATCCTTACAGCAAGAATTAGGCCATGAAATGAACATAGATGAGGTTAAATCCAAGGTATTGAGCCACTTGACCCAATTGTTTGAATGGAAACTAAAACATGTTTCACGTGAAACATTACCTAACCCTATAAATCAATAAGCGATGGAGCCTAAAAAGAACTTTAAAAACACCTTATTTATTGACATCGAAACGGTCTCGGGAGAATCTGATTTTTCCCTACTTTCGGAGCGAATGAAACGTTTTTGGCTAAAAAAGGCGAAGAATGTCTCTAATCCCCAAAGTCTAGCCTTAGAAGACTTATATGTAGATCGCGCCGCATTGTTTGCGGAATTCGGTAAAATTATTGTGATTGGAATGGGGTTCTTATATCAAAACAAAGAGAAAGAGCTGAGTTTGAAAGTCAAGACAATTGCTCATCATGATGAACGGACTTTGCTATTAGAATTCATCGAGTTTATTAATGTTACTTATAAATCTAGAGAATTAACATTGGTCGCACATAATGGAAAGGAGTTTGATTTTCCGTATTTATGTCGCAGGATGTTGGTGAATGGATTAGAAATCCCTAAGCCTTTACAGCTTCAAGGTAAGAAACCTTGGGAAGTCCTACATCAAGATACCATGGAATTATGGAAATTTGGCGATAGGAAAGTCTACATTTCTTTGGATTTATTAGCTGAACTGCTTGGAATTCCAGGCTCCAAAACGAACTTAACGGGAGATAAAGTACATGGGGTGTATTACCATGAGAAAGATCTGCCCAAAATAGCCGCTTATTGTGTAGAGGATGTGGTTACTCTGGCTCAATTATATTTACGCTACCACTTTTTACAAATGGTGGAAGAAAAGAATATTGATCGAATTACAGCAATTTAGCAGGATTTCCAAAGACTCTTTTGGAAGCAGGAACAGGCTCAATGACCACACTTCCCGCCCCAACGGTAGCTCCTTTACCTATTTTAATGCTGCCAACTAGCGTACTTTGTATGCCTATAAAGCAATTGGTGTCTAATTTACATTCTTTGCCTATCACAGATCCCGCACCAATTTGAACGTATTCTTCTATTTGAGCACCCGTTTCAACGATGACTCCGGCGCCAACCATACAATGATCCGCTAGCTTTGCTTCTGGCTGAATGATGGCTCCTGCGCCAACATACACACCATAGGCTAGGTTTTTAACATCAGCAATGATGGCTGAAGGATGGATGGCATTTACAGGTTTCACTTGCCTATCCTCCATAATGGTCTCAATCATCTTTTTTCTTTCTGTAGGGTTTTCTAATGCCACAAACACCCCACAGTTTTTACCAATTAGACCCCAATACGACTCATCCTCTGTACTTCCTAAAACGGGAATTTCACCAATTTGTGTGTCTTTTTTCTTCGGATCATCGTCTAAAAATCCGTAGATAACAACCTCATTTTTTTGAAAAATGGATGCAACTTCTAAAGCAAATGGATTAACTCCGATGATGATTACAGGTAAAGATGTCATACTATGAATTGATTTTTAGCGTATATGAATGAAGATCAAATGCTACTTGATTGTTTTTTGTTAGAACAAGTTGATGATATACCCCTTCTTTCTTCAGCATTTTTTCTGAATGCAAATGTAACGCTTCCCCATCGATTTCCGTTAATCCATACCAAGGACTTAGGTCTCCTATGTCTTCAATTATCCAAGCATATCCTATGGAGCCATCTTCTTGAGCTGTTTCTTGGATGTTTAGGCCAATATCAGCTCTATAAATGGGCTCTTCTTGATTTAATGGGGCATTTTTGATGAGTATATCAAAGATTTGTCTTTCATTGGTGGGCAGATGTTGATACAATTGAGTTTCCTCTGTTCTCCAGGACTCGGTGCTTATGGAGTAAAAGGCAGCTAATAATAAACAAGCATTGTATTTTCTTAATGTTTGTTTTTCTAAATCCCAGCCCGCACCACCAGATTCTAATAAGACTAAGCCATAACCTTTTCCTTGAGCATAATCTCCAAATGCTCGCGCCTCAAATTCATCCGTCCACTTGGCAATCTTCTCCTGTAATAATGGCTGTAAATGTCGCACCATTTGATTCGCGATTTTAGCAGCTCTAAGTCTAGAGGCTGTCCAAGTACCATGCTCATCCCCCGCCGTAGCCAGTAAAGCAATGTGAGTTTGATGTGGTGTTTTTCCCGCTGAATATAAACGGTTTTGATCATGTAGGTTAAAAGAAAAATGGGGCTTAATTTCATCTAACCATTGAGCTAAAATTGTAGCTTCTGGACTGTTTTGTGTGCGTGCATCTCGGTTCATATCGATGCCCAAAGCCGTCTCTCTTGTCCATCTATTTGCCCCATCTGCATTGAGTCTTGGAATAAAGAATATAGATACTTTCTGATGTAATTCTTCCTTGAAACTGATCCAACTGGTTTCATTTTGGGATAAAAAAAGAAAAATATCAGCTAATGCCATGGTAGCCGTGGCTTCGTCCCCGTGCATTTGAGACCAGGCTGCTATGTGGATTGGACCTTGGCCAAATCGTATTTCTTGGATGGCTTTTCCTTCAAACGTTTCACCTAATTTTCGGGTACTGAAGAGTGAGTTTTCTGACCATTCTTGGAGCAAAACATTCCAAATTTTTTCGGAAAACCTGCGGTTTGAAATTCGCTTTTCTTGAAAGCTTTCGTATTGTTCTATAAGTGAATTAAAGATCATTCGTATAAAGGTTTAGGAACCCAGTTAGCCCAAGCTTGTTTTTTGAAAATGCCATTTTTGCCTGAAATATACATGACGATTAGTGTGCAAAGAAAGAAACAGAACCAAGCGTCCTGGCCAAATAATTCTACTCCCATGGCAATGGAGGTCAACGGTGTTTTGGCGAGTCCTGTATATAAACAAGTGAAACCCAAAGCTGCCAATAGAGGTAAGGGGAATGAAATGATTTCATGAAGGGCGCTACTGGCATGAGCACCAATTAAAAACAAAGGAGTCGCTTCTCCTCCTTTAAAACCTAGACCTAAACTGAGACTAGTGGCAAGCGTTTTGCTGATGGCAAAGTTGGCTGTTTCTCCAGATTCAAATGGACGCAGTAAAAAAGAAGAGCCCAAGCCGATGCTTTCTTTAAAATAGGGGAATTGAAAAATTAGCAGTAAAATTAGGCCCGCGAGAATCCCTTTGAGAATGGTGTGGATGGGTAATTGGGCGTACGTTTTAGAAATAATCGATTCTAAACGGGAATAAAACAAAGCGATTAGACCTAAAAATAGGCCAATGCAAGCTAATTTGGCCCAAAAAGCCATGGTAATTTCAGGTAAAAAAACGCTAGGATAAATGGTGTGATTCGTGCTCCACACGTGGAGACTTACCCAATTAGCCCCGAAAGCAGAAAAAAGGCATGGGATAATTGAGCGAAAAGAAATATGTCCGACTTTTGAAATTTCAAGTCCAAAAAAACAACCAGCCCAAGGAGTTCCAAAGACTGAAGCAAAACCTGCCGCCATCCCAGCTTGTAGCCAATCTCTTTTTTCCTGTTCTTCTAAATTCAGCCATTGGGAAAATTGATGGGTAATGCTTCCGCCCATTTGAACAGCAGTTCCTTCTCTCCCAACCGATGCTCCAAAGAGTTGACTTAACCAGGTACTCAATAAAATGAAAGGTCCCAAGGACCAAGGGATGTCGTCGCTCTTTTGGTTGACTCGATCAATTAAATCATTCGTGCCTAATTTTATGGGAGATTGGGGAATTTGAGATAGGTATTGAAAAGCGACACCAAGAATGGGGAGACAATATAGAAGGGCAAGATGTTCTGTTTGATAAATTTGAATTTTTTCTAAACCCCACAAAAACAAAGACGAAGCGGATCCCACAAGGAAGGAAGTGGACAATCCCATACAAATTCTAATAAGCCAAAGTCGGGTAGCTGGTTTCAAGCTATTGGAATAATTCACCCAAAGTTAGGGAAATAATGGAAGGTTTGGAGCAGGAATGCTGCCAATAGGCAGCTATTCAGGCATTTCCATTAAATCGAATGAATTTAGCTACCTTTGTAGGCATAATTTTCTACGAAATGGTTGATTTTTTAAGCTTGGGATTGAACCCACAATTACAAAGAGCATGTGATGCCTTGGGTTATCAAGAACCTACACCAATTCAAGAAAAGGCGATTCCTTTACTTTTGGGTGGACATGATGTGTTGGGAATTGCTCAAACAGGTACAGGAAAAACAGCCGCCTATGTTTTACCATTGCTGATGCAATGTAAATATGCACAAGGACAAAACCCTAGAGCCTTAATTTTGGCACCTACTAGAGAACTGGTGATGCAAATTTATGAGGTGATGGTAAGTTTGGCACAGTTTACGGACTTGAGATTATTGGCTCTATATGGTGGACTGGGTCCAAAACCCCAGATTCAAGCGATTGAAAATGGAGTCGATATTATAGTTTCTACGCCTGGCCGCTTTTTAGAATTATACCGAAAGGAAGTGATTATCGTGAAGGAACTAAAGCATTTAGTTCTAGATGAAGCGGATAAAATGATGGATATGGGTTTTATGCCTCAGATTCGTCAAATATTAGAAGTTATTCCTTACAAGAAGCGTCAGAATGGTTTATTCTCGGCAACATTTCCTGAACGAGTAGAAAATCTATCACACGAGTTTTTAGAGTTTCCTCACAAAATTGAAATCACCCCACAAGCTACTCCCGCAAGTCAGGTGAAACAGCATGTGTATGAGGCACCGAATTTAAAAACTAAAATTAACGCCTTGGAATATTTTTTACGAAATCCTGAATTTGAAAGGGTGATGGTTTTTTGTAGGAGTAAAGAAGTGGCGAATCAAGTGGAGAAGTTTTTAAGTAGGAAGGTATTATCAGAAGATCAAGTTCGGGTAATTCATTCCAATAAGGGTCAAAATACGCGAATTAATGCCATGCAACAATTTAGAGAGGGCTTGGTACGGGTATTGGTAACAACGGACGTGGCATCAAGGGGAATTGATATACCCAAAGTTTCACACGTCATCAATTTTGATGTTCCTCTGATTTATGAAGATTATGTGCATCGTATAGGTAGGACGGGAAGAGCAGCTGAAATTGGGGAATCAATCACTTTTGTGACTTTAGCAGAACGTTATCATTGGGCCAAAATTGAAACAATTATTCAGCAGAAAATAGAGATAGAGCACTTACCTTCAGAGATTTATGAAGAAGATACTCCATTTTTAGAACAACAAGATATGTTGCGGGCTGTGGATGATCAGCGCAAAAGAGAAGATCCCGATTTCAAAGGGGCTTTTCATGAAAAGAAGCATAAACCAAGAGCCAAGTTAGGTGCGAAAGGGGCATCTAAGGGACCATCAAAAGGAAATACTTCTAAGGGAAAACCTAAAAATGCATCAAAATTTCGTTCAAATACATCCTCCATTAAAAAGAAAAGGTAGATTTGTGATATGATGCTAAGAAAAAAAGCCTATTTAATAGGATTATTATTATGTTTGTCGGTGCCCATGCTAGCAGCAGTGCCGGCAGATTCATTGATTAGAATACCTCGATATCAAGCTTTATTTGGAAAAAAACCACTTAATAAAAAAGATCAAGAGGAGGTTACTCAGATTATCACCAGTGTGGATCAAAGTTTTCCCAATCGGGCCGAAGGTGTTAAGTTTTTATCAGAGAGAGCTTGGGAATATGTTTCAGAGGGGAAATTAGATACGGCTACTTATCGTTTTAATTTAGTTCATGCTTTAGATTCTACGAGTGTAGAGGCCTATTGGGGATTAGGTGTCATCGCGTTTCAGCGTTTGGATTTTCCCGGTGCCATAGAATTATTGGGTAAAGGTTTACAAATCAATCCCAAGTTGAGCATCATGCGTGTAGATTATGCCATTGTAAAACTAAGTTGTTATTTAAAAGGCATGGATTGTGGTAATTTGGAAGAGGTAGATGCTTTATTAAGTCAGGCATTACAAGAAGATCCGACCAATGCCAATGCCTGGATGAAAAAAAGTCAAGTGGCGTTTTTGCAAGAAAAATACGAGTTAGCTTGGAGTTATTTTCATGAATGTCGTGCCTTAGATTTGACCCAACTTGATTTAAATTTCTCACAGCAACTCATGGAAAAAATGCCAGATCCCAAGGGTATTTTTAAATGATAATTAGAAAAGAGCTATGGGTATTCGTTCTTTTTTCGCTAAGCCATTTGCCCATTGGGTAGTCAATAAGTATCGGATAACTCAATCCGAGGCCATTGAAAAGCAACTTTTTTGGTTAAAATCAAATGTAGAGAAAGCGAAATCAACGCTTTTTGGAAAAGCTTTTGGCTTGGATAAAATTCAAAATTACATTGATTACAAATCCAAGGTACCCATTTTTGAGTACGAGGATATTAAGCCTTATATTGAGGAAGCGGTAGCTGGCAAAAAGGATATTTTGTGGCCTGGTAAACCCGCCTATTTTGCCAAAACGTCGGGAACGACTTCTGGGGCTAAATACATTCCTATAAGTTCAGAATCCATGCCTTTTCATATTTTGGGGGCCAGGGATGCATTGTTGCATTATGTTCATCATAGCGGGAATGCCTCATTTTTGGATCAGAAATTGATATTTTTATCGGGTTCACCTGAATTGGAATCAAAGAATGGAGTGCCAACAGGTCGACTTTCGGGTATTGTGAATCACCATGTTCCCTCCTATTTACGAACCAATCAATTGCCCTCCTATGCTACAAATTGTATGGAGGATTGGGAAGAAAAATTAGCGTCCATTGTGGAGGAAACAATCGATCAGCGCATGGGTTTGATTTCAGGAATTCCGCCTTGGGTACAAATGTATTTTGACCGATTGGAAGCGAAATCAGGCAAAAAAATTGGAGAACTATTTCCTGATTTTCAAGTTTTTGTCACCGGTGGCGTCAATTTTGACCCCTATCGAGAAAAATTAATGCAATCCATAGGCAGAAAAGTAGATGTCATTGAAACCTACCCTGCTTCAGAAGGATTCATTGCTTTTCAAGATTCTACAGGTGAGGAAGGATTGCTTTTATTGGTGGATGCCGGAATTTTTTATGAGTTTGTTCCAACAGATACCTATTTCTCGGCAAGCCCAACCCGTTTATGTTTATCGGAAGTGGAGCTCGGTGTCAACTATGCCTTATTGATGACCACGAATGCAGGCTTGTGGTCATATTCCATTGGAGATACCGTGAAATTCGTCTCATTGGACCCATATCGGATTATTGTAACAGGAAGAATCAAGCATTTTATTTCGGCATTTGGTGAGCATGTGATTGCAGAAGAAGTGGAATTGGCTGTGAAAGAAGCGATGGAAGCATGTCCTGAAACGAAGATTGTGGAATTTACGGTGGCTCCAAATATTACTCCTAAGGATGGACTAATGCCGCATCATGAGTGGTTGATGGAATTTGATGTAGCACCAAAGAACATGGAATTATTTCAAAAGACACTGGATGCATCCATGCGGCGACAAAACATTTATTACCAAGATTTGATTGTAGGTAATATCCTTCAGCCTTTGAAAATTCAATCTTTAGCCAAAGATTCTTTTATTCAATACATGAAGTCCCAAGGGAAATTAGGGGGACAAAATAAGGTTCCACGTTTATCAAATGACCGAATATTAGCAGAGGGTTTGCTGGGATTAACAACAGAGTAATGCTTATTTGGGAGAATAAATACGCTTATTCAAACCAACTGGCATATTTGACATAATTCATTGCAGTGCGCATGAATACTTCAGCAGCCTCTTCACTGACAGGTTTTAAAAATTTGGCGGGATTACCCGCATAAATACTTCCAGATGGTATGCGCATTCCTTGTGTAACTACGGCACCTGCTGCAATGATACTCCCAGATTCCACATAGGCTCCATCCATGATGATGGCTCCCATACCCACTAGAACTCGATCTTCTATGGTACAGCCATGAACGATGGCATTGTGCGCAATAGACACGTAGTTCCCGATTATTGTCTCTGTTTTCTGATAGGTGCAATGAATAACCGCCCCGTCTTGGACATTGCTATAATCTCCGATTTGAATGCGATTAACATCTCCTCGGATAACGGCATTGAACCAAACGGTGCCGTGTTTTCCTATGGAAACATTTCCAACAACGGTCGCGTTGGGAGCTAACCACACATTTTCACCGAATTGAGGTAAATGACCCTCTACTGCTAGTATTGTTGCCATAGGATATTAATTAGGCCATTTTCCTTGAAGTTTCATCACTTTTTCAATGACGTCTCTAACAGCTCCTTGACCACCTTTAAATGGGGAAACGTATTTAACTACTTGGTGAATTTCAGGGATTGCGTCGAAAGGACAGGTGCTTAAAATTTGGGGTCTAGATAGTATTTCTAAATCAGGGACATCATCTCCCATGTACAAAACTTCATCTTCATTTAGGCCAACTTCATGTAGCCATTTCTCAAATGTTGCCGTTTTATTGGTGCCTCCTAAACTGCTGTAAATGTGTTGAAACTTAAGGTTTTCTAAACGTTTTTGAACACCAGGGTGGCTTCCTCCAGTGATGACGCACATTTGGTATGCTGCTTGTCTAGCTTTTTCAATGGCATATCCGTCTCGGATATAAAAACTTCGGAAATGCTCGCCTGTTTCTAGTACATGTACTTGACCATCTGTCATAACTCCATCGACATCAAAAACAAAGGCTTTTATACGATTAAACAGAGAAAGGACGTTTTGCATAATGGGCTTATTTACCGCAAATATCTTAAAATTTTGCTTATTTTTACTTGCTTATCCCTAGGTTTAGCTGAATATGTTTCGAACCCTAATTTTCTTTGTTTTTGTTTGGTTGGGGATGAGTTTGTCAACTCAAGCACAAAAATTTTCCAATTCGAAAGGAGACTTTTCTACGGAGGTTAAAAATTGGATGCTTCTTAGTAGGAATAAAGAGGCTCCTGCTGTGGTGGACCTATGGATGTCCAAATGGCCTTATGCTAATCTGAATGCAGCAGAACAAGATCAGTTTGAAAAACTGGTCAAGACAATGCCTTCCATGGGCTTTAAATCACCTCAATTAGCTTATTTATTCATTCGATGTACGGTTCAATTTAGTGATGATGCGGAAGCATTAAAAAGCCTAATTCAAGTTTGGGAGAAATTAGTAGAAAAGAAGGACTTTCGGACGGCTTTAACCTTGGCAGAAACAGTGGAGAACTGGCAGTTTAATCAGCAGATTCCTGGCTTGGCATCTATGTCGATTAAAGTAAAGGGGAGATTATTGGTTACTTGGCCGAGCGATGTATTGGTCGCGGATTCTCTGGGACAAAAATCGGTTGATAATGATGGCTGGGATACGCCAGGTTCATCCGACATCATCGCTCCTAATGCTTCCGATAAAAATTGGCTTGTTGAGACAAAAACGGGAGGACCAGTGTTGCTTTGGAAATTTCCAGAACTCAGTTATAAAACGGGACGAGATAGTATCAATTTTATACCAAAGACCTTTCAATGGTCGGTTTTAAATAAGATTGGAAAAGGATCGGATGCGGAGATTCCGGGAGAAATACTGGGGTATTTAGATGCTAAATGGAAGATAAAGTCATTTGAAATTTTGCCCAAAAAAGGACAATTAGTGGCTTTAGATGGAGACTGGGTTCAATTTGAGAAAAGCTTAGCAGGGAAAGGGAAACTGAGCCTTAAAAGGAAAACGAATGCTACTATATTTCCTTTTGAGTTTCGCTCCATCGATGTCATGGCATCCCCTATCCAAGAGAAGTCGTGGAGAGCCAATGGGCGATTATGGATTTTGGGAGATAAGCGAGGATTGATTTCTTCAACAAATCAAATGGCCTACTTTCAAGTCCTTTCGGATAAACAGCTGGTTGGTCAAATAAAAACGAAATTGATGTGGTTAAGTGCCGAGGGAAATGTTACCATTCCTGAAGGGCAATTTGCAGCCTATATGGGAACGAAAGATACCTTGCAACATCCTAGTATTCGAGCCAACTGGTATCCTCTCCAAGAGTTATTGCATATCCGAAAAATAGATGGTGGTCCTATGGAACGACTATTATTTGAAGACACTTATCATCAAGTTCGGATTTCAGCGGATTTAGCAATTTTAAACCCCCAAGCAAAAAAAGTAGATTTTTTCCGTTTATCGGGGAAAAATCAAGTTCCTGCATGGGTTGAATCTTTTGACTATTTCGAAGAAAGTAGAGTGACCGCATTGCAGGGAATATTGAATTATAATCCCCTGCGGATTTTGTATAATCAAATTATTGAAACGAAAAGTCCGCAAGTTTATCTCAGTGAAATAGCGCTCAAGTATAAACGAGATTATGCCTCATTGAAGTCAGGATTTATGATGTACCGAGATGCTGGATACATTCAGTATCGGGAGGATACGGATCAAGTTTCTTTTACCAAAATGGGTCGGCACTATGCTTTGGTACAATTTGAAAAAAAGGATTTTGATCGTTTTTATGTGGCTTCCTTTGCCGATATGATTGAAAAGGATTCAGCGAATATCAGTTTGGATCTTGGTCGCCAAAGGTTAATTGTTCGAGGGATTGACGAAATCCGAGTATCAGATTCATTGAAAGCTAATTTTGTGCCTCAGAACAGACAAGTTGTTTTCACGAAAGGTCGAGATTTTGATTTTCATGGAGAAATTAAGATTGGTAATTATCGCTTTAGAGGTCCCAATTTTCAATTTAATTTTGCCGAATTTACAGTCAATTTCCCTAAAATAGATTCCATTACTTTTTTACCAAGATTGAAAGATGGATCCTTAGGAACAAGGGAGCTGGGTGGGCATTTTAAGTATGAATCAGGGATGTTGCAATTAAGTCCACCAAATAATAAATCGGGTCGATTAGGCGTGGCGGCGTATCCTAAATTAATCATACCCAAAGGTGTAACGACCTATTTTGATGAACCCTGGCGAGCTCAAGGTTTATATGACAAAAAATACTATTTCAAGGTTCCAAGAATTGAATTGGATAGTTTATTGTTGAAAGATATCACGTTTGATGGAAGTTTCTATTCCGATGGATTATTACCTGTCCTAAAAACCAAATTGGAATTAATGCCAGATCAATCATTTGGATTTAAGTATATGGTCAAAAATCCAATGGATATTTATAAAAATCAAGCAAAATTCGCTTTGAATGAGGCTTTATTGATGGATCGAGAAGGTTTACATGCCTCGGGAAATTTTTCGATTTGGGGTTTAAGCTCTAATACGAAAACCACCACATTTTATCCAGATTCATTAGTGGCGAAAGGGATAGATGGAAAGTTGATAAGCATGTATCAGGGGAAAAATACTTTTCCTTCCGCAAGCTTTGGTGTACACCATTTGCATTGGTTTCCATCAGTGGATAGCTTGTGGATTTATCCTCAGAAAAACAGAATTAGCTTATTTAATAACCAAATTCAATTGGCGGGAAATTTAGGGTTTCATCAAAAGAAGGTTTTTGGGCAAGGTCAAGTTTTCTATGGAGATGGAGTATTCAGCTCACGAAATTTTGTGTTTAGTTCTAATGCTTGGCAAAGTGACTTAAGCGATGTGAAGATTGGTCGTCAGATGAATTTATTTAAGCCGTCTGTATACGCGCAATCCATTTCAGTGGAAGCTGTGATGGGGACTCAAAAAGTAAGCATGCGAGCTAAAAAATCGAAGGATTTATCAGATGAAAATAGTACCCTGCTATTTCCTTTCATTGGGTACCAAAGTACCATTTCTGAAGCAACTTGGGATTTGGCGACTCAGCGATTTAAGCTTTCTGGAAAGTCGGGATTTGAGTTAACTCAGTGGTCAGCCGATTCTACTATGTTTAGTCAAGATTCTACTACTTTACAAAAGAAAATAGCGCATTCCGACAAGGGCCTTATTCGAGCGAGTACCGCGGATTATGATTTAAAAGCTCAGTTATTACAATTGGGAGGAGTTAAACAGGTGGGTATTGGACCGGCTATCGTTTATCCTGCAAAAGGATTATTAGCCATTCAGAAAGACGGACAGTTTAAGCCATTTACAGGCGCTAGAGCCATATTAGATCCAGATAATAAGCGACATATATTGAGCGATTTACTGGTTAGTGAAGCGAATGCCGACGGATGGAAAGGGGAAGCTACGTATTTATTGCCACGTGCTTCGGGAGATAGTACCAAGATAAAAATGCGGAATTTCGCTTTTATGGAGGAAGCAGCCACAGCCAAAAAAGCAGCGGAAAAATACATTCAAGCTGAGGCGGTATTAAGTGAGAAAGTTCCATTAGCATTGTCGGCACATCAACAATTTAAGGGAGAAATTTTCTTCAAGTCGAATCAGGAGTTTTTGAATTTCAAAGGGTTTATCAGACCTGTTATAGGACTTTCTAATTTTAAAGCGGCTTGGATTCCCTTTGAAAACCAAGGAGGAGAATCCCCTAATTTAAAGTTGAGTCCAAGCTTACGTGATGAAGCGGGAAGACCAGTGACTGCTGGTATATTTATCAATGCGGATAATAAATTATATCCTACTTTTTTAGGCCCTCAGTCAGATGATTTAGACCCTGTTTTATATTCAGCAGAAGGAGAAGTTTTTGAAGAAAAAGAATATTATCAAGTGAAGGGTAAGCAAAGTGATATGAAGCTGTATGTCAAAGAAAGGCGATTGGAGGCAGAGGGGGCCGTTCAATTGTTTACGGGGAATAAGCTTCTCACTTCTTTTGGTAAAATTTCTATGTCGACGGATACATTAATTCCTCGTTTAGAAACCTGGACTAGTTTGCAATTTCCTTTTGCCCCAACCATTTTAAAAATCATGGGAGAGCGCATCGTGAAGTATAATTTGGAAGAGGGTTTAAGTACAGCATCGGCGGATGAACCAGAAATGCGGGATGATTATTTGAAAAGAGCCGAACAGGTATTGGGTAAAGCGATACCTGAATCTATTAAATCTAAGATGGATCAAAACCATTTAGCCTTGGATAAGGTTTCTTTGGAGTTCAGCAAGTCGATTAATTTCTCGGCAGTGAAATGGGCTTGGTCGCCGAATTTGAGTGCATTTTATTCATTGGGAGGAATTCCATTGGTTAATGTTGGACCTGTGGATGTAAATAGTACGCTGAAAGGTTATATGGAAGTAATCAAGAAACCAAGCAAGGAGGAGTTTTATGGGTATTGGGAATTATCCGAAGATCTTTGGTATTATTTTGCGTATTTTAACGGAGAATTAGGGGTTTATTCTTCCGATAATCAATTTTTAGCGGCTGTTAGAGAAGCGGTTAAAAATGAAAAGAAAGATAAAAAAGAGGGAGAAGTTCGCGTGGTAGAAGCAGCTAGCGATGAAAAAGCGGCATTTGTTAAAAAGTTTTTAACCTTGTACAGGCAAGAGCCTCCAGTAAAAAAACAAGCGCCTAAAGCTAAAGCAGCGCCCAAGGCAGCACCTACAACAAAACCGAAAACAAAGTCAGGAGGATTTTAATATGGCATCAAAATTAACGCGCTTATTTCAATTTATGGATACGCTGGGTCTTGGAGAAAGAGATCCATTTGGCAATCCTATTGTGTTTAAGCGTATTATTATGGTGGTTTTAGGCTTTTTGACTTACAGTCGATTGGTGATGTACAATAAAACTAAAATCAAAGGGACTGAGCATTTAGATGAATTGCCTGAACGAGGGGTTTTGTTTTTATCGAATCACCAGACCTATTTTATGGATGTGATTTGTTTATATCATATCTTTTTCTCGGTCAAATGGGGCTTTAGAAATTCGGTTAATTATCCTATTTATTTGTTGGCACCTCGATCCAATTTGTTTTATGTTGCAGCCGCAGAAACAATGAAGGATGATGGTATTTTGCCTAAGGTTTTTGCCCAAGCAGGAGCCATTTTGGTGAACAGATCTTGGCGAGCCAAAGGAGAGAATGTCAAGCGAGAAGTAGATTTAGAGGCGGTTGAAAAAATCAAGAAAGGCTTGGGTTTTGGATGGGTGATTAGCTTCCCGCAAGGAACTACGAGGGCTTTTGCTCCTTTACGTAAAGGAACAGCTCATTTAATTAAAAGTACAAACCCTATTGTAGTTCCTGTGAGGATTAATGGATTTAGAAGGGCCTTTGATAAAAAGGGATTGTTATTAAAAATGCGAAATACGCAATTGGAAGTCGAGTTTCGTCAACCGATACAATTTCAAGAACATGATTCGGTGGAGGCTATTTTAGACAAAATAGCTTTCGAGGTAGGCTTAACAGTAGAAGAAGAAAATAAGATTTATTAGTCGATGCAGCGGAAAACGAGGGGTTTGGTCATTAACAACATGCGGTATCGTGAGACTTCCCTCTTGATCACCATCTACACGGCAGAGTTCGGAATAGCTTCCTACATAGAAAATGGGGTTCGTTCAGCCAAAGCCAAACATAAAATGGCTCTTTTTCAGCCATTGACCTTGTTGGATTTGGAAGTTTATCATAAACCGGGCAAAGGCTTACATCGGATTTCTGAGGCCAAATGTTATTATCCTTATCAGCAAATACCTTTTGATATCATTAAGTCCAGTATCGCACTTTTCTTAAGTGAGGTTTTAGGAAAAGTTTTGAAAGAAGAAGAAGAAAACAGCCCTTTATTTGATTTTTTGGAGGAATCATTCCAATTTTTGGATAAGGCAGAAGCCCATGTCGAGAATTTTCATATTCAATTTTTATGGGAATTGAGTGCCTATTTGGGTTTTGGATCCAGTAGTTCTGCGGAGTTTTTTAGTCAAATGAGCCCATGGATTGGAGCGGAAAAAATAGGAAGCTTATCTCCTATTTTAGGGGAATTAATTGGGGCTGGTTATGGGAAAACGGTTTCAATGACTAAATTACAACGCAAGGAATTGGTAGCAATCATGTTGCAATATTATCAAATTCATATGGAGTCCATTGGAGAGATTCGTTCGTGGCAGGTTTTACAAGAAGTGATGGCATCATGAAGCAAGTAGCATTTTATCAATTAACTCCTTCCGAAACGGAGGAGCATTTTTTGAATATCGTTTTTCGATTTCAAGTTGCTAAGTCGGGTACTATTAGACTGCAATTGCCTATTTGGCGACCGGGGAGATATCAGGCTCAGCATTTTTCTAAGAACATTCCACATGTAAGAGCTTTTGATTCGGCTGGAGAGGTAATCAAACTTAACAAAAGGGGAACTTCTTCATGGGAATTTCAGGGAATTAAAAATCAACATGTGGAAGTGCGTTATTCCTATTTTGCCCAGCAGGCAGATGCTGGAGGAAGCGTATCGAATGAGGAGATGATATATGTTAATTTCATTACCTGTTTGATGTTTGTACAAGGCCAAGAAGAAATTTCTTGTGAAGTTAATGTAGATATTCCTAAAGTTTGGAAGGTGTCTACAACGTTGAAAGAGAGTAAAAAGGGGCTGTGGCTTGCTCCTAGCTATCGAGAATTGGTGGATTCTACCTTCATGGCCAGTGAGGAAATAATTCAACATCATTGGCAAGAAGGAGATGTTCATTTTTGGGCAGAAGGGATTGGTCCAACAAGTATGTTTCAAGGCAAGTTGTTGGAGGCTTATCGACAAATTGCGGCCTATCAATTACATTGGATGGGGCATTTTCCCGTGAAGGAATATCGTTTTTTACATTGGATTAAAGGAGAGGCTTTTTATCATGGAGTGGAGCATCGAAGTTCCACGATGATGGTTTTAGGTCCACCAGATCGTGATTTATACGATGATTTGATTGGTTTGGCCTCTCATGAATTGTTTCACGTGTGGAATATTGCGACAATTCGTCCTATGGAATTATGGCCTTACAATTATGCGGAAGAAGTGTATTTTCCTACGGCATGGTTTGTGGAAGGAGTGACAACCTATTTAGGAGATTGGTTTTTAGTAGCTTCTGGGGTATATCGGTCAGATGAATATTTAGCCTCTCTTTTAGGCAATTTGAAATTGCATTTTGAAAGGGATGGGGCATCCAAGCAATCGTTGATTGAGAGTTCGATTGATTTGTGGTTGGATGGCTATGGAAAGGCTATTCCGGGCAAACGGGTCTCCATTTATTACAAAGGGGCTATTGTGGCTTTGGCATTGGATTTGATGATTCGTAAGAAATTTGCGCATCGTAAATCGATACGGGATGTCATGGTTCTTATGAATGATCGGTTTGGTATCAAGCAACAAGGGTATGCTTTAGCGGATGTATACCAAATGGTGGAAGAGGTGTATGAAGCAAGTTTGACTAATTTTTGGCGGATTTGGGTAGAGGGGAACGACCCATTGGAAGGGCCATTGAACGAGTTAATGAGTTTTGTAGGTTTGAAATTGGAGCTTTCCGATCGTGGATTATTATTGAATCAATTGGATGAAGATTTGAACTTAGATTGCCAGAAATGGCTTCAAGGGATTATCAAGTAATTGATAAATGACAAAATTTGTCACCAAACGATTGCAAATGTCGCAAAAGTTCATTTTATGTCATTTGGCGCACACATCAATCCTCTAATTCTTTTGGAATTTTACTGCGATGAAAGACTTCGCAAAAAGCATTCGAAAAATTAGATCAGATAAAGGATACAGCCAAGATTACGTGGCGATGAAATTAAATATTTCGACATCCTCTTATTCTAAAATTGAGCGGGGTCAAACAGATCCGAATTTATCTCGAATGAAGCAAATTGCGGAGGTCTTGGAGTTCGATTTAGGAGAAATCTTGATGGATAAGCCCCCATTGACCATTGGCAATACGAATGATGTAAATCCAAGTGAGGGTTATAGTTTTGTGATGCGAAAGGAATTTGATGAATCCTTGCGTCTTATTCTGGAATTACAAAGGAAGATTGGGGAGTTAAGTGCTAAATTGGAGCAACGGGGTTAATATTTATTCTGTAACTTTGCAGCTTAATTGGATCTAATATGTTGCAAAGACCTCGTAGAAATCGTCAAAGTGCCGTAATCCGTTCCATGGTGGAAGAAAATCGATTATCTGTTAAAGATATGATGTTTCCGCTTTTCGTTATGGAAGGTCAAAATACTCAAACGGAGATTTCCTCCATGCCAGGAATTTATCGATTTACTCTAGACTTGTTGTTAGCGGAGATTGAATCCTGTGTCAAATTGGGGATTCAGTCCTTTGCGTTATTTCCACAAATTCCGGAATCTAAAAAGGATTCCATGGCAACAGAAAGCTATAAAAAGGGAAATATTTATACCGAATCTATTTATGAAATCAGTAAGCGATTCCCAGAAATCAGCTTATTGACCGATGTGGCGATGGATCCATATAGTTCAGATGGACATGATGGCATCGTTAAAGATGGTAAGATTTTAAACGACGAAACCCTACCGGTATTAGCCAAGATGGCCATTACTCAGGCTCAGGCAGGAAGCAAGTTGATTGGTCCATCGGACATGATGGACGGTCGAGTGGGTTATTTGCGTCAAGCATTGGATGAGGCGGGCTATTCTCAGGTGGGCATCATGGCGTATACGGCTAAGTATGCTTCAGCATTTTATGGTCCATTCCGCGATGCCTTGGAATCTGCGCCTAAGTTTGGTGACAAAAAAACGTATCAAATGAATCCTGCCAATCGTCGTGAGGCCTTGATTGAGGCAGAATTAGATGAGATGGAAGGTGCTGATTTTTTAATGGTGAAACCAGCCTTAGCCTATTTGGATATCATTGCCTTATTAAAAGAGAATAGTCATTTACCGATAGCCGCTTATAATGTTTCAGGGGAATATGCCATGGTAAAAGCAGCAGCCCAAAACGGCTGGATAGATGGAGAAAAGGCGATGTTGGAGAGTTTATTATCAATTAAGCGCGCAGGAGCCCAGGTTATTTTGACCTATTTTGCCAAAGAGTTTGCACAATTAAAATTAGCGTAATATTATGTCCTCAGATCGTTATTTACAAAGAGGGGTTTCTGCATCAAAAGATGATGTACACAAGGCGATATCGACCTTAGATAAAGGATTATTCCCGAGAGCATTCTGCAAAATTTCTCCCGATATGTTGGGTGGAGATGAGGCATATTGCAACATCATGCATGCGGATGGTGCAGGTACAAAATCCTCTTTGGCATACCTTTATTGGAAAGAAACAGGAGATATTTCTGTTTGGAGAGGCATTGCTCAGGATGCAGTTGTTATGAATACGGACGACTTAATATGTGTGGGGGCAACGGACCATATGTTGTTATCCAGCACGATTGGTCGAAATAAAAATTTGATCCCAGGGGAAGTTATTGCTGAGATTATTCAAGGTACCGAGGAGGTATTACAGATGCTTCGAGATAATGGGATTGGTATTTACAGTACTGGAGGTGAAACAGCAGATGTGGGGGATTTGGTACGAACTATTATTGTGGATAGTACGGTTGTTGCCCGTTTAAAACGTTCGGATGTGGTTTCTAATGAGCATATTCAAGCGGGAGACGTCATCATCGGTTTGGCATCAGATGGCCAAGCTAATTATGAGAAAACCTACAATGGCGGAATGGGAAGTAATGGCTTAACTTCGGCGCGTCATGATGTATTGGGGCACTATTTAGCGGGTCAATATCCAGAAAGTTTTGATCCTCAGGTTCCCCGTGATTTAGTTTACTCTGGGTCTAGAAGATTAGAGGAGGCTGTTGCTGGTACACCCATGAATGTGGGTCAATTGATTCTGTCTCCTACCAGAACTTACGCTCCTGTGATCAAAGCAATATTAGAGGAGTTGCGCCCACATTTACACGGCATGGTACATTGTTCGGGTGGTGCGCAAACCAAAGTGATGCATTTTGTGGATCAAGTACATATCATTAAAGATCAATTATTTCCGATACCAGCTTTATTTGAGATGATTCAAAAAGAAAGTGGAACGAGCTATCAAGAAATGTATCAGGTCTTCAATATGGGTCATCGGATGGAAATCTATGTTAATCCTATGTATGCAGACCAGATTATTCAGATTTCTCAAAGCTTTGGTATACCAGCTCAAGTGATTGGTCGAGTAGAACCATCCACAAGTAAGAAGTTGACGATCCGAAGTGAATTTGGGGAGTTTGTATATTAATATCAATTAAATCAAGGGCTTACTTGTAAGTTTGCCAATAACTTTTTATATTTGCACCCCCATTTAAAAGGCTTTTGAAAGGTATTCCTAGCCTCGTGGGATTGTTTCACTTAAATACATAAAAGAATGTACGCAATCGTAGAAATTGCCGGGCAGCAATTTAAAGTAGAAAAAGACCGTTCCGTTTATACCCACCGTTTGGCGGGCGAGGAAGGCGCTGCACTGGTTTTCGACAAGGTTTTACTTGTTGACAAAGACGGAGATGTGACCGTTGGAGCCCCTATTGTAGAGGGAGCTAAAATCACAGGAAAAATTGTAGCTCACGTTCGTGGCGAGAAAGTCTTGGTTTTCAAGAAGAAACGCAGAAAGAGTTACCAAAAAATGAATGGTCACCGTCAAGATTTGACGAAGGTTTTGATCGAGTCAATTTCTTTAAAATAATTGTTTAATCAACGTTTTATACGTTTAACATAATATAACATGGCACATAAAAAAGGGGCCGGATCATCCAAAAACGGTCGCGAATCGCATAGTAAACGACTTGGCGTTAAGTTATTTGGTGGCCAAGCAGTTATCGCAGGTAACATTATTGTTCGTCAAAGAGGAACAGCTCACAATCCAGGATTGAATGTAGGCGTAGGAAAAGATCATACATTATTTGCTTTATCTGATGGTGTTGTAACCTTCAAAAAAGGATTTAAAGGTCGTTCTTTCGTTCACGTTTTGCCTATTGCTGCTAGTGCAGTAGCTGCAGATAAACCAGCGGTTGCCAAAGCTCCAGCGAAGAAAGCAGCTCCAGCTCCCAAGGCTGAGGTAGCAGTGGAAGCCGCTGTAGAAGCAGCTCCAAAAGCAAAGAAAGCTCCAGCAAAGAAAGCAGCTCCAGCAGCTGAGTAATTTGTCTGATTGATATCAAAAGAACCTGGTGTTTTTACATCAGGTTTTTTTTGTGTGTTTGAAACCAAAAAGCACCTACCTTTGTTGGGTTAAATAAAAATTCTATGCTGCAATCTCAGATACATATATACACCGAGTCAACCCCCAATCCACAGTCCATGAAATTTGTTTTCAATGTGGAATTATTGCCTGATGGCATGTCGTTTGATTATACTCAACCTGCTGATGGATTAACTAAGGAGAAAAACTCCCCTTTGGCCGTGGCTTTATTTGGTTTTGATTTTGTGAAGCGTGTTTTTATCACAAGTAATTTTGTCACTTTAACCAAAGCAGAACATGTGCTTTGGGAGGATGAACTTTTTGGAATCAAGAAATATTTGAAGAAATATTTCGAAGAGAAAAGACCTATTTTCAGTTTACCTGAAAGTGCTATTTCTGATTCGGATGCAGAGGAGTCGGAAGTGATTGCGAAAATCAAAGAAGTACTGGAGCAATATGTAAAGCCAGCCGTTGAATCTGACGGAGGGGCCATCTCTTTTTATTCCTTTGATGAGGAGTCTGGCCAAGTAAAAGTGTTATTACAAGGATCTTGTTCTGGTTGTCCATCATCTACCATGACCTTAAAGGCCGGCATTGAGGCCTTAATGACACGAATGGTGCCTCAAGTGAAGGAAGTAGTCGCTGAAGGCGTTTAATCAGTTTCTTGGACAAGAAAAAATCGAATCTTTCGTTAACCTTGACAGCGTTCCAAACGCTGTCAAGGTTTAGAGAAAATCTAAAATTTCAAGCATTTCATTCACTTCACGGAAGTTCTCATGAATGATCTGATGTGACACTTGTTCGTGTTCCCAAGTGGTGTGAAAAGGAACATGAATGCCATGTCCACCAATAGCCAGAACAGGCAAAATATCCGATTTCAGGGAGTTTCCTATCATGAGAAATTCGTTTGTTTGAATATCTAGATGATGGATTAATTTTAAATAATCATGTTCTTTTTTGTTGGACATGATTTCAATATGATGGAAGTACTTCTCTAATCCAGATTTAGCTAACTTTCTTTCTTGATCTAGTAAATCGCCTTTGGTTGCCACAACTAAACGATATTTTTGAGATAAAGTCTCTAATACGTCTTCTACTCCCGGTAAAATTTCAATGGGTTTATGAATTAATTCCTTTCCGATAGCCAAAATACGTTCAATTCCATCTAGACCAATAGTTCCTTTAGAAATTCGAGTGGCAGTTTCAATCATGGACAACATAAACCCTTTAACTCCATACCCATAGGTATCAAGATTGTCCATTTCTGTTTTGAAAAGCTCTTGTGAAGTACTATGAATGGGAAGGAAATTTTCCATCATTTGGCAGAAGTGTTGTTCTGCCTCACTGAAATAGGGTTCATTAACCCACAACGTATCATCCGCATCAAAGGCGATAACTTTCATATATCAGTTTGTTGGATACGATTTTGAGAGGATTATCGTTAACCTTGACAGCGTTTGGAACGCTGGCAAGGTTTAGAAAAAATCAAATTTTTAGAATGACTTAGCAATGGTAATGAAATCGCCAGCTTTCAAAGAAGCTCCACCGATTAATCCACCATCTACATCAGCACATGCAAATAATTCAGCCGCATTTTGTGCATTGCAACTTCCTCCATATAAAATTGAACATGCATCTGCGACAGCTTGGCCATATTTTCCAGCAATATGCTGACGTAAATAAGCATGCATTTCTTGTGCTTGAGCCGAAGAAGCTGTTAAGCCAGTACCAATGGCCCAAATTGGCTCATAGGCAATTACCACTTGACCAAATGCCTCAGCACTTAAATGGAACAAACTCTCCGTTAATTGTTGTGCCACAAAAGCTAAAAATTCGCCACCTTCACGCAACTCAAGGCTCTCTCCACAACAAAAAATAGGGGTTAATTTATTTTCTAAAGCAGCATCTACTTTAGCTGCCAATTGAGCATTGCTTTCTTGGAAATACTGTCTACGCTCGGAGTGTCCTAAAATAACATAGGGAACACCAGCAGAAGCCAACATAGGAGCAGAAATTTCGCCTGTGTAAGCACCTGAAGCCTTTTCATGGCAGGTTTGGGCTGATACGGATAAATTAGCAATTCCTTCAGTCGCTTTATTTACTTCAGAAATAAATAGCGATGGAGGTGCCATAATTACCTGTACGTTGGATGGGACATCCGATTTTACTAATGCTGCTACTTCAGCAGCTAATGCCACAGCTTCTGCAGCTGTTTTATTCATTTTCCAGTTTCCTGCAACAATCTTTTTTCTCATACGTTCATCTTTTTTGGTGTGCAAAATTACAATTCCTTTCTGGCTTAAGAAAAATTACTACGAAAAATCAATCCCAAAGCCCCAAAGATTCAGGCTTTTGCCGTATTTTCACAACTTGGTATTTTCAAATTCGACCATTCCATGAAACTTCAAAAAATAGTAATAAGCCATAGTCTCCTGCTTATATTTTCCTTACTCATTACTTCTTCTGCTTGGGCACAATCCAGTTTATTTCCTCATGCCAAACAGAAATGGGTGGATTCCGTTTATGCTACTTTAAGCTTAGACCAAAAAATTGGTCAAGTATTAATGCCTCGTGGAAATACAGGGCCTATTTATGATACTGCCCGCCTGAATTCCATTGTGAGAGACTATCATGTGGGTGGATTTGTGTTTTTTGCTGGTTATCCTACTAATCAAGCTAGACTTGTCAATAAATTACAAGCCATGTCCAAAGTGCCATTATTTATAGGCATGGACTTAGAATGGGGCTTAAATATGCGTTTGGATTCAACCGTTCGCTATCCCTACCAAATGACGCTCGGAGCCATGCAAGGGAATGATGCATTGATCGAAAAGATGGGTTTCCAAATAGCGCAGCAATGTAAGCGTATGGGTGTCCATATCAATTATGCTCCTGTGGTGGATGTGAATAATAATCCCAATAACCCGGTTATTAATTTTCGTTCATTTGGCGAGGACCGTGATTTAGTGACACAGAAAGCTTTGGCTTATATGCGTGGGCTTCAAAAAGGAGGAGTTATTACTTCTGCAAAACACTTTCCTGGTCATGGAGATACAGGCACAGATTCTCACTATGACTTACCCATTCTAAGCCACAGTCGCAGTCGACTGGATAGTTTGGAATTATTCCCATATCGAGAGTTAATCCAAAAAGGTTTGCAAGGAATCATGGTGGGGCATCTCAATATTCCTTCTTTAGATACCACAGCCAGTTTGGCATCAACGCTTTCAAAACCGATAGTCAAAGGCTTATTACGTGATGAATTGAAGTTTGAAGGGCTGGTATTTACCGATGCCATGGACATGAAGGGAGCTACCAAAATGTTTCCCGAAGGAACGGCCAATGTGAAAGCCATTTTAGCAGGTAATGATATTTTAGAAACCTTTGTGGATGTGCCTTCCGCTTTTAATGCCATTAAAAAGGCGATTACTTCTGGCGAATTGACAGAAGAAGATTTGAACTTTCGAGTTAAAAAAATATTGAATGCTAAAGCATGGGCAGGATTGGATCAGTATCAACCTATTGCCATTGAAAACCTGATTGAAGATTTAAATCCGATTCATTCAGAAGTACTGAATAAACAGTTGGCAGAAAAAACGGCTACCGTGTTGAAGAATACAGACAACTTGATTCCTCTTCGAAATGTACATCAATTAAAAGTGGCCACGCTTGCCATTGGCAAGGCTAATTATGGAAGTACTTTCCCTACGGAGTTTCAAAAAATGGCCCAAAACTATATGGAAATGGATCATTTTTATGTAGATGAAACGAGTGCAGATACTACGATAGCTAATACCCAAACAAAATTAAATGCATACGATGTCGTGCTTTTGGGAATTCATGGAACTTCCATTCGTCCAGCCAATAATTATAGTATTAAAGCTCCCATCAAAACCTTGGTAGATCGTTTTATAAGTCCAAAGACCGTAGTGGTGCATTTAGGCAATGCCTTTACTCTCACCAAGTTCGATTCTTTGCAAAAAGCAGCGGCCTTGATTACTATGTATCAAGATGGGATAGCCCAACAAGAAGTGGCAGCTCAGTTGATTTTCGGTGGTTTGCCTGCTTCGGGAAAGTTCCCCGTGACCTTAAATACCAAGTTTGTTCGAGGAATGGGGATTTCCACACCAACCTTAGCCCGTTTGCAGTATAATGTATTGCCAGAAGCTGTCGGAATTCAAAGTGTTTACCTAAATAAACAAGTTGATTCATTAGCTAAATTAGCCATTCAAGTTAAAGGTGCCCCAGGGGTAGTTGTTTTAATTGCCAAAGAAGGGAAAGTGATTTATCATAAAGCTTTTGGAAATCAAACCTATGAATCCAGTACGCCTTTGCGCAAAACGGATATTTTTGACCTAGCTTCTATTACTAAAATATCGACATCCATTCCTGCTTTAATGAAATGGGAAGATGAAGGAAAATTTTCTCTTCAAGAGGGGATGGGAGCCTTAATTCCGGATCTAAAGGCCTCCAATAAAGCGAATTTGAAATATATTGATGTACTGACTCATCAGGCTAGATTAAGAGCTTGGATTCCGTTTTGGCAAGAATATGTAGATAGTACTGACATGATTTTTCATAGTAAGAAATTCAATGAGCGATTTGCCAAGAAAGATTTGAAAACCACAGTCGTGGAGAAATTTATTACCAAAACGCAAGGTGAAGACCGTGTGAAAGCATTGATTAAGCAGCAATACAAAATGCTTTGGGATAGTTGTGTCGATATAAAATCCGAAGTAACTCGCTGGAAACCTAAAACCATCTCTTATCAATATTCAGAAGAATATCCGATCAAGATTACGGATAACTTGTGGGGACATAGCAGTTTATCTAGCCAACTGTTTGCTGCGATTAAAAACTCACCTTTGAGAGAAAAGAAAGAATATGTGTATTCCGATCTTTCTTACTATTATTTACCAAGGGTTTCTCCTCGCATGTCGGGTAAAGAATGGACGGAATTTTTATCCGATACTTTTTATAAACCATTGGGTGCTAGTACCTTGGTTTACCAAGCAGATAAGCATTTCCCAATGGATAGAATTGTGCCAACGGAATATGATTCTTTGTTCAGGAAGACCTTAATTCATGGAAAAGTGCATGATGAGGGAGCTGCACTTCTGGATGGCATAAGCGGACATGCGGGCTTATTTGGGAATGCCAATGACCTAGCTAAATTGATGCAAATGTATTTGCAAAGAGGATATTATGGAGGCCAACAGTTTATCAAGGAAGAAACGATGAGAACGTGGACATCCTATCCTTTTTCCATCGATGAAAACTCCCGCAGAGGAATTGGATTTGATAAGCCTGATCGTAAAAAGCCAGGGATTTCAGCAGCAGCTTCAGCTAGCGCAGAAAGTTTTGGACACTCAGGTTTTACCGGAACTTACACATGGATTGACCCTGCCCATGATTTAGTTTATGTCTTTTTATCCAATCGTGTATATCCAACCCGAAATAATAGTAAGATTAGCGACATGAATATCCGAACAGGAATCAATGAAGTGATCTATCAAGCGATTAAGAAAGGAAACTAAATTGATGAAAATACTGATCACTGGGGGTACGGGTTTTATTGGGCAAGAATTGCAAAAGCAATTGAAAGAGAGTGGTCAAGAGGTAGTTATTTTATCCCGTCGTGGAGGTGATTTTCTTTGGAATCCTGCCAAAGGAGAAATGGATAGGCGGGCTTTGGAAGGGGTTGATGCCATCATACATTTAGCAGGTGCGGGAATTGCAGAGCAACGCTGGACAAATGCCAGGAAGGAAGAGTTAACTCGATCTCGGGTCCAAAGTTCACAAACGTTGTATCATGCCTTGAAACAGTATCCACATCAAGTGCATACCTTGGTTTCTGCATCGGGCATTGGTTATTATGGGGCAGATACAGGGGAGAAATTGTGTGAAGAAAGCACAGAGCCTGGCCAGGATTTTATTGCGTCTTGTACGCAAGCTTGGGAAGGGAGCCTGAAAGGAATTGAGGACTTAGGAATACGTGTGGTTAAGTTCCGAATAGGTTTGGTTATGGGAAATGGAGGAGGTATTTTCCCCGTTTTACAAAAACCGATTCGTTGGTTTGTAGGGGCCAATATTGGAACAGGGAAACAGTGGCAGTCTTGGATCCATTTGAAAGATTTGATAGGCATGTTCCAATGGGCATTACAAGAAAAATCGATGCATGGAGTTTATAATGCCGTAGCACCTGAACCACTTCGTCAATCCGAATTGAACAAGCTGTTAGCACATGCCATGCGCAGACCTTTATTTTTACCTGCTGTTCCAGCTTTTGCTCTACGATTAGCATTAGGTGAAATGGCGGTTTTAGTGACCGGTGGAAATTTAGTTTCTTCGAATCGCATACAGAAAGAAGCCGGTTTTTCGTTTAGATTTGTACGATTTTCAGAAGCTCTCAAGGATTTAATCCCTTAATATGTCAAAAAAAATATTGATTTACTGTGGTTCATCAAAGGGGAATAACCCCGTGTATGAAGAAGAAGTTAAACGATTAGCTCAAGAATTGAAGAAGCACGATTGCTCCATTATTTTCGGAGCGGGAAGTGTTGGTTTAATGGGCGTCATGGCCGATGAGTACCTGCGTTTAGGCGGGGAAGTTATTGGTGTCATTCCATCTTTTATGGAGCCATGGGAAGTGAAGCACTTGGGAATTCAGACTTGCCACGTGACAGAATCCATGCATGAGAGAAAGCAATTGATGGCCGAAATGGCCGATGGGGTTATTGCTATGCCTGGTGGTTTTGGGACTTTTGATGAATTGTTTGAAATGTTAACTTGGAAGCAGCTGGATCTGCATCAAATGCCTATCGCTATATTTAATACCGCTGGTTATTATGATTTATTGTTGCAGCAACTACAACACATGATTCAAGAAGGCTTTTTGAAAGAACGTAATTTAACGGCACTACACGTGGAATCTGATGCGGCAAAATTGGCGGATTGGATGATGGATTATGTGCCAGAGAAGATGGAAAAGAAATGGATATACCGCGCTTAATGCCTAATTAAGGATGATGAAATATGTGATTTTTTTCTTGTTGTTCCTTGGTCTTTTGGACACTCAGGCCCAAAAATTACCTGAAAATTTGGGTTCCGCCATTAATTCTGACTATTCGGAATTAAATCCGGTGATGGCACCAGATGGAAAGACCTTGTATTTTGGAAGAAAAAATCACCCATCCAATAAATATGGAACCACGGGCTCAGAAACCGTGGCGGGTTCACAGGATATTTGGTATAGCGAACGCATTGGGGATGTTTGGAGTACTGCCAAAAGAATGCCAGATGTCTTAAATCGAGATCAATACAATACCATTTTATCTATTTCTCCTGATGGACAAACTATCTTATTGAAAGGAGCTTACGTGCAAGGTGTTTACGAAACTCGAGGATTTTCGATGTCGAAAAAGACCATGAATTCATGGTCAATACCTGAAAAGTTGGATATTCCTGATTATGAGAAATTAAGTCGTGGGAAAAATGAATATGCCTATTTGACCATGGATGGCAAGGCGCTGTTATTGGCTTTTTCAGAGAAAAAGAATTCAGACAGAGATGATTTGTATGTTAGCTTTTTGAATGAGGGAAAATGGACCGAACCTAAGAATTTGGGTCGAACCATCAATACAGATTTTTCGGAAACAACCCCATTTTTAGCGGCTGATGGTAAGACCTTGTATTTCTCTTCGGACAGACCTGGAGGGCAGGGAAGTCAAGATATTTACATGTCCAAGCGCTTGGACAATAGCTGGACCAATTGGCGTACTCCCATTAATTTAGGAGGACCTATCAATACCGAAGAATACGATGCCTATTATAGCTTGTCGGCGAAAGGAGATTATGCTTATTTTTTATCTTCCAAAAATTCTTTAGGGAAAAAAGATATTTTCCGGATTGCTATAGAAGCTGAACCAGAAGTACCTGTCCCGGCTAAACCTACAGCACCTCAATTGGAAGAAAAACCAGTGTTGGCTCAACAAGATGTGAAAGGTAGTCCTAGATCTATTTCCAGTGAGCAGTCAGAAGCCGTTGTATTGGTCTCTGGTCGAGTTTTGGACCCTCAAACGGGTAAGGTTCCCGACGAGACAAATATCAGCTATGAGGATTTAAAAACTGGTAAAACCATTGGTATCGCTAAACCTGACCCTAAGACAGGTTTATATAAACTCGTGTTACCTTATGGCGTCAATTATGGAATTACAGCCAAGACTAAGGGCTTTTTGCCAAGTTCTATCAATATCGATTTAAGTAAATTGAGAGGACGGTATTTGGAATTAGATGAGCGCGATTTGGTGATGGCTCCTATTGCCAAAGGGTCAAGTATGACGATTAATAATTTATTCTTTGAAACGGGTAAAGCCACTTTGACGGCTGAATCAGATCCTGAATTGAAGCGCATCGTTCAAGTGATGCAAGAGAATGCAACCCTCCAAATCGAAATATCAGGACATACCGATAATACGGGCTCGGATGAATTGAATAATAAGTTATCCCAAGATCGTGCTGACGCAGTTAAAAACTACTTGATGAACGCTGGGGTTAAGTCGGACCGAATAAGAACTAAGGGCTATGGTAAAACGAAGCCTAAGGCAGATAATTCAACGGAAGAAGGCCGACAAATGAACCGCCGAGTGGAATTTGCGATCTTGTAATTAGGGTTGTTGACGGATTTCAGGTTTTTGTTCGAGTAACAAAATGGTCAATTCTCTTTCACTAGCCTCCAAATATTGCGTTTTGCTTTTATAGCCAATAGCGGAGAAAGTAAAATTTCCCTTATTTAGTTTAGACTTTAAGGTAAAATGACCTTCAGCATCGCTATATAATTTTTGTTGGTTTACCCGAATGGTCACTCCAACCAGTGGATTTCTATTCATGTCTAAAATTTGACCATGAATGGGGGGAGTTGCTTGGGATTGAAACAAAAACAGGAATATCAAGGCGAACATTGATTGTGGCTTTTGGCTTAAAACAGCACAAAGGACAGATAATCATGTTACTTAATTGTTACCTAATTGCTATGAAATTGTTAATTGAAATGGCGCAATTAAATTTGAACCTTATCGATGAAGTTAACCACCTTTTGAAAAGGTAAACTCAGGTATTTTCTTACGCGTAAAAAGCGTTTTCTAGGTTTGGGCGTAGGGGTTTTGATATAAAAACAAGGAAATTTCTTGTACATTTCATGCCCATTTTTAATCAAAATTTGTGCGTATTGGTCGAAAATCGTAGCCACATCTGCCTTTTCCTGAAAGGTATAGCGATTCTGGTATTTTGAGATTTCGGTAGGGTTTTCAGGATGATAACCTGAGAAATGGAAAAAGATAAGGGGTACTGAGTCGTTGACTGAATATGGAATGTTTTCTCCTGTTAAAGTTCGTTCATGCAGGTTCCAATAGGCCATGTTAAGGCCTAAATGCCGACTAATGTACACATCATCAAAGTAAACGGGAGCAAAATTCACCCACAATTGATCTACAAACATGCCATTGGCTAAATCGATGTAGCATTGATCGCGGAGGCGCTCTTTCCACCAGTGTAAGAAAGCGAGGGTATTAGGACTACGTTTGGTACCTAGGAATCCTAAGTTAAAAATACCCGTGTTTAACAAATCCGTTTCTTGTGGACGAGAAGTGTCTGGATACGGGCTTACAATATGGGGAGTTAGAACTAGACTATGGTTTTTTAAAGGTGTTTCAATTTCATTCAGCGCTTGAAAAACCAAAATGTCTGGATCAAAGTAATGTACTATTTCAGCCTCTGGATAGGTATTATACACATATTCCATGAAAAAAGGTTTCACGGCAGTGTTTAATTCAGTGATATTGTATTTATCACAAAGCTCGTCTAGATCCTCGATTCCAATGGTATGTAATTCAATCAAAGGATAAGTAGGCAATTGGGATTTATCTATGCTGGATTGGTCCAAACGATCCACCAAACCTATTAAAAAGGTATAGTCTGGATTATGTTCTAAAAGAGAATCTCCCAATGATTTAGCTTGTGCTAAATAATTAATGGAGCAAATGGTAAGGACAATTTTTTGCATGATATTAATCCAAGCTTTGTCAACTTTTTAAAAGTTGACAAATCTATTGACAAAGCTAAGTTGACAAATCAAATCTACGGCGACAATTCGAGCTTGACAAATCTTAGCGCAGCAAACTGCTATAAATGATATTTTCAACCTTTCTGCTGTAATCTCCATGCGAGTTAGGGGTATGCTGGGTCATGATTAGGCAGATCATGTTTTCTTTAGGATCAGCCCAATAGGTGGTCCCATAATAGCCTCCCCAGTTAAAAGAGCCTTTATTTCTACCATGTAAATGGCTGGATTTTTCGGAAGTAATGGAAAAGCCCAAACCAAAATTATCAGCCCCATCTTTGATGAAATCCAACTGCGGGCTGGTCATAAGCTCTACGGTTCTTCTTCCTAAAATCTGTTTTCCATTGTATTTACCCCCATTAAGGAGCATTTGTAAGAAAATGGCATAGTCAAAAGCCGTGGAGGAAAGTCCTGCCCCACCAGAGAAATACGATTTTTTATCCAAAGGATAGTTGGGGTTGATATTCCGAAAAGTTGGCGCCCAAGCAATGATATTTTTCTGCGCATCTTCGGTATATACGCCTGGAAGTCTACTAGCCTTTTCGGCTGGAACATTGAAATAGGTATCCTTCATTCCTAGTGGATCAAAGATATTTTTCTGAAGGTATTCTTCCAAACTTTGGCCACTGATAACCTCAATGAGGCAGCCTAATAAATCAGTATTGAGGCCATAGGTAAATTTCTCCCCGGGTTGATGTTCCAAAGGTAGTTTGCCAAGAATCTTCATTTTTTCTAACAAATTGGCACGGAAAGTCCCAAGTCCCGAAGGTACACCAGCTTTGGCATAAATAGCCTTCATGCGGTCAGAACCGATGTCAGCATATCCAATTCCGGAGCTATGTGTCAATAAATCACGAAAAGTAATTTCTCTTTTGGCATTAATGAAGGTGAAACTGGTATCGGCAGGATTAAAATCTTGGATGACTTTGGGTTTCTTGAATTCAGGAATAAAATCTCCAATGGATTGATCCAGACTAAATTTTCCTTTTTCATAAAGTTGCATGATGCCTACGCTGGTAATTCCTTTGGTTTGACTCATGATGCGGAAAATGGCATCGGCGGGCATGGGCTTTTTGGAAGCTAAGTCGGCATAACCGTGCCCTTTATAGTGGACTACTTGATTGTCTTTTATTACGATGGTTACAGCACCTGTCAGCCAATTTTTATCTACATACTGTTTTAAAACGGTATCTACATAGGCCAATCGTTGATTGTCAATACTTGGATGTGGCTTAATGATGGGAGAAAGAACTTGCCCGTAATGGGTCAAGCTGATGGTGATTAAGATGAGGGTGAATAAACTTTTTTTCATGGGTCAAATGGGTAGAATTTAAGCCAAGATAAAAGGAATTTTGGAAGAAAAATAATGTGGTTTACTATGTGTGATTTGATTAGCCCATTTACCAACAAAAAACCCCTCCAATTGCTTGGAAGGGTTTTTGTCGATTATCGTACCTGGGATGGGAATCGAACTTGATGATTTCAAGGTAGTTTTCATCTAATGGATTGATAATCAAATTGTTGAATATTTGTTTTTTGTCATTTCTAGACAGATAAAAATCGCTTCTGTCATTGATTTAAAGGCTATTTGTCATTCGTTTGTCATTGGAATGACCATGCTTTTGAAGTGTTTTTAGGCCAATTTTGGATAAATTTTGAGTTTTTGCCACTTAATCAATTATTGTGGAACAGATAAAGATTCAGGATTTTTTAGAGAGATATTCTCGCGTTGTAATTGAGCGTTTTTATACTTAAGATATTCTACATATTCTTCTACATCAATTGATATTTTGCCGTTTTCATCAGTATAAGTCTTAACTCCAGTAAGTAGCCAGTCCAAACTAACTTCTAATACCTGAGATACCATTAATAAAGTATCTGTCTCAGGTTTTGAATTGTCATTTTCCCACATTGAAACAGCCCTCTTACTACCCATTCCCACTTTATTGGCTAATTCTTCTTGTGTTAATTTTTTCTTTTTTCGTGCTTGTTGCAGTCGTTCTCCAAAAGTTTCCATAGTATGATTAGAAAAAAAGTTACCTTTTATTTGGACTTTGTGATTTTTAATGGTTATTTTTATGACATAAAATTTAGGTCTTAAAAATTACGTCATAAAATAACAAATAATTATGGAGAAAAGTGCAACAATGGTTGGCCCTCACATTATATCAGTAGAACACTGGAGAGAAAGGTATCTAAATGCGAAAAATAGAATAGAGAAAGAGTGTCCTATTTCTGTGATTCGAGTATTGATAAATGGGGATAAATACTATGATTCAGTAAATGGAATTAATGACTATAAAAATGTAAGTCAAGGTAAAGCTGGCATAGAGAAAACAAGCAAAGTTGTTTTAACTCTTGAAAAGTATTTAAGTAGAAATGATAGAAAAAGAAACCGTTCAACTACTAAAATATCATAGACATGGTGGATGTTAAGTTAGATGATATTTTAGCCATAGATGGAGGTCAATCCTATATCCTTTCCATTTACCCTGAATTGGAGCCATGCTTTGCCAATAAGAGTAAGAAGGTAAAGCTTAGGGATGATGATAAAACGGCTTCTACTGGAGTATATAAGCACAGGACTACCGGAGTTTGGATGGTCCATGATTTTGGTGGTGATCCTGATTTAAAAGCTACTACTGCTTTTAAGTTATGCATGATGGTTAATAGATGTGAATCTTCTGAAGCTTTTAAAATCATTGCCAAATTCTATAATATAGAACTCAAAAATTCAGCACCGGCCAAACCTACTTATTCCTCCAGGTCAGTAAAAGAAGGAGAAAAGCCAGGAGAGGTTTTAAACTTGGTTTATAAGGATTTGGAAGCTCATGAAGCTCAATTGATTCTTTCTAAGAATGCTTGGAATAGTATTGAATGGGCAGGTAAAAGAGCTAAAACCGATGAAGAGAGATTAGAATTTGCCCAGAAATTATTCCAATACTACCGGCTAAAATCCCTGCAGTCTTATGAGCAGGTTAAGTCTGATGGTAGCACCGTTCATATCTATAATGCCAATGAATCATTCCCTATGTTTGCCTTTGATGAAGGTACATTTCAGAAGATTTACAAGCCAAAATCAGAAGAGAAAGCTTATCGCTTCATGTATGCCGGTAAGAAAGTGGACAACTTTATCCATGGAATTCAGCAGCACAAATCAGTATTAGAGCAAAACATCAAGATCAATGCTGATCGCTTGATGAATGCAGAATCTCATAGTGAAGCTGCAGCTGAAAATGAAAAAGCCAAAGAGAGCTTACCTGAGAAATTTCAAGAGATCATTCTTGTATCTGGAGGCTCAGATGCTATGAATTTAGCCGCTCTAGGGTACAAAGTCATTTGGATGAACTCGGAGACTGCCATATTAGATAAAGATGCAATTTCCAGCATTTATAAGCTTTGCTATGATTTCTATAATCTACCTGATATTGATAAAACAGGAAGGTCTGCAGCTAAGAATTTAGCATCTATCTACCTTGATATTAAAACCATTTGGCTACCAGAAGAGCTTGCTCAGAAGAGCGATGGTAAAGGCGGTAAGTGTAAGGACCTAAAGGACTATCTGAAGCATAATAATGCTGAAAGCTTTAAGACATTATTCAAGGATGCTTTGCCCTTTAAATTCTGGGATGAAATGAGACTTTTCACTCCTTCAGGAGACCCTAGAATGAGATTTGGTAGACCTCTTTATGCTTATGAATTTAACAATGTTAGGGGCTATAATTTCCTTCAGATGAATGGATTTTACCGCTATGAGAATCTTAAGAATAAAGAAAAATTTGATTTGATTAAGATTGAAAATAATGTAGTTACAGTAGTACAGCCTAATGATGTGAAGGATTTTATTCACTCATTTTTATCTGAGAGAAGAGCTAGTGAGGACTTAAGGAATGCGATGTATCGAAGTGTTCAAATTTCAGAAAATAGCCTAAGCAATCTTAAAATGAAGGACCCAAAGTTTGACTATTTTGGCCCAGATTATCAGTATTTATTCTTTGAAAAAACTACTTGGAAGGTTACAAAAAACTCCATTGAAGCTACAAAAAGTCCAGATACTTATGTATGGGACTATAAAATTTTGAAGCCAAAAGAGTTAAAGACTCCTGGCATGGAATTTATGCCTAAGATATTATCTCCTTTCTTTTCTATTTCTGAAAATGGGAATAAGTGGGACCTTACATTTTGCCCAGAGGAGCAAATGCCAGATTTCATGAAGTTCATTATACAGACATGCCGGATTCATTGGAAGGTAGAACTTGAAACAAGATTAGAGCTTTTAGAAAATAGTACCGATGCTACTGCTCATTTTGCAGAATATAATATCCCACAGGACCAGCAAAAGCACATCTTTTCATTCAATACTATTGATTCTCATTTGGAGTATAAGAAGGCCAATCAATTTAAATTGGATGGTTCATTACTTACTGATAGTGAGATCCAAGATCAGAAGTTGGCCTTTGTCAATCGTATTTTTTTAATCGGTTATATGCTTCATAAGTATAAGGACCAAACAAAAACTTGGGCTGGAGTATTAATGGATTACCGAGTAAGTGAAGAGGGAGCTAGTAATGGTCGAGCTGGAAAGGGATTATTTGTGAAAGGATTAAAAGCCATGCTAGACTATTTTCATATCGATGGCCGGGTTCCTAACTTTTTAGCAGATAAGCACATTTTTGGTGGGGTTAATAAAGGGAATGATATGATCTACATTGAAGATGTGGGGGAGTCATTCAACTTCACAGAGCTATTTGCTAAGATCACTGGGTCCTTGGAGGTCAATCCAAAGAATCAAATGAAGGTTACTCTAGAAGAGGAGGAGTTTGGGAAGTTTATCATTGATACCAACTTCGCTGATAAATACATGGATGGCTCTTCTAAAGGCCGTAAACTTTGGTCTGTATTTTCTGATTATTACCATGAAGATTTAGAGCATTATAGAGAGGTTAGAACTCCATTTACTGAATTAGGTAGAAGGATGTATAGCAACTGGGACCATGCTGAATGGAATCAGTTTTACAACTTCATGGCTCATTGCTTACAATTCTATTTAACTGTTTCAGAACAGGCCGTAAAAATAGATCCTCCTTTTGCTAATATCCTGAAGAGAAACAATTTGGCCATCATGGGCGAAAACTTTAGACAGTGGGCAGATACATTCTTTGTAGATCACTTGGATGAAGCCATAGAAAGAAAAGTAGCTTTTGAAAACTTCATGCAGACCTCCAATCAAACCAAATTTTCAAGTCAATCATTCTTTAAGAAATTGGCAGCATGGGCTGATTTTATGGGATATGTTCTAAATCCTCAGCATATACCAGGATGGACAAAAAGTGGTGATGCCAGAAAGCATGGTTATATCAGAAGGAGCGTGCCAGCTAAAGAGTATGGAAAGCATACTACTGTAGAGTACATCTACATTCAAACGAATCAGCATGTTAAACCACCAAGTAAAGATGACCTCCCATTCTAATGAAGCCAGAGCAATCAATTTTATTCATAAGTAAGACAAGTCGGGACATATATGGCCTGATATCTGAAAACAGATTTAAGAACTATAGTACGGGTTCAATCGGAGAATTAACGGATGACCAGGTAAAGAAAAACCTGGTTATTCCAGTCCCCTTGAATGTCCTAGTTAATAAGCACCCACTTTTATTAGACTTAATCGATTCACTAGGATTAACCTCCTGCAAACCAGAAGAATTATGAGAGCTGTAGATGAACTAAAATTACTTGAATGCGGATTTCAAATTGTCCGTTTTCGCATTGATCGGAGTAAAGCTGGCATTAAGAAGTATGTCATTGACCTTAGAACTAAAAGACAGGAGTGGCTTTTGCTTAGTTCATTCAAAAGAAAAAATGAAGCCCAGGACTCTTATTTCAAACTACTTAATTCACCCAAAATAATAGCTCATGATCTTAATTAGTATGCTCCTGGTAATACTTCTGAGTGAAGGTATTATTCAGAAGTTCAAGCTCATTCACTGGGCTACGGTAATGTTAGATTACATCGAACTGCCCTTGATGATTTTATTGTGTACTCAAAGGGATATCCGGACTCGATGCCATGCGATGTCTGGATATCGGAGGTCTTCCATAATCTTTAGGCTGCTCAATTTTACATTCAAAATACAGTAGGGAAATCTAAAATTGGATATCCCATTAAATCAATAAATAGAGATGAAAGCTAAAACTAAAATACATGTCAAATGTAAGCAGTGCAGGAACTATTTGCCTGTATCTGGAAGCACTGAAGGTCTTTGTAGTGCTCGTCATATTATTCATGAAGGTGAGATTAATTTATGCGATCAATTCAAGTATGATCTCGAAAAACAAACAGAGCAATTTCAAAAGTCAGTCGAAAAAATAGATTCTTACATCGATGGAGTAATGAAAGTTATAATTATAGTCATTCTACTAATTCAAATTTTAGGATTATGAAACTAAAAACATACATTTTGACAGTTAGTAGATACTATCCGTCAACACACCCAAGAAAAGGGCAGGAAACACATTTTGTTGGTAAAATAGGTAAAGTTTTATTGGGCTATTTAGAAGAAAAATATGGCAGACATGCTATTGGGGGTATAATAGACCTATACAATTTTGATGGAGGGTGGAAATTAGACCCAAAATATCATACCATGAGAGCTAATTACGGCTTATGGGAAAAGCGAATCAAAGAGGTTCAAGAGGGTAAGGCCGTTTTATCACTTCGCTATTGGGAAGGGAGGCCGTATAATTCAAATCAGGTAGAATTTGCCCAGCTTCATAAGGGTTCAGGGGTTGGGGTTCAGAAATTGGAATTTGAAGATGAAGAATTTGAAAATCCTGTCATTATCGGGCCTTTACATGACTTTTTTTTAAATAACATTGAATTATTAGCCAACAACGACGGCCTTAGCTTAAACGATTTCAAAGCATGGTTCAAAGGTTACAACATAAGCCAGCCTATGGCAATAATTCACTTTACTCCATTCAGATACTAATACCATGCAAAAATTAAAGCCATGAGAAAACAACCAAATATTTTAGGTTCGGAGAAATACGGAACTTCAAAAATGAAAGATAAAGAGTGTTTATTGTTCGTTGAAGCTGCATTGAAAAATACGGATGATATTCAGGAGGCAATTGATGATATGAGGATGATCGACGACATTCTATACATGAAAGCACTCCACAAAGTAGTACATGTAAATCATAAAAGTGGTACAGGCTTTGTAAGAAAAGGCTGGGGCTACTATGATATGTTAAATAAGATTATTGACTCAAGATTAAACAAAGAGCTATGAGCAATCCAAAATATACCCCCATGCAAATCCTTCGAGATAATATCAAGCGTGAAATTATAAATACGATGGATACCAAAAACCTTGAAAGAGGTGTAGCATATTTAATAGTCCTCAAAATGATAGAAGGGGATTCACTCGGAAAGCCTCTTTTAGAACAAGAGATAGAATGCTTGGAACGAGCATACCAATTTGGTATAAATACCCCAGATTTAATAAATGAAGCGGAAAGCTACTGTGATTTAACTTTTACCTTGGTTCCAATTTTTAAACAACTTGAAAAAAATGACCTTTTTTTAACCTAAAATTGACTTTGGGGGTTTTGCTTGATATTTATTATTAGATGAACAATACAGTTCATCACTTAAATAAAATACAATGAAAATACCCCACAAAAAATCCTGGTTTGTCACATTATTAGGAAGCCCAAGTTTACTTCATTACGATAGTTTAAAATCTGATTGTATTTCAGAATCTGAAAATGGAGGAGTTCTCCTTGAAAATGATGAAGGCTTACGAACTATTTGTATAAATCAGGCAGAAGTTGAAAAATGGTTAATTGATAACCATTTGCCATAATTAAAGGGGATTTTTCCCCTTTAATTTTTATGCCTTTCCAATCAGGGAAACAGCTAACCATAACTTTCTCATAACTCTTGCTTTCTAATTTTCGATTTGTGGTCCATTAGTTCTAAAATTGGGCTCACCATAAATATTTAGAAAATGGAAAAGATCAAGATTACAAAAACACTTACCTGGAAACAAAAGTCAATTTCTTTGACAAAATCTGTTAAGCTACCAGCAGCTTTTATTTCTTCGATCCCCATAATCATCATAGATGATGAACATATTGAAATACCCAAAGATAGCTTAGCATTTAACGTAAATGACTTATCCTATTATGCTCAAATTTCAGTCAATTTATCGCGAAAAAAAGAGGACCTAGACAAATTCATGAAATCTAATGAAGAGTCATTTAAGGGCTGGAAGTTCGATAGACTGAAGCTTGAAGAGTTCAAGGAATACATAAAGAATAATCCCTGGAAACCTCAAGATGTAAGAGGGTTATTTTACTAGCTGCATACTTCCATCACCGTTGAAATGTAGGAAATGTCGAACCATTCAGCGAACATCTGAAAGCTTCTATTTTGTGGCCACAAAATCACTTCTGGACACCAATCTAATAGCTTAGCTGAAAAGATGCTCTCATAGTTGGATTCTAGCCATTGCTTGAGCTCAGGAATAGTTTCTCTTTCATCTACGATGTAGGCAAATCCTTCCAGGTTACTAAATTCAATTTCTAGGCTCGGGTTAATAGCTTCATACCAGTTTTTGAAACCATGGCCGTAATGTAGAACTATGACATTCTTATTTAAATAGCTGTAGTACATATTTGGAATAGATTAGGTTATTAGCCTAATTTAGCTTCAAATACTTACATAGATGAAGAATATTATAATGATCGAGCATGAAGCTATTGAGTCAGCTGCAGAGCACTCTTACAGTAAACTAAGTGAGATCTGGGTCCAGATGAGAAAGGATATCGCTGAAGGGAACCAAATCCGGGTAAATACTAAATCAAAGCGAATCATTGGCCATGGATTTAAAGACCTATATGATCTTACAACACTGAATCTATTCATTAACAAATTTGAGGCTGAATTTGGGGATATAATTGGCATAAATCCTGATAAATAGCTCTATCCTATATTCCTGGTTAATACTTACGGCAACTTTCAAGGTTGCCGTTGCTATTTAACATATCTCCATTCCCAAAATCCCAAAATAGTTCAATATTTTCAACTTGTTTGGCTTTAGCCTCAAAATCCCCTTTTACCCCACTTCCTAAAACCTGTAAACATTTATGTTATTTATGTTATTGGTACGAATAAACAATAAGGTCTTGACAATCAGAAGATTATATATAATATAAATAACTATAAAATTTATGTTAATAATATAAAATAACATAAACCTAGATCACTGTCTAGCTCCGAAATTTCAGCTCACATAAATTAACATAAATCGGATTTTGCTTCTAACATAAACAATAAAAATCGTAAATTATTGAAAATCAATTAGTTGTGATGAAATTTATAAATAACATAAATAATATAAATTTTTTACAAATCAGCAACAAGGAGTTAAGAGCAAAGAGTAGCAAAATCAGCCACTAATTATTTAAAATTAAAATAGTACAATATGTCTTGTCATTGCTTGCATATTTTCCCGTAAAATGACATCTTTGTCAAAAAACTATAGCTATGATTTTGACTATTCAAGTGAAGCCATTTGTGAAGCATTTAATTACTAAGCAATATGGTTCTGGAAAGAAGCCAATAGATGTCCGTTTAAATTCGGATCTAGGTTATTTATTTTGGTTAGGATTTGGAAGCAGGTCCATTGCAGAAGATGTATTACATGGATTGAAGGGTGAAGGAGTATTGGAGCTGGAAAAGGAGGAACATCTGGTAGAGCTTCAATTTTACTTGGGAGGTCGATTTGACCGAGAAGTATTGACTGATAGCTCCATCAAGAAAATGACCAATATGCTGGAGTCCTATTGTCGCATATTTATGAAGGGATTTGCCACTGGCTATAAATGCCTGTTAAATTCTACGACAAACAGTGCCGTAGTTTTTCACCGGATTTATGATTTTACTGAAGAAGTGTTGACAGAGGATAATGCCATTAAAATCATCCAGCGAGAGTGTGCCGAAATTCATACTCCATTTATTGATAAAAAGAGTAAAAGATCTCAAGTATCTTACAAATGATAATTAGTCCTTTATTAGTCTGATTATTAAAGAGTTATAAGACTAAATTGTCATGGAAACAAGAAATTTTGAAAGCTGGAGTGGCCTTACAAATGGTAAGCAGGTAAAGGACCTATTTATTTTTAATCGAAAATACCTCGAGTCAATTGATGCCAATGGGTCTTCAATTAGACCAGGTGGATTAAGGATGGCTCATGATACTATTATCTATAATTTGAAGCAGCTATTTAGCACATGTATTTATTCGGAGAATGTAGATAAGCCTTCATCTGGAGCTTTTAGCATGCATTCCTTTAATATTGATGTTCCTGCAGTAAACTCCCAAATGCTCACTTTTCTTCGAAAGCAGAATTTGGAGTACTGTGCCATTTTTAGAGATGGAAATGAAGTGTTATGGTTTTGCGATGCTAGTTTAGAGATTACCATTAAAAAAACAGTAGCGGATAAAAATAGTAATCAAATAATTCTTTCGGGCCCTGCTACTAGTCCAGCTTATATGATGGATGATGTGTCTTTGGAAGATATAATGATCAGTGCTGAATTTAGTAATGAATTTAGTACAGATTTTAACTCATAGACAATGACTCCAGAAGAATTTGAATCAGGTGTAAATAATATTTTAGATTCTACTAAACCAAAAGGGATAGATGGTTCTAAAGGAATTACCAAGGCAATTTTTAAACAGATTGTAGCATTTTTTAAGAGTCTACTAACGGAAACTATTAATATAGCATCTTCAGCTGGATACAAAGGTTTAACTTCAGTTACATCTATTACTATTGGAACCGGTTCAAAGACATTCACTACCAATAAAGCATCAACAAGTTCAGCGTTTATTGCTGGATTAAGAGTGAGAGTAATAAATACAACTACTCCTACTAATTATATGGAAGGTGTAATTACTTCCTTTACCAGTACTACTCTAATTGTAATTGTGGATTATGTGGCTGGCTCCGGTACTTACGCTATTTGGGAGATCGCTGTAGCTGGTCAAAAAGGATTAGATGGATCCAATAGCGTGGGAGGTACTCAGAACTTCCTTCAAAAATTAAATTCAGCTTTAGGTTTTGTTAATAGTCTTATCTATGATAATGGTACTGGAGTAGGTGTAAATACTACAAGTATTGGAAGTCATAAGTTTACCGTTGAAGGGGATACAAACGTAAATGGTATTCTTTATATTACAGAATGGCAAGCATTTGCTAATACAGTTGGTTCCATATTAGGTATTGGAGGATTAGTTGCTAGTCAATTTTCTCAAATAGATTTCTACACAAATGGAGTGATTTCTTATAAAGTAAAATCAGCTGGTCAAGTAGAATTTCAAAATTACATTGACTCTCCATACTATAAAATGGGATCATGGAAAATCTTAGATTTTGTAAGCAATACTCTTAAATTGGGGGGTATTAATCCAAGTGAGTGGACAGCAGTTGAAATTCATACATCAGGTAGCGTAAGAGTTAGAATAACCGCATCTGGTGTGGAGATTAATTCTTTGGGAACAGGAACGGTTTATTCAAATTCTGGAATTCTAACAAACACAAATCCTTCAGACAAAAAATTAAAAAAGGGTATTAATCCTATTGCATACGGTTTAAATGAAATACTTCAATTGACTCCAGTAACCTATTTTTGGAAGGAAGATAAAATAGAACAGGGTATTCAATTTGGATTTATTGCTCAGGATGTTAAAGAAATTATGCCAGACTTAGTTAAAGAAGGAGAGGGGTATTTAGGACTAGATAAGGAGGCTATTTATACTGTATTAGTAAAAGCAATTCAAGAATTAAAAGCAGATGTAGATTCATTGAGATCAGAGATAAATCGCTAAAAAAGCTATGAGTAAAACATATAATTGGATAGTTTCTAAAGTAGAGGCTATTCCACAATTAGGAGAATTAACTAATGTAGTATCTGATATTCATTATCGTAGAGTAATTACCGATGAAAATGGAAAATCAACCGATATTTTTGACATTGCTCAGATTCCAGCTCCTTCAGATTTAGAAGTATTTATTCCTGCTGATAAGTTGACTTTTGATGATTATTGCATTATGCTTGAAAAGCACCTAGAGGTTAAAAAAATTGATCAATTATTGGATGAAAAGTATGCAAATATTTTTCCTCCTATTCTAAAGGTAGAACTACCATTAGCTTGGATTAAGGAAATTGAACAGGATCCTACAAGTAGTGAGGAGCAAATAATTATAGAATAGGCTATGGGTTAAAGGCGAATATTTAGGGTTTTGTTTAAAGGCTACTTTTTAAGTAGCCTTTTTATTTGAAACTGTCCTATTTTTTTTTAAGAGCATAATGGAGTTTTGCTCTATATGATAGAAAACCTTATTTCTAAAACTTGGGCCCTGGAGCCTCGTTTTCACGAGGTTCAGGCCGCATTTTTACTGAAAAGAATTAATCAAGGAAGCTCTTTTGACCAATTGAGTGAGAAATGGGATCTTGATAAATCTAAGTCTAGCCACTTACCGGAATTGATAAAATTCGCTGCAGCATCTAGTTCAAATGATTCATTAAGTCAGGCAAATTCAACTCAAGGAGTCGCTGTTATTCGCATTATAGGATCAATGACTAGATATGGTGGCCTTTGCTCCTATGGTTCTGAAGATATTGCTTCTTGGATTTTGGAAGCTAATACAATGCCTGAAGTATCAGCCATTGTTATACAAATTAACTCTCCAGGTGGTGAAGTTGATGGAACTGAGATGTTAGCCAATGTGGTGAAAAACTCTCAAAAGCCAATTGTTGCTCATGTGGCAGGAATGGCAGCCAGTGCCGGCTATTGGGTAGCATCACAAGCAACTGAAATCATGATGGAAAGCAAAACTACTTCAGAAGTAGGTTCTATTGGTGTTTTAGCTATGCATGTGGACTCTTCTGCATTCTTAGAAAAAGAGGGTCATAAAGTAACGATTATACGTGCTGATGGGTCAGAAGATAAAGCTCTTTTCAATTCAGTTGAACCATTATCTCAGGATGTTCTAGCCAGTGTTAAAGCTGATTTGAATGTCTATCGAAAGGCTTTCATTAATATGGTTAAATCAGCTAGAAAGGATATTTCTGAAGATGTATTTTCAGGTAAGATGTTTTTTGGTTCTGAAGCTCTAAAGCTAGGAATGGCTGATTCTATCGGGTATATAGGTGATGCTGTATCAAGAGCCTACCAATTGTCTAAAAAGTAAATCTAAAATCAAATACAATGTTTAAAACACTTGCAAACTTATTTTCCTTGGCAGATCAAGGTGATAATTCTTCTCAAAAAGAAGAGAACAAAAATGTAGATGGACCTACTCCAGGTGATGAGGATTCTACTCAAACTACTGAAGATGCAAATGAGCAAGAGGATGAATCAACTGATGCTAATGAAAGTAATCCAGCTGAAGCATCTTTAAACTCAGTATCAGCTGAAGCTTCAATTGTTTCTCCAGAGCGTTTAGCTTCTCTTTTAGCAGCTGAAAACGAGCTTAAGTCATTTGGGGCTACTCGTGAACAAAGAACTGCATTTTTGGCAGAAGCAAAACAACTTCATACCTGGCATAGAAACCTTGTTTCTTTAGGTATTAAGGGGATCAAGTCAGATGCTTCAGCTGAAGGTACTAAAAAGACAAAATACGAGAGCGAAGTTACTCGTCAAGCTAAGCAAAAAGCTGGCCAATAATTATTGCACTAAATCAATCAGAAATAAAATTGTAACCAAAAGAAGAAATGGCAGATTCATTAAAATTATCAGACATTGCAGAAGAGCTTCAAGGTGTAGCTACTGATGGAAAAGATCATATTTTTGAAGAGGTTTATGGCCTTGGAGAGAATGAAGCTGATGCAGAGAATGGCATTGTAGCGATGGCAGATTATGCTGCTGAATTAGATACTCCTAATGAGGTGGTATTGACAAAAATTTACGCTTCTGGAGCATTACAACCAGGAGGAATTAAACTTGCTTCAGGAAAGGTATTTAACCCAGTAAATGATTCTCTTGGTGTTAAACCTCGTAAGGCAAAAGTGGAGCCTATTGCCATGAACTTTTTATTAACTCAAGAAAAGTTAGAGATTTTGAAAAAATCCTACCTTTCAAGTGTTCGTAAAAATAGCATAGCTAATGATGTTTTACCATTTGCGGATTACATCTTTAATGCTATCATGTCTGAAGCAAAAGAGGAGCTTAGAACTGCTTATTTCCAAGGAATTCACAATGCTGAAGGAACTAGCCATTTGGCTATTTTTGATGGCTGGAGAAAGCAGATTTTGGATGCTATTATCTCGGAGGATATTCCTACCGGTAATGTGATTGAGACTGCAGTAATTTCTTCTACAAATGCTGTGGCTGAATTTGCAAAGATCGTTGAATCAGTACCTACTAAAATGTTAGGTAAAGTAGTTTGCTTAATTCCAAGAGCTTTAAAAACCAAGTATGAGAATGACTTTTTGACCAGATATGGATCGGCGTCATTCAATACTGGTATTAAAAAATCAGTAATTGCTGGTACATCTATTCCATTCTTAGTTGAGTCTGGTTTGGATGGTTTTACAAGACCAATCATTACGACAAGAAACAATTTTGTTCGTTTGTATGATTCAGCATCATCAAAAACTGATTTGACAATTGACTATGACAAGCGTGAGCGAAACATTGCTATTGTCATGGATGCTCAGGCAGGATGTGGCTTTGCTGATGGTTCACATATCTGGACAAACTTCACTGCTTAAGATCAATTTTATCTAGCCTGGAAACGGGCTAGATATTTTCATTCACTCGTAAATTTTAAATAAAATGGTAAATAGCTTAGCCGCATTAGACGGCCAAATGTTCCAAAAAGCGAATCCGGGGGGAGCCCGTACACTATTAGTTATTTTAGTAGCTGATATTGTTGGCAATTATCCTACAGCATCTCAAATTGATGAGGAAACTCAGCGTATCACCGCACTTCCTACATTGGTGGCTAATAAGAAGTTTTCTGAGTATGCTATTCCAGATGGCACTTTAGATTACAAGGTGGATGATTCAGGTGAGCCTGGTTATCAGTCTTTCAAGCATTCTATTGAATTTGCCTTAGCTGGTAGTTCTGATGCTTTGCATGGAGAGATGGCTAAATTCACAAATGCAGGAGCGCTTATCATCGTTCAGGATAAATCTGGTGATTATGCTGTATGTGGAAGCACTGATGATCCTATTTTCTTGAAAAAGACCTTTGCTTTGGGTAAAAAAGGGAATGATAAGCGTGGCTACACTTTAAAAGGTGAAGTCGATGGCTTGTCATTTGGCTATATGCGTTTGCAAACTGCATTGGTACCTACCTTGGAGATCAATACTGTAAGCTTGTAATACCATGCTTAAAAAATACAGAATAAAGGAAAGTTTGAACCATGGGGAGGGAAATCCTCCTCGTGGTGCATGTTCCCCAAGTATGGGGATTGTTCCATTAGATGCTACTAAATTGACCGATGTAGTAGCTAAAAAACTTTTGGAAGAGGGATGCCCATTTATTGAAGTAGTACCAGCTAAAACTGAATCTACTGTCAAAGCAATTTCAAAGGACCAATCAAAATAAATTATCATGGCCAAAATAGCAATAACTTTTGCTGAGCGAGTTAAACTCTCAGCAAAAAAAGAATTAGAAAAAATGAAGGGGGATTTAGCATTAGAAGATGCTCCAACTCCAGAACCAGCTCCAGAACCAACTCCAGAACCAACTCCGGAACCAGCTCCAGAACCAGCTCCAAAAGCTCGAAAAGCATCTGTTAAAAAATAACAATTGCTATCTATTTTATTAAAAGCAGGTAATTACTACCTGCTTTTTTTTGTTTAAAAAATGTCCTGAAATGGCAATTGCCATTTTTCTAAATTCGTTCATGATAACTAAAGAGCATTTAAAGCAACGTATGATAGCTAGTGCTATTCTAGAAAGAATGCAAGCTGAATATGACCAAGATTTAATAGACCTACCAACTCTTGAAAATCAGCGTTCAATAGTCAAATCTTATGCTACTACTAATTTTGAACCAGAAGTAATAAAACAGATACCTGTAGAAACCCCAGTAGATGATTTGATAGAAGAATCTATAACTAAAGATGATGTAAATCCATTATTGGCCGGAATTCAAAAACAGATTTCTCAATTGGACCAGCTGAAGACAAAAAAAATCAATGAGCTTCGAAATATGCCCAGGGATATTTGTCAAGTGGAGTTAGTCCAGGAAATTAAGCAATTGAGAGAAGATTATTTAAGTAAAGTAGATGAGTACCATTATGCTAGGGTTCATGGAGTAGCTGTACAAGAAACAAAAGAAGAAACCATAGTAACATTGGACCTTCCTACTGATAGACTAGAACTAAATCGAAAGATGCTTAACATTCGTACGAATTTGTCCAAATATAGAGGGTATCTAAAAGCAGCTAAAACTCCAGCTAAAAAAGCTCATTACTCAAAATTGATTTCACAGGCTGAAATACAGATCAATTTAATCTCAAGCAAAATAGGATAGCATGTCAAATATTGTTTCTAAAGCAGGCTCATTCAAAAAGATCAAGGCCTTATTAAAAGTTGATGAAAGCCGCTTAGATAAATATTTGCGCTTTTATGCTGGAGAGGTTCTCTATGAGCAGTCATCAGAATATCCCAATAAGGACTTTTTAACGGATACTGATCGTGAAATGCTGGAGCGTTACAGAAGAGTATTTTCCATGTTCAAAGTAGGCCGTACAGATGAAATCATCAGGTCTATTATTTGTGCTGAGTATAAAATTGAGTGGAGACAGGCTCGAAATATTGTGAATGATGCCTATTATATTTTTGGTGTTATTGGTAATGCTGATCGGGAAGGAAAAAAGAGAGTAAGTATTGAATATTATCGGTCATTAGCGAATTTATGTGCTAAAAATAGAGACTATGAGAATGCTGGGAAGCTTTGGGAGAAAGCTGATAAGCTTGAAGGATTATTTGATTTAGAGGCAAGCGGTCTTAATCCAGAAGATTTTAAACATGCTCCTACATTCGTATTTACAGATAATATCAATATTTTGAATCAGAGGCAAAAAGCATTAGACCTAGACGAATAATGAAGATTTTTGCACATCAAAAACAGATAAAATTCCTTAAATCAAGGGCCAGATTAAAACGTTTTATAGGTGGACGAGGTTCAGCAAAAACGCATACTCTTGGATTTTCAGCAGGAATGGCTCACTTGGAGATGCCTAGAGCAAAGTTTGCCCTTACTGGGCTTACTTACGTACAAATTGATTTAGTTGTATTACCGGTTATTCGTGAGGCTCTGGAGTATATGGGCATTTTTGAATTATCAAAGTCTCAGCCTTTCGGTCATTATGTTATTGGGGTTAAGCCTCCAGATCACTGGGAGAAACCGTATAAGAAAGTTGGTCGACTTGGTTACCAATACTGCATGAGCTTTATTAATGGGTTCACCATTCAGTTTGTCTCCCAGGATAGACCAGAAACTCATAGAGGTTTGAATATTGATGGTCAGTTTGATGATGAACAGGCTACTATGAGTGAAGATTTCATCTATAAAATCATTGCTAAAGCCATTCGTGGAAATGAGCATAAAAGATTTTCCAATTCAAGGTTTTTCCACTGTCATTATGGGTTTTCTTCTGCTGCCTGGTATCAGGAAGGGATGCATATTTACAAGCTTGAAGATGCCTGGAAAGAGCAGAATATTAAAAGGGGAGAAATGAGTTATGAAGAGCTTAAAAAGACAAAGCCCGAATTACTGTATGTGGAAGCTACATGTTTAGATAATCCTCTCACTGGTCAAAAGTATTGGGATGAACAGAAGTTAAGTGATGATCCATTAATATTTGATGTAGAAGTAGCCAACATGAGGCTAAGCACCCTTCCTAATGGCTTTTATTATGCATTTAAAACTAGTAAGCATGTATACTGGGAAAAGCAATCATACCAGTTTGATGATAAAATAGGTCTTCATATACATAGGTCAAATGATTATTTAGAGGATAAGCCTCTTGCAGTAACCCTTGATTTTAATGCGGACATTTGCTGGCTTGTAGTTTTGCAAGAGGTTTCTTCTGAAGAAAGAATCATTCGCTCAAATTTCATCAAGCCAAATACAGCCAATTCTGGGAAGGATATCGTTATTCAACAAGCAGAATGGTTCTGTGAAACATACAGCAATCATGCTTGTAAAGACATATTTGTCTATGGTGATCCTAATGGCAATCGTAGGAGTGAGTTGACTTCTGATAACAATAGACCATCATTTGACAGATTTTGTCAAGTATTGAAAAAGAATGGATGGGATGTATTCCGAAAAGAGCTTACATCTTATCCAAAGCATAAAAAGAAGTATGCTTTAATGAATAGTCTTTTATCTGAAGATGACTCTAATCTCCCTAAAATCAGAATTAATCAGCATACCAATAAGGTTTTGATTATTACACTCCAAGCAACTCCTATCGATGGAGAAACCTATACCAAAGTCAAAAAGCAAGAGAAGCTACAGCCTTTAGCTCGCAGAGAGTATGCTCCTGATGGTACTGATGCCTTGGATTATTATTTCTATGCGAAGTATGGGCATAGGGTTGGCTCCAGTGGTCAAATGAAAAATCAATTATATATCTATCGGGGCTAACTAGTCTCACATAAACCCATTTTATATTCTGGATTTTTTATGGCAATTGCCTTCTAGGGTAAAGTGCGGGCCTTCGCTGTGAGTGATTTGCATTAAAATAAGTCGTTTTGATGCCAAAATATTGATAATCAGCTGTTTATAAATAAAAATGTTGCAAAAATAGGTGTGTTTTCAGTAAAAAAACTGTCCTTTTTAAAAAAAAAGGAATGAGTTAATCTTGTTTTAAGCTAAAAACAATGAGGACAATCTATTTCAATGAATTTTTATCAGAAGTAAATAAGCCCAATTCTGTATTCTCATTGGGTTTTTATAAGGCAAATGGTATTTACGTTGAAAAAAGTAACATCATGAGTCGAAGTTCTCATTTTGGTGAACGCAAAAAGTTTAACAGAAATGGCCTTTTGAGATGTATTGAAAGGTCAAATAGTCAAGTTTTTGATGTTACCATTGATTTAGTCATGAATTTCAATGGAATGGAAATTGTAAGAATTTAATCAAAATGGTAGAGAAAATTTCAGCTAATGTCTATGTCGTTCACCATGCTAAATCCAGTATTGGAGTAACATTTGGGAATGCCCATGATTCAGGCTATGATGGAATGACAGGCTCTTCAAAGTCTGCTGAATATGTGCCATTTGGAGTAGATGATAAGATGCTACATCAGTTTCATCAAATCTGTACATCTTCACCAAATAAGTGGCCACTTTTAAAGACAAAGCGTGATTTTATGCTTGGTCGAGGAATTGATATTTTGACTAAAACTGTCAAAGATGGCAAAAAGGAATATGTTCTTGAGAATGACCAGGAGACAATCCAAATCGATGAATTTTTAGAAAATATCGGATATTATGAAACGCTAAAAGCAAAGGCCATGGATATATGCTTTGCTTCTAGATATTTTGTCAAAATATCACTTTCACCTTTACCTCTAAAAGTTGATACGTATGAGCGAGTGGATCCATTTCACTGCAGACCTAAAAAGATGTCAGCAAGTGATAACAGAATAAATACTTATGTTCTTAATGCCAATTTTGGTAAAGCGGACTATAAAAAGTCAGAGAATGTAGAGATTCCTGCCTATGATCCTAAGAATCCTACTGCATATCCTGTGTTCATTGTAGATGTAAGGGATATTTATCCTGGACAGACTTACCATCCAATAGCAGAATGGTGGGGAACGAAAGACTGGACAGAGGTAACTAACAAAATCCCCAAATTTCATAGTTCTGGGCTTGATAATGGATATAATATCAAATACCATATTTCTGTTCCAGATAATTACTTTGAAAAGGATTCTTACCCAGAGGGATATGATGAGGAACGGTTGAAAAAAGAGGTTTTAGACAATATTGGGGAAACGTTATCAGGCATTGACAATGTAGATAAAACGCTTTTTACCTTCCATAAGGTCCTTTCTGAAGGTAGATATGCTGAGTCTGGAATTAAGATTATTCCACTAGAAAATAAAATGAGTGATGATGCATATACATCACTATTTACTACAGCAAATACAGTTCAAGCTTCTGGACATAGAGTACTACCAGTTCTGGCAGGTATTGATACTGGAGGGAAGCTAGGCGGATCAGGTAAGGAGCTGGAGGCAGCTGCTAATTTTCAACAAGGGTTTTTAACTTATTCAGATCGGGAGTTATTACTGGCTGATTTTCAAGTGATCAAAAAAATCAATGGATGGAATAGAAATAAGGTGGCCATGTTTGAGGATATCAAGCTTTATACCTATGATGTAACTCCTTCTCAAGCCACTCAAAATCCTAATAACAATGCTAATTAAGAATGAAGTAGAGCTTAAGAATGTATTAGGCGGTGTCCAGCAATCTATTTCTTGGTCTACCATTGAGCCATTTGTAAAGCAAGCTGAGCTGAAGTTTATAGTAGATGAAATTGGTCGAGAATTTTATGATCAATTATCTACAACCCCTACTCCTAATGCAAAAGAGGCTCAATTATTAGAATACCTAACTATAGCTTCCGGCTACTATGCTTTAGGTATTGGCTTACCTCAGCTTATCGCAACTTTTGGAGATATGGGAGTCTCATTTGTAGATAAAGCCCAGGTAACTCCTTTGACAAAGTGGGCCTATTCTGAAATATTATCTTCCAGTATCAAAGCTGCTGATGATGCGATGGAAAGTGCCATGGCATTTTTAGATAATAATAGTGAAGATTTTTCAACCTGGAACGGTAGTCCAGAAAGAGCACATGCTAAAAGTTTATTCCTAAGCTCAGCATCTGATTTAACCTTGTTTTTCCCTCCTGTAAAAGAGTCTCGTAGGCTTTATAAAAGGATTAGAGGTTATATCTCAAAAGTTGAGGAGTATCAATTAAAGCCATTATTGGGTAAGGATTTTATGGATTATCTAAAATCTAGTACTGATAGTGAAAAGCAAGAGAAGCTTGAGCTATTAAGTATCATTAAACATTATTTAGCAAATAAATCCTTTGCTGAAGCTATTCCATTTCTTAATCTAAGCGATGATTTTAAGTTAATGATGAGCTCCGATTCTGTCATTGCTGAGTCGTTTATAAATACTGCAGGATTAGACCAGACCAGAAGAGAGGAGTTAAGGCTTTCCTGTGAAGAAGCAGCTCAAAATTATCTCAAAAAGACTAAGGATTTTTTAATTGATAATGCATCTAATACAGTGTTTCCTACTTTTTATGCTTCAGCATTTTATGCAATACTGCCAAAGACAAAATCAAGTTTCACTAAAAATGATCCTTCCAAACCTTACGTAATTTTTTAATCGATGAAGAATTTTTTAGAAAACTTAGGCATTGACATCGCTCTTATGATAACTGGATTTTTTGGATCAGTTTTCATGGTCTCAAAAACTGCAGCACAAAATATCAAAACTTCCCTAGTCGGAATAGTATCAGGAACATTGGCCGCAAACTACTGTACTCCAATAGTTCTGGAGATATTCCAGTTTCAAGGTAAATCTCAATTTGGGATAGCTTTTATTCTAGGCTATTTGGGGGTAAAAGGTGTAGAGCGATTCATTACCCGATTTATTAACAAAAAAATAGAAGAATGATGGAGACAAAATTAAATTTTATAGCCAATCTCATCATGTTCGTTTTTGGCTTGATTCTTTACTTAAATGTGTTTGCAGGCTTAGGTCATAAAAGAGCAATTTCTAAGCAAATGCTTGCTTTCATCCATTTTTTTAAACTTGGAGTAGCTTGTTTTTTGACTAGGACTCTCTTTAATATTTTATCATGCCCTCATCCAAGTTGGCCAGAATTGATCTTCAATTTTTTTATTGATGCAGTATTAATCGGAGGCTTTATAAAGCACTATTTTTTATACGAAAAAAAATGAGTCAAAGGGATCAAGTTACATTAGATCGAATTGAATTACTTCACCCATTACTTAGGGATGAAGCATTGAAAATTTATCAAAAATGCTGTTCTGCCCTTACTGGAAGAGCAACTGTTCGATTTACCTATACTACTCGGTCTTTTAAGGAACAAAATCTATTATATGCTCAAGGCAGAACTAAGCCAGGGAAAGTAGTAACAAAAGCAAAAGCAGGATTTTCATTCCATAATTATGGTTTGGCCATTGATATCTGCTTGATTATAGATGGTAAGGAGGCTTCCTGGAATGATTTGAAGGATTTTGACTATGATGGATTAGCAGACTGGATGGAGATAGTAGCAATATTTAAAGAGTTTGGATGGGAATGGGGTGGAGACTTTAAATCTATTTTAGACAAGCCTCACTTTCAAAAAACATTTGGGTATAAAGTAGAAAAGCTTTTGACCATTTATAATGCTGGTCAATTGGATATTAGTGGATTTGTTAAAATAGCTGCTTGATGATACTTCTTCTATTTTTTAAGGACCTCATGAATAAGTTATTATCCCCAATTAGGGTTCCATTTTTATTACTGGTTCTAATCCCTCTGATGGGGATTGCTTTTTGGATTCATTCGAAACACAAAACTAGGAAGATTGAAGCATTAGAAGTAAGTATTCAGAAAGCTAAAGACTATGCCCAATTAATTCACTGGAGAGATTCTATCATCATTTTATCAATTAACCATGAAATTGACTCGATTAAAAATACTTCTTGGATTTATATGGGTACTGTTGACCGGATGTCAGATAAAGAGCTACAGTCAGAGCTTTCAAGGCGATTTGAAAAGTGATACGGCAAAATTTTATTTATCTAGAGTAGGGGCCATTCAAGCAATTAGAACAGCTGAGCAGTTAAGAGTTTCAAAGTTTGAATTAGCTAGAACTAAAATGCTCCTTGATATTTATCGAAATCAACGAGATAGTAGCGTGATAAGCTCTTTTATCGTTCAAAGAGAGCTTTTGCAGGTTAAACAAAGAACAGAAGCATTATCCATCAAGTTTAAGTCAGCTAATATAGAAAGGTGGGCTTGGAGAGGTGGTTTTTTATTTTCTGCAGTAGTTATAATTATTAAGGCTTCTGGTCAATAGTTTAAATTTTGGCATACATGAAAAAAGTATCACTAGAAGAGAATGGAAAGCAAAAGGTATATTTAATACCTGAGAATTTTAGTGAGTGTACAAGTGATCAAATCTCATTTATTTTAACTTCCCAGCTAACTATTTATACTCTTGACAGCTTAGGTGATCATGATAAATCAATGATAGTTAAGCTTGAAGTATTATATCTATTATCAAAAATACCAAAGAAATTATTTGCAAGACTCACACTAGATCAGCAGTATATCATCTTGAAATTAGTTCATTGGTCATTTTCTGCCAGAATTGAAACTAAGCCATTTGAATTCTTCGTATATAATAAGGTTAAGTACTATTTACCAGCTGATAATTATGCTGATACGAGTTCATTTGAATGGGCTATTTGTAATATTTTTTATGTCAATTTCTCCCAGAACAATCTAAATACAAGCTTATTCTATTCATTAATTGCTACTATCTGTAGGCCTGAAAGAAAAGACATTAAGTCCTTTATGCAGGATCCTAAATTATGGAATGGAGATAGGAGAGAAATCTATAATTCAATCAATTCAAATCAAAGAGCTAAATATTTTGAAGCTATACCAATGGGAACTCTTTTAGCTGTTTTTCAATATTGGGAGGCTGTAAATAATCGATTTGTAGAAAGGAATAGCGAGCTTTTTGAGAGCAGCGATGATGCTCCTATGTTTCCTAATGGTGAAGGATGCCTCTCTCTTTTAGAGGATGTAGCTGAAGAGGGAATTCTAGGAGATTTAGACAAGGTTCACCAAGCGAATATCCATGGACTTTTCGTCTATCTAAGGCATAAAAGAAAAAAAGTGGAAGTGATGGAAAAGGAAATGAATAAACATACACAGCAATGATAAAAGGGGATTTAACAAGCTTTGTTAGCTTAATTCAGGAGACAGTGGAAACAAACTTTCCAGCTGTGAAAGCTTTTATTTATGGTCATGCTAATAAAGTAATAGCAGCATCTAAGTCAAATACTTATCCTATAATTCACCTAGCTAGACCGATGATTGAGACAATTGGGAATGGATTTGGAGCACCTAACACTGTTTTTTATGCTGAAATAACAGCTATAACCAAGGTCAATTTATCGGGAATGCAGGCTACTCATAATTCTAATGAATTAGAGGCGGACAATTTGGCTTTAAATATGGTCTTAGAGCTTGAAACTCATTTGAGGGATAAGGCTAGAGAGTTTGAGTTTGAATTTAAACTTCTATCTGAATTTGAACCGCTAATACCAGGATGGATAGATCAGGTAGTAGGTTGGAAAATGACATGTCAAATTACATTGGGGGCCAATGTTCAAATAGGTTAATTATGGATATTTCTTTTGTTGCAAATACGAGTTATAAAACAGCTTTTTTAGCTAAAAATAAGGTTTTGGTAAATGTAGACCCAGCGAGTCTAACTATTTTGGATAGATCAAAGCTTCGCTATTATTTGACTTTGGTTGTACCTACTTATTCAGGTGCTCCTCTTGCTTCATGGGTTGAATTGCCAGCGATGGAAGGAGTAGAAGAGCCATTGGAAACATTATCAGACAGCTCAGTTGTTGCTAGAGGAGCATTTTTTGAAATTGGAAATATTTTAAAAAGCTTGGTAAGTTCATCGAGGCCTGATTTTAACCAGGTATTAATTAAGGGCATTCCTAATTATGTATCACCTTTACGGTTCAAATCAGAAATTAAGAATAATTCTGTAGCCATTGGGTCCCCAGTTTTAAGTGATATCAAATACACTATTTGCGGTGGAATATCTGAGAGTGATAACCATTTTTGGGGAATTGATTTTATTAAAAAATCCATTGGGGAAGCCCATAGATTTTTAAATCATTCCTCTTATAAGAGGCTGCATCCTAATCAGCCATTTTATCTGTATTTTTTAAATAATCTACAGCCATCAGCTCAAGCTATTAAGCTTAGAGCTTTCCGTTATTTTGAAGATGGTACGAGTGATGCAGAAGCATTTAATGTAAGCGTAATGGCTGCCATTTTTATGAATGTTTATTGTGTTCCTTCTCATCCTGATTTGATTGGTAGTTCAAGGTTGACTGGCGAAAATAGAATGACCAGTTATTCTGTTTGGTTAGTCAATGAAAATAACCAGGTTATTTCTGAGGTTGTTAATTGTACCATTGATTATTCAGATTACCAACTTGTGAAATTCATTTTATTCCGAAATAGTTTAGGCGCTTACGAGAGTATTTTCCTTCCAGGTAGAACTACTGAGAAAATGGGAATCTCAAGAGAGCTAGTTGAGCATTCTACTTCTTATAATCATCTTGGTTTTTTTTCTGAAAAAGTGGTGAATAGAGTAAACGGAGAAAGGGAATTAACCTTGAATAGTAGCTGGATAGATGAAAATGAAAAGGAATTATTTCTTCAATTGGCCATGAGTGAAGATGTATTGATTGTTAGCAATCAGCAATATATTCCCATGGTAATAATGAATGATGATCATTTGATTTATGATTCTGAAGAAAAAGTAGTAGGTAGGTCATTTACATTTAGATATAGCTCCTTAGAGTCTAATGTGTCTAATTTGCCAGTATTTCCAACTGCAGAAGCTAGGGCTACTGGATGGAGAGGCTATGGTACTATGGCTTGTGAATTAGATATCTATGGTAAGAGAACAGGTAAGGGAAAAATTAGCCATTTGGAGTTATATTATTTGGATGATAATAGTTTTGTTTTACCACATACAGTTAAGCTAAATGTGGAAGGTACAGTAGGTTATATTGGAATTCAAACAACGGGGCTTTGTAGCTCTACTCCATATTTGAGTAATAGTTATTCTGCCATTGGCACATTTAAAAAGTCTACTTGTGGTAATGGCTATACCGGTGGGTTTGCCACGATTAGTATTGCAGCAAATAGATGGGGTTCTGAAGCTAGTCAGAGTGATGCAGATGCAAAAGCATTAGATGAGTGGAGAGCATTAAACACTCAAGGTTACGCTGATGCTAATGGAACTTGTACACTAGTAAATTCTGGAAACTTAAGAGCAAAGTTCTTTACATTCTTTCCTGATGGTACAGGTGTGGCTCCTGAAGGTATTTATTCAAATACTCCTACTTTGAATGTATTACTAAATTCATTGTTCATTGATTCTACTGTTCTATCCGGATTGGGTCTACCAATTGATTATGTAGCAGCTCGATTTACTGGGTTTATTAAGGCCCCAATTACTGGCCAAATTCAGATTTATATTACTTCAGATGATGGTGTTAGATTGAAGTGGGATAATATGCTTGTATTAGATGCTTGGATTAACCGTGGAGCTACTGAGAATATTATAACCTTGGATGTTATAGCTAACCAATATTATCCATTCTTACTAGATTTTTTCGAATATAACGGATTAGAGTATCTAAGTGTTTCATGGAGTTATACAGGTCAAGTGAAAATTGCCATCCCTTCAGCAAATATGTTTTATGAATAATTTGGAGAGTGATCGCTTCATAAGACAAGCGATAAAAACCATTTTTTTATCTGGAGTAATTTCTGAGGCTGTCAAGCAGTTTCAGGATTCTATTGATCGAGCTAATTTAATTGCTACACAAAAATTACTTAAGGATTTCTCTTCTACAGTGATTGATGACAATCAAGGTATCATAGGCGAAATAAGCTTTAATGCCTATGGTCGTTTTCAAGATATGAAAAACGTTCAATGGAATTTTAAGAAGCCTCCAGTGGATGAATTAGAAAAATGGATTTCAGTTAAAGGAATTAGCAATTTTGCTTGGATAGCAGGATATGAGAAAACAGGGAGGGTTCCATCTGAAAGTTTAGCCATGAAGAAAATAGCTTGGGCTATTTCTCATTCAATGCAAAATGGGGATGCTGCGAAAAATAGAAAAGGAAGATCCTGGTACAATAAAACCAAAGTTAGGATTATGAATAATATTGCTGAGAAAATTAGCAAGGAAATCAATATTCTGCTTGTAAATAAAATGGCTAGTTCCATATCTGGAACTGGAGAGGTTACTTTTTAAGCTTTGATTAATGCATAACTAGTAGAAAATATGGCAGTTATAGCTATTTATTTGTAAACAAATTCTATTTAATGTATAGTTTTGTTGTGTATTAACGTACAAGTTATTCACAATCTACAATAAACCAACCCAAACTATCATGGCAATATCTATTAAAAGCGTGCCTATTTTAAAAGATAAAGTAGCTCGCAAATTCGTTGTACTTAGAACAGTATTGGGTAGTCAAAAGCTGGCTACTGAAGCTATGGACATGCTTGAGAAGTTTGCTTCAGAAACTCCATTTTCTTTAGACCAGTTGACAGGTAGCTACATCAAACTAGTTCAGCGAGGTATCAAAGTTACTGCAGTAGAATTGACTAAAATTGGAGATTTAGCCTCATCACAGGGGAAAGAATTTGACCAGCTAACAGAAGCATTATTGGATGCTAGTACTGGAGAGTTTGAGCGATTGAAGGAGTTTGGTATCAAAGGGAAGACCATGGGTGACCAAATCACATTGACCTTTGGCAAGGTTCAAAAAGTGATAGCAAATACTCCAGAAGCTATTCAAAATGCTGTGATATCCTTTGGTGAATTAAATGGAGTCATGGGAGGAATGGCTAAATTACCTAAAGATTTAGCTGTAATACAAAGTAACCTGGGAGATATATTTGATGATTTGAGAGTTCGGATATTAAAGAAATTAGCAATTTTGCTTGGATAGCAGGGTATGAGAATACTGGGAGAGTCCCTTCTGAAAGTTTAGCGATGAATAAAATAGCTTGGGCTATTTCTCATTCAATGCCAAGTGGAGATATGGCAAAAAACAGAAAGGGTAGATCATGGTGCAATAAGACCAAGGCCAGAATAATGAGCAATATTGCCGAAAAAATAACCAAAAAGATTGATCAAATGCTTGTAAATAAAATTGCTAGTTCTATATATGGCATAGGAGAGGTTACTTTTTAATAGTTCTTACATCATCACTGTAAGCTTTTTCTAGCTTAAAACCGTCCTTAATTCCTTTTTGTAGTTACTGCTTATTTGTAAAAAATACAAATAGGCATGAGCTATACAGAAGAAGGAAGAATTAAACTGATAGTAGATGATGTACAAGCTTCAGTAAAGTGGGAGCAAAATAAGCAATCTATTTCCCGAATAAAGAAAGAGCTGGAGGACCTAGCCACTTCAGGAGCGAAGGGGAGCGAAGGATATAAGAAATTACAGCAAGAGCTTAATGGATTGAATAATGAGCAGCGTTCACTAAAAATGAACATTGATGTTTCTTCTGCCAGTGTTAATCAATTACAAGAGGCCTTAAGGTATTGGACCAGTCAAGCTAAACAAGCAAAACAGGGATCAAGTGAATGGGTAGCAGCGACATCTAAAATAGCAGAAATTAGGCCTCACCTTACTCAAGCTACTACTGAGCTAAATTCATTAGGTAATGTAGTCAAAGCCCAGCCTTCTATTTGGGCAAATTTCAAAACAGTTGCATTAGGAGTCTTTGCCGGTCAAGGTCTAATTGGATTAGTTCAGGGGGCCATTACTGGATTAAAGAGCTTTGGTATGTCAATCTATGATATGACAGCCAAATTTGAGAAGTATGAGACTGTACTTAGAACAGTATTGGGTAGTCAAAAGCTGGCTACTGAAGCTATGGCCATGCTAAAGAAGTTTGCTTCAGAAACTCCATTTTCTTTAGACCAGTTGACAGGTAGTTACATCAAGCTAGTCCAGCGAGGCATCAAAGTTACTGCAGTAGAATTGACTAAACTTGGAGATTTAGCCTCATCCCAGGGCAAAGAGTTTGACATGCTAACAGAAGCATTATTGGATGCCGGTACTGGAGAATTTGAGCGATTAAAAGAGTTTGGTATCAAAGGGAAGACCATGGGGGACCAAATCACATTAACCTTTGGTAAGGTTCAAAAAGTGATTGCAAATACTCCTGAAGCTATTCAGAATGCAGTAATATCCTTTGGTGAATTAAATGGTGTCATGGGAGGCATGGCTAATATCTCTAAAGATTTAGCTGGAAAACAAAGTAACCTGGGAGATACTTTTGATGATTTGAGAGTCCGGATAGGGAATAAATTAAAACCAGTATTTCATTGGTTTTTAGATGCATTATATCAGTCAATTGGCCTTGTAGTCTCTCTAGGTAGAGTCGTTCTTGAAGGAGGAAGATTTATAGCTGAGGTTAGCCCGGCTATAGCAGGATTTGCTGTGGCTATTTTAACCATGAATGCAGCTAATATTAAGGCTGCTGCCAGTGCTTTATATCATACGACTATAGAAAAAGGAAGGGCTGTTTATATTGCCCTTTCTGCGTCAGCTATGAGGGCATTTAATCTTGTTATGGCTGCGACTCCACTGGGGGCCATTGGACTTTTAATTGCAAGTGCTGCAGCTGCACTAGTTTATTTTTATAATAAATCTGAATCAGCACAAGCTGCAGTAAGAGGGCTTTGGAATGCATTGAAAGCGATAGGAACCACTATTGTTACTGTTATTAAGGCAATTGCTTCCCTAGATTTTTCTAGTGTAGCTTCAGCTTTTTCTAATGCCGGTAAAAACATTGGAGCAGCTTATGAAAAAGGCTATAATGAAAAGACTGCTGAATTTGCCAAATCTAGAAGAGATAAAGAGCTAGCTGCTCAAAAGGCTCATTTAATGCAGTTAGAAGATAATAAAGTCGCTGCCATTAAAAATGAGGATCAAAGGGAAAAGGCCCGGATGGATTTAGCCTACAAGCGAAAAGTAGAAGAAATCAATTCTACCATCAAAGATGCCACAGTAAGAGATCAAAAATTAGCCCAGCTGGCCACTCAGCATGAGGGGGAAATTTCCAATATTGGAAGAGCAGCCAGGGAAAAACGTAAGCAGGAGCAGGAAGAAGCAGCCAAAAAATTTAAGGAGGCTGAAAAAGAACGCTTAAAGGATGAGGAGGAGCTATTAAAGCAGATTGGAAATGCTAAAATTGAAGCTATAAAAGATGATAATGAGCGTCAATTAGCCAAACTAAAGCTAGATTTTGAGCGTGATAAGGATGCTGTAGAAAAGTCTAAAGCCAATGCTCAAATAAAAGCTGAAGCATTAAAGCAACTGCAGTTAGCTTATGATACAAGTCTTCTAAATATGCAGGAGGATTTCCAGAAGAAGAAAGAAAAGATTGAGCTTGATGCCATTAAGAAAAAAGAAGCTGAAGATAAAAAGAAAGCTGATGAAGAAAAGGCTCGATTAGACCAGGAGAGAAAGGACCATAAGGAGCTTTTAGATGATAAGTTCAAGGCCGAAATTGATCAGGCTAAAATTAATCTAGATCTCACTAAGAAAAATTCCCAGGCTATGTGGGATGCTAAGCTTAGGATTTTAAATATTGAGGCAAAGCAAAAAGCTGATAGACTAAAAGCTGAAGCAAAGGCTGAGAGGGATAGAATTAAGGAAAGCCTTGATGCTCAAACAGAAAAATTCCGCAAAGAGGCTGATTTAGAAAAACAAAGAATTGCTGAAAGTGTTACTGATAAAACAGCTAGAGATCAGCAAATCAAGAAAATAGATGATGATACTCAGCTTGCTATCTTTAATTCGAATACTACTGCAGCATTAAGGCTAAAAGCCCTAGATGATAGATTAGTCAATGAGCTTCGATTAAATGATACTTCGCTTCAGCGAGACAAGATCAATTTAAATCAAGAGGCGAACGATGCTAAAGAACAAAGTAATCAAGAGTTTTACCAGGGATTAAATGCTGCCATGGCTGGGGACATGCAGTCATTCTTGGGATTTTTGAAGAAAAAGGCATTAGAGGATGGTAAGCATTTAAATGAAAGGACTCAGGCCTTTGCTAATCATGCCAATGGTGTGGGTTCATTAATGCTCAATGCTGTAAATCAGCTTATGCAATTGAATGCCAATTATACCAAATCCCAGCTAAATAATTTGACTTCTGAAAGGGATGCTAATTTGAAGAAATTAGATGAAGAGTATGAAGCTGGAGTATTAACAAAGGATGAACTTGATACTGCTAAGCTAAAGCTTCAGAAGAAATTTGATGAGGAAGCATTAAAGCTTAAGAAGGAGGAATTTGAACGAAATAAAAAGCTTCAAAAAGCTAATGCAGTTATAGCCGGATCAATGGCTATTTTAAGTGCTCTAGCTATGCCATGGCCAGTAGGTTTAGTAATGGCTGTTTTAGCTGGTGTTAAAACTGCTTATGAAATAAACCAGATTTCAGACCAAAAATTTGAGGGGAGAAAAGGAGGTATATTCAAAAATTATGGAGTAGCCCAAGGTTCATCCCATGGTAAGAAATATGGTGAAGCTGGAATAGTGATGCATGACCGAGTTACCGGTGCTGAGGTAGGAGAGATTGAAGGGGGAGAGCCTGTAATGGTTCTTTCTAAAAAGACCTACGCAAATAATAAGCCCGTAATTGATAGACTCTTGGAAAGTTCAATGTACAGAAATGGTTCACCGATTACCATGCAAGATGGTGGGGTATTTCAACTAGGACGAACTAAGATGATGTTTGCAGATGGCGGGGTATTTTCAAGGCCCACAGGAGTGATGCCGAGTGAAAGCAGTGAATCCTATATCAATGAGAATAAAGAGCTTCAAATCGAAGCAAATCGATTCTTATCTGGGATTTATAAACACATCATTGAACTTCTTAGTACAAATCAAGCTCAAAAGGGAATTTTGGAGGATATCCGGGAAAAAGATAATGCATCTGATATAATGCATGCCATTGAACGTAGACAGTCGACAACTATTAAAAGCCGTTTCTAATGTTTGGAATCAGAATAAATAATGAATGGGTAGATTTGTCCCCATCTATGAGTGATGGTCAAAGCCCAATTAAATTGAGTCGCTATAATTCACTATTTGATTTTGAAGGAATTAGTGGTTCTCAAGTAAATGATTTTTCCGTACCATTTACTCCAAAGAATGATGAAATATTTGGGTGGTTCAGACTTCCTCAAATCAAATACAATTACCAGGAATACTACTGTGAGAAGGTTGCAGATGGATATATCATTGAGCGAGGTTATGTTACAATTGTAAATTGTACTGAATCAGAGTATGTACTCACCTTTTCTCAAAATTTAAGTGAAATATTTGGGGTGTATCATAATATGCCCATGAATCAGTTTCCTTTAGGTATAGTACCAATTGCACCTATTAAAGATGCCAATCATTTAACAGATGCAATTTGTTGGCCAACTGTGGACAATAATCTATTCTATGGGACCAATACTTTAGCTGGATTTACAGGAAAAATGAATAGCTGGTCAGGTCTCACTTTGAATGATATTGCTAGAGTGCCTATGGTATTTTTAAGGCACTTTTTTGAACAGTTGGCTAATCGATGCAGTTTTAAATTTAAAGGCACATTTTTCACATCTGATATCTTTAAGCGAATGGTATTTGTTAATACCCAGAGCATAGATTTTAAATATGAAATATTCCTGGAAGATCATTTACCTGCGGACCTTACTATCTCCGAGTTTATTAAAGAGCTTCGTAAGCTATTGAATCTAGCTATCTATTTTGATATTACAAATAGGATTATGTATGCCTATTGGGGCAATGAATTATTAGATAAGCCTGTACGTAGAAATTGGACAAAAAAAGTTACTCCTTCGACTGCAAGAACTCCTGAATTAGCCAATAGATTAGAATTAGATTGGGAGTTAGATTCTAATGATAATCTTTTTAAACCTAATATTTACTATCCTTTGCCTACTGGGTTTAGCAAATATCAGTCAAATGCAACAGGTGAAATATTCCAAATTAAGTCTAAGATCTCTACAATTGTAGAAGTATCAGGAACTGCGATAATGGAACAAATTGGTATTAGTAGCAGGTTTAATCAAACAGGTTCAAAATTTTCTCCCAGAATTGCTTTCTGGAAGGGATTAGTATATGATGATCCAACTATATCTAATGCTATGGATGGTCTAACATTAGGATTTGTAGGGTCAAATCCAATTATTACTAAATGTTATTGGAACTATGAAAAACTAAGAAGAAATACCTGTTATAAAACCGTTATAGCAGACTTGAATGCCATAGATCTTTATGCGATTGATTGGCACAATAATCCCGATGCTGATCATGCTGTATTTATCGATGGGAAGGAATATTATATCACACAAGTAGAAGTTTTATTACCACTCCAGGGAGTATCAAAATTATACTTGATGGAAAAACCTTAGAATTCTGGGAATTTATTGATTTGATCGTAGTCGATAAACAAGCCTAGGTCCCTTAAATACTTTTGAGTAGTTGCTAAATCTGAATGCCGGCACTGCTGTCGAAGTAGTTCAATGTTTTGAGTAGCTTGGAATAAAGCAATAGCTCCAGAATGCTTCCAGGAATAGGTATCAAATTTAAGTCCATCAAGATTTATTCTTTTTAATATTGCTTTATGTTTGTTATAAAAATGTTCCTTCCCTAATGCAATTGGCCCAGGTAGTCCATCATCTCCAAATACATAATAACTCTCTGGGTAATCTCTAAGCTTAGCTTCTTGGATTATTTTCTCAAGAGCTGCTGGAATCATCACATGCTCTGTAGCATTATTCTTTGCATTCTCTGCAGGTACTCTAAGTGTTTTTTCTTTGATATCCTCAATCTTAAGTAATCTTAGCTCATAACGTGGCCGTAAAAAGGCAAAATAGATAAATTGAACAAAGAGTAATAATTGATGCTCTCCTCTGTAGATACATTCCTTTTTAAAATCTGCTATTTGATTTTTAGTGTAGGCTGCATGTCTAGTACTTAAATGAGGAAGTTTTTCAATTCCTTCAAAGGGGTTCTGAGTAATTACCTTTCTTTTTTTGTAGAAGTTGAAAATAGTAGAAATGGTCCCTTTGGTATTATTTCTTGACCTGTTTGAAATTTTATTTACATAGATAAGATCATCTAAAAATCTCATAGCCTGAACATCTGTAAACCTTTCTAAGCTTATTTTTTCAAGGTGGTTTTTGTCCAGGAAATTAGTAAGCCTTTTTACATCTGAAGTATAGCTTTGAAGAGTTCTCGGGCTTAGTATTGTTTTATGGAATGCAAGGTAATTTCTAGTAGCCTCTTTAAGAGTAGAAAAGCAATTGATTTTATTTATGTTTAGCTTTTCACTTAAGGTAGTGGGAGTATCTGCAGTGGCAAACTTATTGTAAGTCCCTCCAGCTTTTAAAAGTGGATCAATTTCTTCAATAACTTCTTTAGCATAAGCATAGCGGTCTTTGGCTCTTTTTTGATTTAGGGTAACTCTTCTACGATGAATTTTTTTTTCATTGATATCCCAGATGTAGTATTCTACATGCCAGACTTTATCCAGGCTTTTATCATAATCTCTAATCTTACAGAGTTTATACGGATAAATTTTTCTAGGTTTCTCAGCCATCTTTTCCTGGTTTAGAAAGTGATCCTGGTGGATTTCGATATCATGAATAAATTTTTGGGAAGTTGGATTATTTGTCATTTTAGAGATGGGTTATTTGTCATTTCTGAAAAATACCTTGTCATTTTCTCTAAATTCGCTTCGTTAAAAAGCCGTAACTCGCAATATTTCAGCAAGTTACGGCTAGTACCTGGGATGGGAATCGAACCCATACGAGCGTTTCGGCTCACAGGATTTTAAGTCCTGCGTGTCTACCAGTTCCACCACCCAGGCGGCCCTGTAAAACTCAAAAGCACCGAGGGGTGCTTCCAAGTGGAGCGAAAGACGGGGTTCGAACCCGCGACCTCGACCTTGGCAAGGTCGCGCTCTACCAGCTGAGCTACTTTCGCATTTTCGTGGGGCAAAATTAAGAACCTTTGCTTATTTATGCAAGAGGAAACGTAAATTTCCCTTAAATATTCTATAATTTTGTTTTTTCTAACATTCCATGAACATCACAAAACTAGATCAAACCGATCACAAACTGCTGGAAATTTTGCAACAAAATGCCAAAATTACCAACGCCCAATTGTCGAAGGAAATAGGCCTTTCTCCAGCTCCTACTTTGGAACGTGTCAAGAAATTAGAGAGTCTTGGAATCATCCAAAGCTATCATGCCCAAGTGGACCGCGATAAAGTAGGTTTAGGTGTAACTACTTTTGTTACAGTGACTTTAACAGGCCACAAGAAGCAAGTAACGGAGTCATTTGTTCGACAAATCAATCAAATACCTGAGGTGATTGAATGCCATCACGTGACGGGTGCAGGGGATTTTATGTTGAAGATTATCTCCAAAGATATCTCCACTTATCAGAAATTAATGTTGGAAAAAATCAACGAAATCGAAGAGGTATCAGCGACCTCCACGATGGTGATTTTATCGACTTTCAAAGAATCAAAAGTTTTACCAATTCCTTGATTATAGACGCTGCATGAGTTGGGGAATCATGCGATTTTTCCAAGAAGTGAAACTTCCTTGTAGTATTTCTTTGCGAGCTTCGCCTACTAACCATAGGTAAAAGCGCAGGTTACATACACTGGCAATCATGGCACCCAGCATCTCTTCACAACGAATCAAATGCCGAACGTAGGCTTTGCTGTATTGGCCATGGACAGTATCAGCAAAAGCGGGATCTATCACAGAAAAGTCGGACTTCCACTTTTCATTTTTGATGTTGATGATGCCTTGAGTCGTGAAAATCATACCGTTTCTCGCATTGCGCGTAGGCATCACACAGTCAAACATATCAATTCCTAAGGCGATTCCTTCTAAAATATTGGCGGGTGTTCCCACTCCCATTAAATAGCGGGGCTTGTCTTTTGGCAAGATATCAGTTACCTCATCTGCCATTTCATACATATCTTCCACGGGTTCACCCACGGATAGTCCACCAATGGCATTGCCAAATGCGCCTTTCTCTGCTATGTATTCAGCAGAAATCTTACGAAGATCTTTGTATACGCTACCTTGAACGATAGGAAACAAGGCTTGGTTGTGCCCGTATTTGGGCTCTGTGGCCTCGAATCTGTTGATACAACGATCTAGCCAACGGTGGGTCATTTCCATGGATTTACGAGCATATTCGTAGGTACATGGATATGGCGTACATTCATCAAAGGCCATCATGATATCAGCTCCAATGGTTCTTTGAATATCCATCACGGATTCGGGGCTAAAAAAATGCGTACTGCCGTCGATGTGCGATTTAAATTTGACTCCTTCTTCTACGATTTTTCTTCCTGTCCCAGCCAAAGAATAAACTTGATATCCACCCGAGTCCGTTAAGATTGGGCCATTCCAAGAATTAAATTTATGTAGTCCACCTGCAGCTTCTATCACTTCTAAACCGGGTCTTAGGTAAAGGTGGTAAGTATTTCCTAAAATAATTTGGGCTTTAATGGGATCCGTTAATTCGGAAATATGAACACCTTTAACGGTACCTGCTGTGCCAACAGGCATAAAAATGGGGGTTTGAATAGTACCGTGGTCGGTGCTTAAGCTACCGGCTCTTGCCTTGGAATGGACATCTGTGGATTGAATCTCAAATTTCATACCACAAAGGTAGGGAAAAAATAAAGCGGTACATGAGTTCACATGCACCGCTTCTTTTTATTTGATTTTGGATTATTCTACTTTCATCACTCCATTCATGATTCTCCAGTGACCTGGGAATGTGCATAAATACGGGTAATTCCCTTTGGTTGTAGGGGCTTTGAATACCAATTTAGCTCTTCCATCTGGATCCACTAAAGCAGTATAAGCAATCACCTCTGGAATATTAGGAATATAATTCTTTTGAGCTCCATCGGCTGCTGTAATCATCTTATCAGCCGCTAAACCTATTTTCTCTTGGCTACCCATTTGACCAATCACTAAATTGTGCTGCATAGCGTCAATGTTTTCAAAGATGATTTCCACATTGGCTCCAGCGGGAACACTAAATTCACGAATGTCAAATTGCATGGCTTCTTTTACTGTTTTGATGACCTTTCTAACGACATTGGCGGAACTAGCATTATTGGCAATTTCAATTTTCCAAGTTGTAGCTAAACGTTCGTAGTAGTCAAAATCGCTTGGACGAATAGTTGTTCCAATCTTTTTGAAATAGGCTAAATTTTCTGCAGATAATTTCGGGTCTTTTCTTGCATTCCAAGTAGCGGAAGCTCCTTTTAAGGCAGCACCAAAAGCTGGAGATTCAATGATCTCAATGCTTTTTAACGCATTCACTAATTCATCTCCAGACCAAGTAGAAGCTCCCCCACGGAAGACTTTTTCCATCATGTATACATTCAAAGAACTTGGTCCACTCACTTCTAGCGCTTTGCGGTAGGTATTGTTGTTACGAACACTTTCTGGCAATGCTCCCGTTTTGTCGATCTGAATTTCCATGCTGTAAGAACCAGCAACATCGGCACTCCAACCAAAATTACCCGTCCAAGGACCATTAGTGTTTTTAGTTACGGAAACCGTTTCTCCAGGAGCTACTCCATCCGTAAAAGTGAAGGACTCCATGTCGATCCTACGGCCCATACCTTCAATCTTTAAGAATACAGGTAAAACTTTTCCTTTTTCTAAAGCTTGATCTCCTTTGTTTTTGATTCGGATGACAAAGGAAGCGTTCTCTCTTAACTTGAACTGTCCGCCTTTAATTTGTACTTCGGTCACAACTAAATCTAGTCCTTTACTTTGACCATCAACTGCGGGATTGTTTAACTCCTTCCCTACTTTTTCAGCTGTGGCAACAGGCTTTCTTTTTCCTTCAGTTACGATGAAATCCTTCATTCTTTGTCCACCTTTAGTCATGGTCCATGCAGAAAAAGCTTCAGGTAACCAGCGATCACGATTGTTTTGTTCTTTGGCAATTTTGGCGTCCATGGCCTTGTTCAATTCTGGACTTTCTGGCATTTCGATGCTAGCTAATACTGCGTGTAAGGCTACTAAAGTATCTTTGTCGTTCAGTACGTTTTTCTGTATCAAAACTTTAGACCATGCCTGCGTTCTAGGCAAAACTTGAACAGCATTTTTACGTACTGCGGCACTTGGGTGGTTTAATGCAAGACTTAATGCTGCTTTTACACTAGGAAGTTCTAATGCTTGTAATCCTTCCAAGGTTCTCAATGCATGAATAGCTCCTACATTTAATCCCAATTCATCTACTTTTTTGTTGGCGATGAGCGCGATTAATGCTGGTACAATGTCCTTTTTGCCACGCTCTACTAACAACCTTTGAGCGTGTAAGCGCCAAAATAAATTGTTGTTGGATAGGGCTTTGATGCAAGCAGCAGGATCATTGGCAGACAGACTAATAGGCTGATAATTAGGCGCTTGATTCCAGCCAACACGGTAGATCCGCCCATGTGTATAATCACGTAAATCTGTTTCGTATGCATTACCTGTTCCATTAGCAAATCCTCTTGGAACTGGATTATGTTGAATGATGAAACTATACCAGTCAGCAATCCAAACGGCACCATCTGGACCAACTTGTGCAAATACAGGAGAAACCCATTCGTCGGCACCAGCCAATAAGTTAAATGCTTCCACATCATTAAAATCACTACCCGATTTCACCAAATTATTTTGGTGGACTACGTGTCCTGTGGGTTCAGAAACGAAAGCGATTTTATTCCAATATTTTTTTGGAAAGGATCTTGCCGAATAGAAATTGTGACCTGCTGCGGCCGTAAAACCACCAAAAACGTCAACCTGACGTACTTTTTTGGTGATAGGCTTCATGTCCTTATGTGTATCGGTGCTTTTGCTACCGTTGAAAGAATAGGGAGCTTGCCAGATATATTTGTTAGGAATAGGGATGTACCAACCATGTGAGTTATTAGCTGTAGAACCAAAGGCATCACCAGCTTCGTTGAAATCAAATCCCCAGGTATTGTTGGAGGTATTGGTCACATGTTCCATTTTAGAACCGTCAGGTTTAAAACGGAAAAATGCATTTCCGAAATTCAGCGAATCGTTGCCTACTTTTCCTTTGAATCCTGAGTAACCAACGGAACCCCAAATCCAGTTGTCGAAACCATAATGTAGGTTAGATGGCCCTGCATGTGTATCACCTGTACCAAAACCCGTGATTAATTCTTGCTTTAGATCTGCTTTATCATCCCCATCTGTATCTTTCAAAAATAAGATATGGGGTGCTTGAGAAATGATTAAACCGCCATTGGCAAAAACCATCCCTGTTGGGATGCTAAGACCTTCAGCAAATCGGGTAAATTTATCGGCCTTACCATCTTTGTTGGTGTCCTCACACATTAAAATGTAGTCGCTACCGCCGGTATTTTTACGTTCGTTTGGATAGTCTTTGGTGATTAAAACAAATAATCGGCCTTTCTCATCCCATGCCATGGCAATGGGGTGCATGACATCTGGTTCTGCGGCAAAAACCGTTAGGTTAAAATCAACTGGGATTTGGATGTATTTAACGGATTCTTCTGGGCTCAAAGGCAATTGTTGTAATTGTGGACCCTGTCTTTTTTCGTAATTAGGTAAATTGGCTTCACGGTAAGACAAAGGAGCCAATTTTAAGTTTTCTAATAAAGTGGCTTTGTCTTTTCCAACAGCATACAATATCCCTTGTTCCACTAAGGTTTGGAAGCCGGTCGTTTCCCAAGTTCTTTCATCGTGTCCATAGGCAGTATAGAAAACATTTCCTTTTCCATAAGTTCGTACCCAAGTATAGGGTTCAGTAGCTTGGCCCGGTTTATCTTTGGCTTGTTCTGGTCCGATGATACGTGATTGAATCACGTTATTGTCGGCTTGTAATTGGCTGTGCAAATAAGTTTCATCCACGGTTTTGATACCTGGGAAGCCTTTTAAAACAGGATGCTGAGGCTGTACATTTTGAATCTGAATGGAATCCATTTTATGACGCCAAAACTGTCCACCCACCATTTTTACATATTCTGGGGAGTTTCTAAAACAGAAAGAAGCACAGTGTAGCGCTACAAGTCCATGACCAGAACCAATGTATTCCAGCAATGCTTTTTCTTGTGGTTTTGGAATGGAATCATGATTGGCAAAAATGATCAAACCATCAAACTTGTTTAGATAGCTCGGATTTAGGTCTTTTAGTGACTCGGTATAGGTCAAATTAATGCCTTTTACTCCTAGAGCAGACTGTAAAGAAGGAAAGCGGTCTAACGGTTTATGATGACCACGATCCCCTAAAAAAAGCATTTCTAATCTTCTTGGCTTTTGGTTTTGTGCCAAAAGTTGAAAGGAAGCAGCCAATAATAAAAGGAAACAAGTAAATTTTTTCATGTGTTGTTTTGCCTACGCTAAAAGATTAAAATTCAGGGATTTCGATGATTTTACCACCTTGAAGAGCAGATTCATGCGCTAATATGCCGACAGATGTCCAATTGGCCGACTGAGGAGCATTAGGGAATGGATCGCGATCTTGGGCTAGTGCTTGTAAAAATTCATTGACTAAATGCGGGTGGGAACCTCCATGGCCTCCACCTTGAGTGAATGAAAGGTGTGTATTATCGCTTTCATCGTAAACGCCCTTTGTAGTAAAACGTTGAATTTCTTCTGGTAAATAATGTGCGAAATCGGGGGTTGCTACTTTTTCTGGAATTTCTGGTTCAGGTTTTTTAGCAGTATGTACAACAAGTTCTTCCCCTTCAATCAATGGCCATTCCACACTTTTTTTAGAACCATATACTTCAAAGCTTTCACGGTATTGACGGGCTACGTCAAAAAGTGAGCGATAAACAACAGCACTTAAGTCTGAATTTCGGAATTTAATGTGGGCTGATTCTACTGCAAATGGAGAGTTATAATGTTGAATTAATTCTTCGCGAATGGTACCTGAGCCAAAGCAAGATACATATTCTGCTTCTAATCGTAATAAACCTGCCACTGGACCTACGCAGTGGGTAGCATAGTGCATCGGAGGTAAACCTGGCCAATAATCAGGCCATCCATCCATGTCTTGTTGGTGTGAGCCTTTCAAGAATTGAATCTTTCCGAGTTCTCCTTTTTCATATAATTCTTTGATGTAAAGAAACTCACGGGAATAAACCACCGTTTCCATCATCATGTATTTTTTCCCCATTTTTCGACTAGCCTCTACGATCGCTTTGCACTCTTCAACCGTAGTGGCCATAGGAACGGTACAAGCCACATGTTTGCCCGCTAATAAGGCTTGAAGTGTCTGCTGTGCGTGTAAATGGATAGGAGAATTAATATGAACGACATCCACATTCGGATCTTGAAGTAGTTGTTCAAAGTCGGTATATCGGGTTGCTATACCGTAAGCGTCGCCAATCGAATTTAGTTTTTCCTCGTTTCTTTGGCAGATGGCATACATGTTGGCCAATGGGTGCTTTAAATAAATGGGGATAAATTCGGCTCCAAAACCAAGGCCGACAATGGCAACGTTGAATTTTTTCATAGTAGATTGTATGATTAATAAATAGAATGAAGCTTTTAGGCTTCATCCGTTTGATTAAAAGGCAATATCAGAATTTTTTTACTCTTTTTTACCTGATTTTATTAAGAAGGGATGAATCATGACAGTCATGACCAGAAGGGATGTGCCCCAGTAAAAACCGGAATGCATAATCTCTTTGCTTCCAAAGATGAAAACGGCTAATAAAATGCCATATACGGGCTCAAGTGTAATCACGAGATTGATGGAGAAAACAGAGAATACGCGGTATAAGCGGATGGTTTCTGTATACGCATAAACGGTACAAACAATGGCCAAAATGCTGATCCAAAGCCAATCTAGGCCTAGAGGCATAAAATGCTCCATATTACTCGAAAATCCATAGATCCAGACCAGCCCGGTGATTATTCCAGCCGTAATCATTTCATATACAGTTATGAGTCTTGGGTCATACTGGTGGGTATATTTCCCATTGATGACAGAAAAAAGGGCACCGAAAAAACCAGAAGCAATACCCATGAGGAGGCCTAAGGCTTGGGCTTGTTCTACTGAGAAAATGATGATGAGGGCTATGATGACAAGAACCCCTAAAAACACTTCTACCCGTTTGATTTTTTCTTTTTTTGTCCAAGGCTCTAATAAGCTAGTCCAAAAGGTTTGAGTGGATAATCCTGCTAAACACATGGCAACAGTTGAGACTTTGGCAGCACCGAAAAACAAGAGCCAATGCAGGGCGATGAAAAGGCCATTTAGAATCCATTGGTATAAAATGTTCTTGGGAACCCGAAAACTGACCTGTTGAAAACGAAGAATGGCCAGCAAAAAGATCGAGCTAATGACGCATCGAAAAAAGACGATACTAAGTGCATTGGCTTGAGTGGCATTACCTAGTATAGCGGTAAAGGCATATAAGATTACAATGAAGTGAATCTTCAAATAGTCAATAAATCGCGGAGCCTGTCTCATTATCTAGGGAGGGTATAGTAGAGACCAATACCAATGCCGCCAAAAATGATGTTGGGTAACCAAACGGCTAACAGCGGAGGCATACCACCTCCCTCGGCTATTCCTTTACTCATCATAAAGAATAGAATGTAAACAAAGGCTAGGGAGAAACCCAATGCGATTTGAAAACCAACGCCTCCTCGGGATTTTCTAGCAGAAACTAAAAAGCCAATGATGGTGAGAATGATGACGGAAAATGGGTTTGCAAAGCGAAGGTATTTTTCAATTAAGAAAATTTCGATACCATCTGCTCCTCTTGAACGAACCAGTTGAATGTGCCTTTCCAATTCAGGAAGGGTAAAGGTCTCGTGAAGGAGGTGTTTATTTTGAAAATCTTTGGGATATAAGTTGAGTGTCGTATCGATTTTAGAACCAAATACAATACCTGTTTTTTTACCTACCAATGTTCTGATTCGATAATCATGAATCGTCCATTTCTTACGAACAGAATCCCAGGTAATGTGGTCAGACATTAGCTTTTCTTTGATTTCATTATTGGAAATTCGTTCTAAACTGAAGCGGTAACCCGTATTGGTACTATTATCGTAGCTTTCAATGTAGGCATAGATTTCTGGAGCAATTTTGATATGCACATCCCGCTTATCAAAGAAATAGGTGTTGTTGATGTATTTATGCTCAAAAGGTACTCGAATTTTATTGGCATTGGGGACAATCCAGCCAATCATAATGAAAGTTCCTACAGCGACAATGCTTGACCCAATTAGATAGGGTCTCATGAGTCGAGTGAAACTGACACCTGAACTTAAGATGGCAATTATTTCCGTTTTGGCTGCTAGGTTAGCGGTGAAGAAAACCGTGGCAATAAAAACCATTAAGGGACTAATGTAATTCGCCCAATAAGGAATAAAATTCAAGTAATAGTCGAAAAGAATCTCATTCAACGGAGCTTGTTTACGGATAAAATCGTCGATTTTTTCTGTGTAATCAATCACCATCACAATCAATACAATCAAAAAAACTGCGAAAACATACGTTTTCAGAAATTTTTTCAGAATGTATAGATCCAGTATTTTCATTATTTAGTTTGTGCAGAACCTGCAGCATCAGGTTTGTATTTAACCATGGAAAACAAGTGAATGAAGATGACGCGAGCCATACGGAAATTGAATGGAACCATGAGTAAAGAAACCACGGTGATAGGAATGATATAGCCTTCTGCAGATGGATCCCCAAAGAAATTATAAATGATGACACCACCAATAATCATGATACCAACCGTAAAAGCGTATGAGATATACATGGCTCCAAAGAAGAAACCTGGCTCTACTTCATAGCGAAGTCCGCAAGAAGGGCAATTCTCGTGCATTTCGCTGAACTTGAAAATATTCCACCATTTGTGAGTAAAAATTCGGCCTTCATGGCATTGAGGGCAACGCGCATTGGCAGCGGCTACTAATTTGGATGGGTTTGACATATTTTCTGTTTTAAAGGGACAAAGGTAAAGAAAATTCAAGGATTAATTTGAAAGCGGTCGGGCATCTTCGGGGAATTTGTATCTTTGTAAATAACTAAAACTACCACCTTATGTATGCTATTTTATTGAATGTACACTCGTACTTACGCTGGCTTGTTCTTATCCTAGGAATCTTAGCTATTTATAGAGGTTTTAAAGGGGCGCAATCTGGAGCACCATTTACTGAATCCGACAGAAAATCAGGTTTATTTTTCTTGATTTCTGTACACACGCAGCTATTGATTGGCTTATTATTGTATTTTGTATTTAGTCCGATTACGCAGGCTGCATTTGCTGATTTTGGCGCTGCGATGAAAGACCCAGCAGTTAGATTAATTGCAGTAGAGCATATCACAGTCAATATTTTGGCTGCTATTTTGGTGACAGTGGCTTATTCAAAAAACAAGAAAGCCATTGCAGATGCTCAAAAACACAAGAATGCTTGGTTGTTATTTGGTATTGCTTTGCTTTTGATTTTAAGTCGTATTCCTTGGAGTCGTTTAGCTTAATATGAGTAATAAATGCGTTTTTTTGGATCGGGATGGAGTGCTGAATGTAGATCGAGTGGATTATGTTTACCATCTAGGTCATTTTATTATTCCAGAAGGGGTTGTGGAGGCTTTGAAAGCATTGAAAGAAGCAGGCTATTTGTTGATTGTTATTACGAATCAGAGTGGTATTGCTAAGGGTATATACGAAAGAAAAGACGTTCAACTCATCCATGATGCTCTCCAAGAGGCTAGTGGAGGGGCATTGGATGATTTGTATTTTTGTCCTTACCATGAATTGCATGATAGTGCTTCATTGACAAGGAAGCCAGGTTCTTTATTAATTGAGAAAGCTGCGGCTAAATATGACGTTGACATGTCCCAGTCTTATATGGTGGGAGATCATGAAAGGGATATTTTAGCTGGCACAAGGGCTGGACTTCGGACTATTCGAATTGCGGAGGAAGGAACAGTCACACAGGCAACATTTTTAGTGAAAGATTTATTAGCAGCATCTAACATTATATTATCGTAGAAATATGGAAAAGATTTATTTGAGTGACGCCGGCCCGAAAGTTTCTCCTGCTATTTATGGTTTTTGGAGATGGGAAAAGGAAAGTGCTAACAGTTTAAAGGACATGGACCAAATCGTTCATTTGTGTTTGGAATTGGGCATCAATACTTTTGACCATGCTGACCGTTATGGAAAATATAGCTGCGAAAGTCTTTTCGGAAAAGTACTTGCCAATAAATCATTTAAACGCAGTGATGTTGTTTTGTTTTCAAAATGTGGGGTGAATATTCCAGATTCTTCGAAGCCAGAAATCAGAGTGAGTCATGTGGATAGTTCGGCTAAGCACATTACGACCAGTGTGGAAAACTCTTTAAGAAATTTACAGACAGATTATTTGGATGTATTTTTATTAGATCAATTGGACCCGCTTTCGGATTTAGAAAGCACGGTTTTAGCTTTAGAGAAGTTAAAAAGCTCAGGAAAGGTAAAGAACATAGGTGTTTCTAATTTCTCGGTTTATCAGCACCAATTATTGGAGTCATTTTTATCTATTCCTGTCGTTTCTAACCACATTGATTTGAATTTGTTAAATACTTCTGCTTTGGATAATGGGGCATTGGATTATGTCAAGCAAAAATACATGCGTCCTTTAGCAGTATCTCCATTGGGAGGTGGTCGTATCGAACATGGCACGGATGAATTGGCCTTGAAAGTTCGTAAGAAATTGGTTGAAATGGCCGAGAAATATGAAAGTAATATTGAATCTATTGCAGTTGCTTGGATTGTTAAATTGGGGGCTCTGCCTTTGATTGGGACCTTGGAAGAAAAACGAATTCGCAATATTGTGAATTCATTTAGTGTCAAATTAGACCATCAAGATTGGTATGAATTGTACCATACGACACGCCCAGCACCCATAGTGCACGATTAAATTATCAATAAGATTTGTCAACTTTTTAAAAGTTGACAAATCTTATCTTCTTTTACGACCAATATTATTTCTACGGTCTTTCCCTCTTGGAATTACGTTAGCCGGGCGCCCTTCTCTGCGTCTGATGCGGTTATTTCCAAAACGATCTCCACCAGACTTCATCCCGATTAATTCTAGGTCAATGGTTCTTTTAGCTAAATTGGTATCCCTCACTTTTACTTTTACCGCATCTCCAAACGAGAAAACACGTCCGTTGGATTTACCTACAATACGATAATTTTCTTTATCTAAATCATAATAATCGTCGTTCAAGTCGACCATCCTTACTAATCCTTCACAAGAAGTCTCGCCAATCTCGACAAAGATTCCAAATTCCGTTACTCCTGTGATGATACCATCAAAAACTTGAGGTTCATGCAAGGACATATATTCTACTTGTTTGTATTTCACAGAAGCTCTTTCGGCATCGGCGGCAAGTTTTTCTCTATCCGAACAATGCTTGCATTGAATTTCCAGTGGTGCCCTTTCTGGGGAAGCACCTTTGTCTAAGTAAAGCTGCAATAAACGATGCGTCATGACATCTGGATATCGACGAATCGGGCTAGTAAAGTGCGAGTAAAAAGGGAAAGCTAAACCGAAGTGCCCAATGGCATCGGTACTATAGCGCGCTTTCGACATGGTTCTTACCGCTAAGCTTTGCAATACATGTTCTTCTGCTTTACCTTCCACGTTTTCCATTAGGGCATTAAACGATTGGGAAACTTGCTTAGGTTCAGTTGATACTTGATAGCCAAATTTCTTAGCAAAAGCAGAAAATACACGTAATTTTTCTGGGTCAGGAGCCTCGTGTACTCGGTAAACCATCGTATTTCGAGGTTCTGTTTTTTTCAATTCATGCACGTATTCAGCTACTTTTTTATTAGCCATCAGCATGAATTCCTCGATTAATTTATGGGCATCTTTTCTCTCTCTTGGAAATACAGCCAAAGGTGTCCCATTTTCATCCAATTCAAATTTTACTTCAACTGTTTCAAAGTTGACCGAACCATGCTTGAATCTGTGATCTCGTAGTTTTTTAGCTATTCGATTCAAGTCCTTGATCACGGGTTCGTAAGCATCAATTTCTTCTCCTTCGTTTTCAATTAAAACTTGAGCTTCTTCGTAAGCAAATCTGCGATCAGAGTGGATGACAGTTCTACCAAACCACTCCTTGACAATTATACCATTTGGATCAAACTCTAAAAGGGTAGAGAATGTTAATTTATCTTCATGGGGTCTCAAAGAACACAAACCATTGGATAGTTTTTCGGGTAACATGGGCACCACTCGGTCTACTAAATAGACAGAAGTAGCACGTCGAAATGCTTCTTGATCCAAAATACTACCAGGTTTCACATAATGGGAAACATCGGCAATGTGAACGCCAATTTCTGTGTTTCCATTGGCTAGCTTTTGATAACTAATAGCGTCATCAAAATCTTTGGCATCTTTCGGGTCAATCGTAAAACTTAAAATCTTACGCAGGTCTTTTCTCTTTTTAATTTCCTCTTTAGAAATTTCAGTTGAAATAGCTTCTGCTGCCAATTCTACCATTTCTGGGAACTCATAAGGCAAGCCAAATTCGGCTAAAATGGAGTGCATTTCTGTCTCATTTTCGCCTGCTTTGCCTAGTATTTTAATGACTCTACCTTCTGCTTTTTTGCCAGGTGTTCCCCAACGGGTAACCTCCACAATGACTTTATCTAAGTGATTGGCTTGTAAAGTCTTTGTTTTTGGAATGTAGATATCCTCATAGATTTTTTTGGAATCAGGAATGAGGAAAGAATAATGGGGTGTTACTTGAATGACCCCAACTATTTCAAATGATTTCCTTTCTAAAATCTCTATAACTTCACCTTCTGGACGGTCATTTTTCTTTTTCTCGGATGGTCTTCTTGCTTGAACACGTACACGATCTCCGTCTTTGGCATTCATCAAATCAGCTGTAGCCACCCAAACATCTTTGCTTCCGTCATCTGGAATAACAAATGCGAATCTTGCATTGACATGATCAACACGGCCTTCAATTTGAAAGGATTCATTATCAAAACGGTAATTACCATCGGATTGTCGAATCAACCGATTCTCGATGACTAATTTTTGTACCAAATCAGCGTATAGCTCTTTGGTTTTACGGTCACGGATGGCAAATGCCTTATGAATTTGATTAATGGAGTAGGAACGATAGTCGTTCAACTCAAAAAATTCTAGGATGTCTTTTTGTAAACTAGCCAAAAAACGTTGTTCCTTAGGGGAAGTTGGCATATAAATGAAATTTAAAACTTACCCGAAGGTACGGGTTTTTACTTTTAGAATGATTATCAGTAGTTTATTTCCTTTCCTACATTCGATTTTCAAGATTTTTCATAAAAATGTAGGCTTATCATCTCAATTTCAAGAAATTGTCTCATCAGGGGATTAATTCCAAGGGCTTCATTCCCTAATCCTAATTCTATTTAGTACTTTTGGGCTTGTTTTTCCTAATATTCATGAATCGATCTAGGGTTGCTCTATTATTGTTACTTGTCTTTATCCTCTCAGGCGTTGTTTATTGGTTTCAGAGTACCAGTAAAGTTAGTGAAGAGAAAACGGCAGCCGTTCAATTAGTAGATACCCCGAATTTTAGTGCGGATTCTGCCTATGCTTATGTCAAGCAGCAAGTGGATTTTGGTCCAAGGGTTCCTGGGACTAATGCTCATCAAAAGTGCCAAGATTGGATTATTGCTAAGTTGAAATCCTATGGTTTACAAGTGAGCACGCAGCCATTTACAGCAACTAATTACGCAGGTAAAGTATTAAAAGGAACCAATATCATGGCCCAGTTTCAGCCAGAAATTGGGAAACGAATTTTATTGGCGGCACATTGGGATTCTAGAGCGGTAGCGGATAAGGATTCCATTCGGAAAAATGAACCAATCGATGCAGCGAATGATGGAGGAAGCGGGGTTGGTGTAATGATCGAATTGGCGAGACAATTATCTTCTAGTTCAAAAAAGCCATCTGTTGGAGTAGATTTTCTATTTTTTGATTTAGAAGATACAGGAGAACCCCATGGAGTAGAGACAAACGTTCAAAATACCTGGGCGCTAGGATCACAATATTGGGCGGCTCATATTTTTCCACAAAATTACCGTCCTTTTTATGGAATATTATTGGATATGGTAGGTGCCAAAGGGGCTGTATTTCCTCAAGAATATGGTTCTATGCAATATGCGCCCACCGTTGTTCGGTCCATTTGGTCAGCTGCAGCAGATTTAGGATTTGGGCATTTATTTCTACAAGAAGAAGGCCCAGGAATAACCGACGACCATACGGCGGTCAATGAAGTAGCCAAAATCCAAATGATTGATATTATAGATTTAAGGCCACAGGCTCCTGGAAGTATGGGAGATATCTTTGGTCCGTATCATCATCGACATGGAGATAATTTATCCATTATTGACCCTAAAACCTTACAAGCTGTAGGGCAAACTTTATTACAAGTTTTATATCGAGAATAATATGTCAGAACAATTACAACTCGTTCATTTGAACGATACCCATGTGGCGCTTGGAGCAAAAATGGTCCCTTTTGCTGGATTTAATATGCCTGTTTTATACACCAATTTGATTGAGGAACATATCTGTGTTCGTCAGCAAGTGGGGGTATTTGACGTGAGTCATATGGGGGAGTTTTATTTGAAAGGAGAGAAAGCCTTGGATTTGATTCAATATGTGTGCTCTAATGATGCTTCTAAATTGGTGGATGGAAAAGTTCAATATAGCTGCTTGCCCAATGATCAAGGAGGAATTGTTGACGATTTGTTGGTTTATCGAGTGAAGGAAAATGAATATATGTTGGTGGTGAATGCTTCCAATATTGAAAAGGATTGGAATTGGATTTCATCACACAATAGTTTTGGTGTTGAAATGACAAACCAGAGTGATGAGTATAGTTTGTTTGCCGTGCAAGGCCCCAAAGCCATTTTAGCATTACAAAAATTGACTGATGTAGAATTGTCTTCAATGCCGTACTATTCCTTTAAAATTGGTCAAATGGCGGGTGTTGCTGATGTGATTATTTCTAATACAGGTTATACAGGAGCCGGTGGTTTTGAGATTTATGTCAAAAATGAACAAGCATTATCCATGTGGAATGCGATTTTTGAGGCAGGAGCAGAGTTTGGAATTAAACCGATTGGACTTGGTGCGAGAGATACCTTACGTACAGAAATGGGTTATTGCTTGTATGGACATGATATAGATGATACTACGTCGCCCATTGAGGCTGGATTGGGTTGGATCACATCATTCAATAAAGAGTTTATAGCTTCTGATATTCATGCCAAAATAAAGGCTGAAGGAGCTAAGAAAAAATTAGTGGGATTTGAGATGATTGATCGCGGAATACCACGTCAACATTATCCAATCGTGAATGAAGCTGGGGAGTCAATTGGTGAAGTTACATCTGGAACGCAATCTCCTAACTTATCAAAAGGTATAGGCATGGGATATGTGAAGACAGAATATGCTAAAGTAGGAACGGAAATTTTTGTACAGATTCGTGATAAATCCCTGAAGGCTGTAGTAGTTAAAATGCCATTTATTTAGAGTAATTATGAGAAAAATCGACGTTTGTTTGTCGCCAGAACTCATTCATTTGTATGATGTTCCTTCTCTAGCAGTTGTTGTCGTGGATATTTTTAGGGCGACATCCTGTATGGTGACGGCCTTTGCTCATGGGGCCAAGGAGATTATTCCAGTGGAGAAAATGGACCTTTGCAGTGCTTATGGAGCTAAGGGATATTTGACATCAGCAGAAAGAAATGGTGTTACTCCAGCGGGTTTTGATTTTGATAATTCCCCCTTTAGTTATCAAGTAGATAAGGTAAAAGGAGCAAAGATTTGCGTGACTACGACCAACGGCACTGTGGCTATTCGAAAGTCAAGAAAATCGCCAGCACTTTATGTGGGGGCATTTTTAAATATATCGCGAGTTGCGGAGGCATTGAAAAAATGGGAGGGAGATGCGTTGATTGTTTGTGCAGGCTGGAAAGGGAAGCCTAATCTAGAGGACACTTTATTTGCAGGTGCTTTAATAGATTTATTACATGGTTCTTACCATGTGGCAGATGATGCAGCCATGATGGCTTTGGGAACATATAAGGAGGCTTCGGCTAACTTAATGCAAGCTGTGAAAGGATCTTCTCACGTGAATCGATTGTTGGGATTAGGTATTGAAAAGGATATTAGCTTTTGCTTGGAAAGAGATGTTTATCCAGTGTTGCCTGGTTTAAGAGGTAATAAATTGGTGTTGAAATAAGTATATGATGAAGTAGGTGTGATGCCTAATTAATAATAAGGTGATGAAGTTATATAGTACACAACATCAAAGTCCTGATGTATCATTAGAAGAAGCCATATTTAGGGGTTTGCCACCAGATAATGGCTTGTATATGCCATTGTCTATTGAGAAGATGGATTCTACGTTTTTTGAAACCATTCAAGATAAAAGTTTCCAAGAAATAGCGGAGGCAGTATGCCAACATTTATTGGGGGCAGATTTGACTAAGGACGAAATTCATGGAATTATTAGTCAATCGATGACGTTCGAGGCTCCTTTATTTGATTTGGAAAAAGATGTCGAAGTCTTGGAATTATTCCATGGTCCATCCATGGCATTTAAGGATTTTGGAGCTCGCTTTATGGCGGCGATTATGTCGCACTATTTGTTGAAATCAAAAAGAGAGATTCGCATCTTAGTAGCTACATCTGGAGATACGGGTGGGGCAGTTGCACAAGGTTTTTTTAATACTCCTGGGATTTCAGTTACCATACTTTATCCAAAGGGGAAAGTTTCAGATATTCAGGAAAAGCAATTGACGACTTTGGGTGGTAATGTCCATGCTTTAGAAATAGATGGGACTTTTGATGACTGCCAAAGTTTGGTAAAGCAAGCCTTTTTAGATGAGGAATTGAGGGCCAAATTCAATTTGGCATCAGCTAATTCCATCAATATCTCTCGATTGATTCCTCAATCTTTTTATTATTTCGCTGCTTTTGCAGAGGCGAAAAGAAAGGGATTGAAAATGCCAATAGTATTCTGTGTCCCGAGTGGTAATTTTGGGAACTTGAGTGCGGGCTTAATGGCATATCGCATGGGACTACCAGTAAAGGCATTTGTGGCAGCTTGTAATGAAAATAAAGTAGTACCAGATTATTTAACAACTGGGGAATATAAGCCAAAAACTAGCGTAGAGACCCTTTCCAATGCTATGGATGTAGGGAATCCTTCCAATTTTAGTCGCATGAAATTGCTGGCTGGTGAAAAATGGGAATCTGTAAGGGAATTGGTAAAAGGGTATTTCACGAATGACGAGCAAACGAAGGTAAGTATGAAAGAGGTGTATGATCGGACAGGATATGTCATGTGTCCGCATACGGCAGTGGCTTACGATGGTTTACAGCAATACAAGGCAGAGGTTAAAGAAGAGTTTACAGGAATATTATTGTCGACAGCACACTATGCCAAATTTTTACCAACAGTTGAAACAACATTAGGTCGACAAGTGCCTATCCCAGAGCGTTTGTCAGCACTATTAAGTAAAGAAAAAGTTGCGATTTCCTTGGGAACAGATTACGCTGGTTTTAAGCAGTATTTGCTGGGGAAATAGCCATATTTAAACAACGCAGTCAAGGTTCCGAACCTTGACTGCGTTGTTCGAACGAATCCAAATTTGAACTTATTGTCCAATAAGTTGGATACTTGCATTCAAGTTGAAATGGCTAAAGTAATGCCTTAAACTTATCAAATTCTTGGTAAGCAATAATTCCAATTAAAATAATTAATACAGGACCAGCGCCTAATCCTCCTAGAACTAAGAATTCTAAAACTACAATATTGATGGCAATTGGAGTCAGAATGAGTAATGAAAGAGCTCTTTTGGAAGGTATAAGTAATAAGATGGCACCAATTATTTCTAGTGACTTCACAACTGTCATAAATCCAGTAGGCACCATTAAATTAAAAAAGACAGCTTGATTTCCAGATAGTGGTGGAGTTGGTACAAATTCAAAGAAAAAATTTAGTCCACCGAATAAAAATAGAAAGGCCAGTAAGAGGGTTGGAATCAGTTTTAAGTATTTCATGAGATAGGGTTTTGGAATAAGTTAAAAGAGAAATCTGACAACGCTGTCAAGGTTTTAAACCTTGACAGCGTTAAGGAAAATTAGGAAAAATTTTGGAATTGCCCAATCAATTTATTGATAAAACAATCAGAATATCAACTACTTAATAGCAGGTTTAAATTCGCCTTTGTTTAGCATTTGAACCATCATGAGATGAAGGTCATATTTTTTGACATTCTCTTTACTAAAGCCTAAACCCTGCTTTTCGTGAATGAACAATTGATAATCTTGAAGTAGAAATTCCTTTCTGCTTTTTATCGCAGGATAGTACGTAATGATAGAGCTAAGCCAAAATATCATAGCAACAGGAAGCACCCATTTGGTCGTAAAATTCGAAGAAACAAGATGGGTGGAAAGCACATAAGTAAGTAACATTGCTAATGTGGCAATAATTTTATAATTCCCAATTAAGAAGACAAATGGGCCATATTTAGACCTTAAAACAGCCAATAAAACGCCATTTAAAAGACAAAAAGTTAGACAACCCGCTAGAAAAAGTTGACTAGGATTAGCCATTTCTTGCGAAGTCCATCGATTTAATAAACTTGGATATGTCTTAAGCGCTTTGATGAAAACCCAACGTTGAAAGCCCCAAAGAATAATGATAAATAGCAAAAATCCCATAGTAAAACTAAAGACCAATCTGATACTGGAATCTTGCTCATTGAAGTAGTCAGCCGAGCCTCCCAAAAACACAAAAAAGCCTTGTATACTTTGCCAAGGATGGCCCAATAAATAGATTAAACCATTTTGATTTGCTCCCATACTGGGATAATTCCAGAAAAATAGTGTCAAAAATGTAATGAAAACGACCACCCAAATAACCAACTTTTTCAAGTCAAAAGCGGTTAATAGTATCATTCCTCCTGAGGCAATAAATAGTAAACCATCCGAATTTGACATACAGGCTAACATGGTGCATACTATTCCTGTTACAAATAGTTTGTTGCCACCTCTGCTAAGACAAAACATAGCTAAAAACCCAAATCCAATAACCAAGTTTCTTTGAATGGAGACAATAAACCAAAAAGTATTTAAGTGGTATTGAAAGTTTAAGTAAAGAAAGGGGATGGGTAAAAAGTACCACCATCGATTTTTAAGCGGTAAATTAAACCACATTAAAACAAATATGATGATGATATATAAGTGAGAGGTGAGTAGTAAAGCCTTTAAGTCCAATTGATGAAATACAAAATAATGAACCATCACCCATAAACGAAGTGTCACAATTCGGTGCTCATTATTGGGGAACCAAATCATTTTTAAACGGTCGAACCAGTCTGGATGAGCAAACCAAGCTCTAATGGTCATAGGAGCTTCAAAGTCATCTAACCAAGGGATATTGATTGAAAAGGAAAATAATGACCAAGTAAAAAATACGATAGGTATTAATCCAAGTAAAATAGAAATAAGTTTTAATCGTGGCAAGGAGGGCATTTATAGGAGGAGTGGTCCTTAATTAGTAATCGTTAGCGGAGATAAATATTGGTAAGTTGTAATATGATTCTTGTGAACATTTAGTAAATATACTTGAAAGCGGGGTATTGGCAAAGTATTGGGAATCAATAAATTACTATGTTTAATTCGATTTGGATAGTCATTTGATAAGGCGGATATAAAATATGTTGCTTGCGCAGAATTTGTTTGCTTTAAAACGAGGAACCTTTGATCGGATGAATTACTTTTTTCTTGTAGTTTATCAAAGGACAAAGATAATCTACCATCCTGAAAACGACTTATTTTTGGGGGAATTTGTGTATTATTTTGTTCTCTTAATTCTGGAAATTGAATAGGCAGCTCTTGAGTATCAAATTCATAAAAAGGTTTTTTCAATAATGCCATCGTTTGAGGAGGGCAATCATAAGCGGTAGAGGTTTTGAAATAATAAGCTCCAAAAAGATCTGCCGTCCACCTCTGATTCATTTCTTGCAAGGGTCTTCTTGCCATAAAAAACGAAGCAATCATCCAAGTTCCAGAAAGTAATAATGCCCAAGAAAGTCGAAGTGCTTGTTGTTTGTGGAGAATTAATGAACAGTAAATGGCAACTAGTGTTACATTACCGTACAATAAAAATCGATCAGAAAGAGTAATAAGTTCTAAATCTCCCATGCCAGATCTTCCATAGCAAATGAGAAATCCTGTGGCTAAAATTTGTAAAAAAAGTAAAGATGGAAATGATAGATTAATGCGAAAAGCTCCTAAGATTCGCCAAGTAAAGAACAATATAATGGGAATACCCGCTAATAAATTAAACCATGCTCGCAGGGAATCGGAAATTGGTAAGGCCCAATTGCCCATAAAGATAAAAAGACCCTTTACGAGTGTCCACGATAGATGCCCATTGGAGGAAGAACTACCTGAATAGTCATGAAAATAGAAGAAAATGACCCCAAGGGCTAGTACTGTGAATGGTAATTTTAAGCTTGATTTTCTAGTCCAAAGTACATATCCTACCATGGGCAAAAAGGCAATACCCTCCGTTGAAACAAAAGGGTAAAAAAGGGCTAAAAGAATGACCCAAATGCTATTTTCTGCGTAAAATAGTCCATACGCAATCCAAACTAAAAATAAAATGGAGCCAGTATGCTGTAATACACCTATTAAATTGAAGTTATCTAAATTACCAAATGGTGCAAACAACAGACAAGCGATTCCAAACAAATGCCAAGCAGAGCGTTTGATTTTTTGTATGAATCTAAACAAAGGAATTAAAATCAATACCATTTGAACATTGGCTAGTAGAATGGCGGTTTTGAAATTTAGATTCCCCAAAACAGCAAACTGGATTAATATCCAGATTCTTGAATAGGCTATTCGATGAATATCATTATGAAAATGAAATATATACGCCATATTTTCCTGAAGAGTATGCTGTTTCACATAGTCTAGTAGCTCCAAAAAGGCATAGTCATCTCCCCAATTAGGAAAATTTAGGGTATAAACTTGAAGGCGATAAAAATGAAAGAATAGGAGAGCTCCCATGGCCAAAAACCAAGCCAATTTCTCCTTTACGCGCATGGTTGATGGAAGGAGTGAAAGCATTTATTTTTTTAAATAATCGTTTCTCGAAAGGTACTTTTCGATAAGAATGTACAATAGGATAAAAAGGTATCGACTTCCCATTTCTTTTATTTTCAAATTGGATTGTCCTGCTTTTCTATTGCGCCAAGAATTAGGTAAAACATCATAAGAATAACCACGAATGATAGCCTTTAAGGGCAATTCAATGGTTAAATTAAAATGGGCCGATAAAAAGGGCTTTAGTCCTTCAATCGTGTTTTTTCGATACATTTTAAAGGCATTAGTCGAATCATTGTAAGGAATTCCTACTAACATACGAATGATCGTATTGGCCATGCGATTGATAATGTATTTGTGCTTAGGATAATCATGGGTTGATCCTCCTTTGATAAAGCGTGAACCAAAAACACAGTCTAAATTCTTCTCGACCATTAAACGGTAAAATGCAATCAGATCTTGTGGATCATCGGATAAGTCGGCCATCATGACGGCCACAATATCGCCTTTGAATCGTTCAAGACCATATCGAATGGCATAACCGAAACCATTTGGACCAGGATTGGTATAAATGGTCAAGCTTGAAATACTTTTTTGTAAATTCTCTAGAATGCTTAAGGTTTGATCCTTGGAATTGTCATTCACCACGACAATCTCGTGGTCAATTTCTGCTTGTTGGAGTGCCTGATATAAAGACTCAAGCGTTTCTACGATGGAACCTTCTTCATTATATGCAGGTATGACAATGCTCAGCTTGGACATACCTCTAAGATAAAATAGGTTGTAAAAATGCTTGATCTTGGATAAACCAATCATGTACTTCCTCCAGTAAGGTGGAGACATGTATTTCAGGTTTCCATTGGCTGAAAGCCGTAATTTGACTATTATCTGTGATGTAAATCGGAAGATCGCCAGGACGGTTTTCTTTCGAAGAACCTATCGGAATAGTATTCCCGGTGATTTGAATACATAAATCTGTTAATTCTGCCAGAGAAACACTATTTTCTAATCCGCCACCCACATTGAATATTTGACCTTGATGTATTTCTAGGTGCTGAATTTGCCAAAGGACCAATCGGAATAAGTCTTTGACATGCAGCACATCTCGGATTTGCTGGCCATTCCCTCCATAACCAATGTAAGAAAGGGATTTATTCCAAAAGTGTTTGGCCATCCAAAGCACAATAACCCCTTGATCAATTTTACCCATTTGATAGGGGCCACTTAATACGCCACAACGATTAATGACTGTTGGGATACCAAAATTATGCGCAAATTCTTGAATGATGTATTCAGAAGAAAGCTTGGTAGCACCATATAAAGAACGTAGGCCAGCTAAAGGAAAATTTTCAGCAATACCTTTTTCACTTAAACCTTCAAAGGGCTGTTGCTTCGATAAAACAAAGCGTTTATCCTTTGTTTGGTAATTGATTTGGGATAAAGTATTGTATGGATAAACTCGACTGGTGGAAAGAAATATGAAAGCTGCTTGATGCTTTTTAGCAAAATACAGGGTATTGATGGTTCCATTTAAATTGGTATCAATTAAATATTCTAATTCCCCTGCTTGGCTACCCGCTAACACGGAAGGTTCTGCCGCGGCATCTATGACGACATCTACTTGAGGGATACGATCAAAATCCGTTTTGATTCTAACGTCACCATGAACAAATTTTACCCCCAAAGGAAGGATTTTATTGAGGTTTAACTCAGAACCTCTTCTCGACAAATTATCAAGGCAATATACTTCACAATCAACAAGATGTTGTTTGAAAAGTGCCGCTAAATTTGAGCCGACAAAACCACAACCTCCGGTGATGAGTATCTTCATTATGCTTTGGCTTCCATATAACGGTTGTAAATATCTTGGAATACATCTTCCAAGGATTTAGTGATGTCCCAATTAGGGTAATGGGCCTTCATTTTACGTAAATCGGAGTAGTAACAAATATGATCACCTATACGATTGGTCTCATCATATTTATATTTCATTGGAATGCCGCTTATATTGGAAATGATTTGAAATGCCTCTAAAATGGAAACCGAGTTGGCTTTTCCACCTCCAATATTGTATACCTCCGCGATTCGAGGAGCTTGGATAAATTCTTCAATGAATCTGGCTACGTCATATGAATGTATATTATCTCTTACCTGCTTGCCTTTATAACCAAAAACGGTGTATTCTTTTCGTTCTAAATTACATTTAATCAAATAGCTTAAAAATCCATGTAATTCAACGCCAGCATGGTTAGGACCTGTTAGGCAACCGCCACGTAAACAGGCAGTTGGCATATTAAAATAACGTCCATATTCTTGCACAGAAATATCAGCAGAAACCTTAGATGCACCAAATAGGGAGTGCTTAGATTGATCGATGCTAAAGCTTTCTGAAATTCCATGTTCGTAAGTAGCATCATCGTAGTCAAAACGGGTCTCCAATTCTTTCATTGGAATGAAATTGGGAGCATCACCGTAAACTTTGTTGGTAGATAAATGAACAAATGGAACTGAGGTACTAAATCTACGCAGGGATTCTAATAGGTTAAAAGTACCTACAGCATTGGTATCAAAGTCTTCAAATGGAATGGATGCTGCTCGGTCATGGCTAGGCTGTGCAGCGGTATGAACAATGGCATCAGGACTTATTCTTGGAATCAAATCCAAGACTGCTTGACGATCACGAATGTCTATAGTATGATGTTGATAGGATTCTCCAAATTTGGCTAAACGATCTTGGTTGGTTGAATTGTCACCTTGAGAACCAAAAAATACGGCTCTTTGGTTATTGTCTATTCCGTGCACTTCCCAACCCTTTTCTAAGAAATATTCGCTCACTTCTGAACCAATTAGTCCTAAAGAACCAGTAACCATTAATTTTTTTGACATGTAGCTTAAAATAATTGGATTAAATCAAAGACAAAATTATCGTTTTATTTTTATAATATAGAATTAGAATGCGGATTTTGGCTTTTAATTCTACTATTTTTCGTTGAGTCTTTTTTTGTCGATTCAATGGTCCTTATATCCCTATGAAAAGGGAATTTTGATTTTGTTTGTCTTAAGAAAAACAAAATTCTTGGGACGATGCAGTAAAAGAAGATCAAATAATTAAATGGTTGTTTAATTATTTAAAATATTTCACAATTTCTGCCGCAATCAAGGCATGTCCTTTCTCATTAGGATGGTTTACTTGCGACATCAATTCGCCGATAGGAGTACCGGCTTTTACTTGCGTTCGAAACAAGCCATAGCTATCCACAAAACCCAACTGATGTAATCTGGCTAATTCATGCACTTGTTGGCCATGTTGATCCAAAACAGAATTGGTATCCAAAATATCCACCCGTTGGTCAGGAGAGGCACTTAACAAGATTACCTTGATTCCTTTGGATTGAGCCATTTGAATCATTTTTTCCCAAGCAGTTTTTGCTCTTTCCAAACCTAAACCTCGATCGTTTAGAACGTAATCAATAAAAATCACATCAGGACGATGACTTAATACGTCTTGCTCAAATCTCGTGGCTCCTTTTTCGGCATTTTCTCCTCCAATGGACGTATTGATGATATTGATAACAGCCAAAGGATATTGTTCCTTGATAGCTTTTAGTACTTGATATGGATATGCTCCTAGGGTATTTACTAGGGGTGTTTTGAAATAGCCAGCTGGGACAGAGTGTCCGTGAAAGACTAAATTGATGGTGCGATTTTTGGGCCATTCCTTGACCAACTCTTGCTTGATTTCTGGTAAATAACTGGAAGAGGAGGCTTGACTCAAAGCTTGAATACTTAAGCCAAGAAAACAGACCATAAGGCCTGTCCATCGTGATGTTTTCATTGTATAGGTTTAAAACAAGAGCCTTAAGAGGCTCTTGTTAAATAGATAAATTACACATCTAGCGCATCAAAAACCACTACTTTTTTCCATAAATGGCTGTAGTTTTTGACAAAATCTTGGTGTATGCTATGGTCTTGATAAATCTTTTGATCTACTTCATTTTCAAAAAACATCAATTCCGATACATCCCAAGAAGTATCCACAACCTCTCTTTTTTCAGTAGAGGCTAATACTCCAATGTGTATTTTTTTAATGGCATCAATGCCTTTTAGGGTGTTCAAACCTTCAATAAGTTTGTTCCGGTCTTCTACAGACTCAGGATTGTTTAACCAAAAGAATACGTGATGTAATAAATATTTAGTTTCCATGTGTATAAAAAGATTCAACAAAATAATAAACCTAAACTACATCAAAATGGGCAAAACGATGGTATTGTTGCTTAAAATTTAATATTTACTGAGTCTATTTTCTTCCTAAAATTTGTTTGATTTCTTGTTTTTCTTGTGCCGTAATTTTAGTCCAAACTTTACCCTGAATGGCCATTTCTATTCCGTAAAAGATGTTTAAATTAGGTTGTATCCCCAGTTCTACTAGTTTTTGAGAGATGCTGGGATAATCGGTCGACAGTAAATCTTGTTCCGTGTAAATCCCAATTTGGTTGAGGATACCAGTGGTATATGGCCCAAAGTTGCGAATATCTTCAAGTCGTCTATTGCTCATGGTTTTTAAAACTACTTTTACCAATCCATCCCAAATGAGTGTGGTCAAAACTTTCTAATTTTAGACCATATCCTAGTACTCGGTCGATGGTGCTATGTGCCATAAAAATGATGCCTACTTGTAATAGAAGGGGTATTTGCCAATAAAAACCAATCAGAATTGCCAAGGCGATAAGCCCTTGGTGGTGGAAAAAATTGTAGGCATGTAAACCTAGTTTTTTTGAGATAATAACGGCTACAAATGAAAGATCAGGGGCTAAAATCAACCAAGCAAATGTTCCCCATTGATTCGGAAATAGCTCCATGTATGCCCATATACTCAGGGCAAATAAGCCTAAGGACTCTAATTTTAATAGATTTTTCATGATATGCCTTTTGGCCAAAATAAGGGTAAATATTTTAAAAATAGGAATGAATTATGACAAAAGGTTTATGAATTTCGTCATCCAGATGACAGGCAGCAGGTTTCATTGAAAAAACTCAATGGGAAATAGGGTCATTTGTTCTTCCATGAATATTTAGACATATTTGAATTTCTAAGCCTTTGAAACATGAATCCATTACGTATTTTCAGTACCAGCATCTTTCTATTTTTTGGGTTAACTGTTTTTGCTCAAAAATCAAGTTTGTGGAAAGAAGTTCAGCCAGGTGTCTGGAAGTCGCAAATAGGTAATTCCCGCCATATTAGTTTGCTCCAAGCAGCTGGGGGAAACGCGCTGCATGATGCGTTGAAATTATTACCCAACAGTCATTTTCCCTTGTCGAAAGATGACATCAAAATTCAGATTATTGATAAAAAAATATACCTGCGCTTTCCATTGAATCAGGAAGAGCAAATTTTTGGTTTGGGATTAAATTTTCAATCAGTTAATCAACGGGGACGGATTTTAAACTTGCATGTGGATCATTATGGAGGAAAAGATAATGGGCGAACCCATGCGCCAGTTCCTTTTTATGTTTCTTCCAAAGGCTATGGAGTCCTTATAGATGCGGCAGCTTATATGACAGTTTATGCGGGCTCCAATGTACGTGCCGATGCCAAACATCCAGCCCCTATTCAAGATAGAAATTCAGATAAAAATTGGGATTCTCAACCACCTTCGGATGTACTTGAAGTTTTGATTCCTGCTGATGGGGCTAGTATTTATGTTTTTGCAGGACCAAGTCCCATGCAGGTGGTACAGCGATACAATTTATTTAATGGAGGTGGCTATTTGCCACCTAAATGGGGATTAGGATTTACTCAACGAGTTCCCACGTTGTTTAGTCAAGATGATATCATTAAGGAAGCAAAAAGCTTTGAAGCACATCAATTTCCGTTGGATTTTATAGGGGTAGAACCAGGTTGGCATAGTGCATCTTATCCATGTACCTTTGAATGGGATCCAGGTCGTTTCCCTCGTCCAAAAGCATTTTTAGATACGTTATCTCGTATGGGATTATCCGCTAATCTTTGGTTGAATCCTTATGTTTCACCTAAGTCTTCTCTGTACGCTGGAATTAAAAAATACACGGGCTCCCACTTGGTTTGGAATGGGCTTGTTCCTGACTTTACTATGGCAGAAGCTAGGAAATTGGTCAAGACTCATTTTGTAAAAAACCATTTGGATATTGGAGTAGGAGGCTATAAAATAGATGAAGTTGATGGTTATGACCATTGGATTTGGCCAGATGTAACCACGTTTCCATCAGGCACGAGTGCTGAGCAGATGCGACAAATATATGGTTTGATGGTACAAGAAATGACGAGCTCATGGTTCAAGGAAAAAAATAAGAGAACCTATGGTTTGATTCGAGCTTCCAATGCCGGAGCAAGTTCATTGCCCTATGTGATTTATAATGATTATTACAGCCACAAAGATTTTATAACAGCTTTAGTCAATTCCAGCTTTATTGGAGTGCTTTGGACTCCTGAGGTGAGAGCGTCAAAATCGGCAGAGGAATGGGTTAGAAGGATGCAGTCGGTTTGTTTTTCCCCCATGGCCATGTTGAATGCTTGGTCAGATGGTACTAAACCATGGTCATTTCCAGAAGTAGAAAAGGCTGTTAGTGATGTGGCGAATTTACGCATGCAATTATTGCCTTACCTATATACCACATTTGCCCAGTATCGTTTTGAAGGGAAACCTCCATTTAGAGCGATGAATTTGGTGGATGGTTTTGGGTTTAAACCTGTAGGAATGAAAGGGAAAGTAGATGGAACGGATAATCCTTATGGTATGAGCATTAAGAATGACATTAAAGACCAATATATGATGGGGGATTTTATCTTAGTGGCTCCTATGTTTGCAGGAGAAAAAACGCGGGATGTTTATTTGCCTGAAGGGAAATGGTACGATTTTTATACAGGGAAATTAGTAGGGGAAAATCAAAAAATACAGATTAGCCCTAGTTTAGATAAGATTCCTCTTTTTGTCAAGGATGGGGCTTTGATTCCTATGGTGCCTGTGCACCGACAAGCCCCCAAAGACGGACAGGCTTTTGCATTAGAAATTCGACATTATGGTCAAAAGGCGGGGACTTGGAAATTATATGATGATGATGGCCGGACATTTAATTTTGAAAAGGGAGCACATAGTTGGACTGAATTTGGGGTGAAGCAAGCAGCCAATGGGCAATTAGAAGCTTATCCTAAACAGGTAGCACCCAAGTCGAATTTTGGATATTTACCTGAAATCACTTGGACATTTATGACGAAATAAACCAAATAACATATGAAAAAAGGAATTCTATTAACAGTTTTAATGGCGTGTGTAATCGCCTGGAATGTAGGTGCGCAGGATCGCCCATTGCAAATTATCATGATAGGGGCACATCCAGATGACTGTGATATCAAGAGTGGAGGAACAGCGGCATTGTTTGTAGCCATGGGTCATCATGTCAAATTTGTATCAGTAACCAATGGTGATGCTGGTCATCAATCTGAAGGTGGTGGGATGTTGGCAAAACGAAGAATTGCTGAGACGAAAGAAGTGGCACGTAGATTAGGTGTTTCTTATGATGTGTTGGATAACCATGATGGTGAGCTTTTGCCTAGTTTAGAAATTCGTTTGCAGATTATTCGAAAAATACGGGAATGGAAAGCAGATGTGGTGATAGCTCCGCGTTCTAACGATTACCATCCAGATCATCGTTATACGGGTGTTTTGGTCCAAGATGCAGCTTTTATGGTAGGCGTTCCTAATGTGGCACCAGATGTAGAACCTTTGAGAAAGAACCCTGTATTCTTATATTTTCAAGATAATTTCAAAAAACCAAATCCATTTCAAGCGGATATAGCGGTTGATATTACGCCAGTCATTGAGAAAAAATTGGCAGGTTTAGATGCTCATCAATCTCAGTTTTATGAGTGGTTGCCATGGATAGGGAATTATGAAAACGAAGTACCAAAAGATCCCGCAAAACATAAAGAATATTTGTTAGCCAAACGTGTTCAGACGCCCAATCCAGAAGTGAGAAAAACCTTAGAAAAGTGGTATGGCAAATCACGTGCCGATCAAGCTAAATTTGCCGAGGCATTTGAAATTTGTGAATACGGTACGCAGCCTACGGAACAAGATATTCGTCGTTTATTTCCTATGCTTGGAAAATAAAATTTGGGGTCTGAACATTATTTAAATAGAAAGACCCCATACTTTTTATAATCATGGAAGGTGCCAGGTAGAGGTGACCAGGACCATTTCGCCATTTTCCCCGCATCATAGTCGAGCCGACAAAAATTCCCTTTCCACACTGTTCCGGGTTTTGCCGGGACATTTTCTAATGGCGTTAGTAAGGTAAATGGGATAAATAGTTCAGCTGACCAAGTACCAATACCTCCTGAAATGTGTTTGATAGAAACCTTCTTTTGTACTTTTCTATCTCCTTCATAATGCCATGGCAACCAACCATAAAATTTACCTTGAAAATTTGGGACCATTAAAACGAGTTCTTTTTCCAAAGGATTGATTTCATATTCAAAATAAAGAGGCACCGAAGGATTTGGATGGAAAAACACTTCGAATACATCGGCTTGGTATAAGTCCTCGAAATCGTTCTGAAATGTCGTGCTGATTTTCTGATCTTTACCTTCCAAATACACATACATTCCTTTGTCGGAATACAAGATTTTAAATCGACTATCTAATTCTTTTGCTAATTCATTTCTGGCAGGAAGAGGATACCATTTGCTTTGTTGCCATGCAGGATGATTCGCTTGTCCATCGATTGGGAAGTCGGCAACATGCTGAACTAGCAGTGTATCTTGAGCAGTTAAAGAAATTGGAAAAAGGAGTAATAGGTATAGCCAATGTTTCATATTGCGGGAGTGAGATTCATACTTTTATGTCTGAAAAATAAGAATAAGGGGAAAGCAAAAGCATAGCCAATCAGAAAAGTTAATAAAATGAATAGCCACATTTTTTTCATTTGCAGTCGATAGCCTTCTACTAACATGAAAAAAGTCCCTGCTGTGGTTCCCGTCCAGAAGTCGAAAGTCAGACTTTTGGCATAATAACTTGTCCAAGTACTTTGAACAAACTGGACTACATCAAAATGCCCGTTTTGTTCTTGCATGCCTAACCAAACAAAATAAAAAGTGAGAGAACCTCCGACAACAGAAAGGAAGAGATAAAAATAAGCAATGTTGAATGGGAGAGGTTTCATGGCTTGTTGATTGTGAAGAGTTAAAGCTAATTAGTCCTGTACAATTTAGTCAAATATTCGAATCGGAACTTTTTATGTAGGGAATTCGGTTTTGGGATATTAACAAAGTCAACATGAAAATAGAAATTTGGAGTGATATCATGTGTCCCTTTTGTTACATTGGGAAACGTCATTTAGAAAAAGCCTTAGAACAATTTGAGTCGAGCTCCCCGATTGAAATTGAATGGAAAAGTTATCAACTGGATCCTAGCATACCAATGCATTTTAATGAACCGGTGAATATTTATGAGTATTTAGCTGATCGCAAAGGAATCAGTGTGGAGAAGTCGAAGGAGATGCACCAACAAGTGGCCGATATGGCAGAAAAAGTTGGCTTGAATTACCGATTTGATCATTTGGTGGTGGCGAATTCCATGAAAGCACATCAGTTAATTCAGCTGGCCAAAGAGCAGAAGAAGGACAATGAAATAGAAGAAAAGCTATTTGAAGCCTATTTTGTGGAAGGGAAAAACTTGGCAAGTGAGTCAGAATTGGTTGCCATTGGGGAATCTGTAGGTTTAGAAAAGGAGGCTATTTTAGCAGCTTTGAAGAATGATGAATTGGCTTACCGAGTGAGACAAGATACGCAGGAAGGAGTAAGTTTGGGCTTGAAAGGGGTGCCCTTTTTTGTGTTCAACCGTCGCTATGGAATTCCAGGTGCGCAGCCTTTAGAAGTGTTTATTGACACGCTTCGTCAGGCAGCGGAACATGATTAATATCAGTATTTTATCGAGTAATTGGTACTTTTCTCAGGAATCAAACCGGCTAGTCTGTGTAGATTTGTCAACTTTTGAAAAGTTGACAAATCTGCCAGATCACCCAGAAAATGCTGAAAAATGAGTCCTATTGATACCCATTTACTGAATAAATACAATGTCCCTATTCCCCGGTATACAAGCTATCCAACGGTGCCTTATTGGGATAATCAAATAGATGCTAATCAGTGGAAATCTGCTTTTTCTTTGCGCTTTGAGGAATGCAATGAAAATCAAGGAATTAGCCTCTACATTCACCTACCTTTTTGCGAAAGTATGTGCACCTTTTGTGGATGTAATAAGCGCATTACTACCAACCATAAAGTAGAAGATGAATACATCGATGTGGTGTTGAAAGAATGGCAATTATACCGCCAGCAAATGACTTCCACCCCATTAATTCGGGAGTTTCATTTAGGAGGAGGGACCCCTACTTTTTTTTCCCCAGAAAATTTACATCGTTTAATCCAATCCATCCTTTCGGATTCTCAGGTGGCCAAAGAGCATGAGTTTAGCTTTGAAGGACATCCTAATAATACAACTTACGCCCATCTGAAGACCTTATTTGATCTAGGATTTAATCGGGTGAGCTTTGGTATGCAAGACAGTAACCCTGAAGTTCAACAAGTGATAAACCGTATTCAACCTCAGGAAAATGTCCAACAAGTGGTTCAATGGGCCCGAGAAATTGGCTATGAGTCAGTCAATATCGATTTGGTTTATGGCCTTCCTCTGCAAACCATTGACCGTATCGAAAAGACGATTCAAGATGCCATTTCCTTGCGTCCCGACAGGATTGCATTTTATAGTTATGCACATGTACCATGGACCAGTAGAGGCCAGCGATTATTCGACGAAAATGATTTACCTACTGCTTCCGAAAAATTGACCCTGTACCAATTGGGTCGCAGCCTATTCTTAGCTCAAGGTTATCAAGACATTGGCATGGACCACTTTGCTCTACCAGATGATTTGATGTACAAAATCAAAGAGCAAGGGACTTTGCACCGTAATTTTATGGGCTATACTGTCCAACAAACGGGGATGGTTTTAGGACTAGGTGTTTCCAGTATCAGTGATGTTTTTTATGGTTTTGCACAAAACAAGAAAACGATTCATGATTATTATGAGGAAATCAAACAAGGAAAATTAGCGATATTCAAAGGCTATTTTTTGACAGAAACAGATCAAGCGATGCGTCAATACATATTGGATGTTGCTTGCAATGGTAAGACTCAATTTAGACCAGAAGATCTTCCTATGTTAGAAACCTATACTTTTCCATATCTAGCCGAACTTGAAGAAGACGGATTAATTCAATGGGATTTTCAAGGGTTAACTTTAACTTCTATGGGGGCTAATTTTGTTCGAAACGTCTGTAAGGCATTTGACTTAAAACTATTATCCGACGAGCATGCAACTCTGAAGTTTAGCCAAGCCGTATAAATAAACTAGCATTACATTTCATCCATCTTTAACCATACGGGATTTTTTATTTTCTTTACAGAAATAAATGGGGGCTTTTAGCCCCATCCCTATATATATGGGTATCAAGGTATTAAGAAGTCAGCGTTTATATGTCAAAGATCTAAATCTTCAAGACGCTCCATTCTTGTTGGAATTACTGAATACTTCTGGATTTATTCAATTTATCGGTGATAGAGGAGTTAGAACCTTACAAGAAGCGGAGGATTTTATCATCAAATTGCGTGATAATCCAGCCATTCATTACCGAGTAGTTTTTCTCCAATCTACCAATATTTCCATTGGAATCATTTCTCTGGTACAAAGAGATTATTTACCTCACCCTGATATTGGGTTTGCCTTCCTTCCTTCTCAGTCAAGTATGGGCTATGCTTATGAAGCAGCAAGCCTGGTATTAGATGATTATTTTGCTCAACATAAAGCGCCTATCTTCGCTACGACATTAGAACATAATGGACGTTCCATTAGCTTGTTATTGCGCTTGGGTTTAACTTTTGAGCGTTGTATTGAACGCGATCAGCAATTACTTCATCTTTATAAAAAAGACCCATGGAATCATTAGAAAGGCAAATCCACCAATTGGAAGAAAATATAGCTCATGCGCATGTGTCTAATTTCCAGATCTCTGAGGGGTCTGTCGGATGGCATATAGAACATAGTTTATTAGTGATGATTACTGTCATCAGTGCCTTAAAAAAATCTGACCCCAATAGTTACCGCTGGGTATTTAATTGGAAAAGAGTGTGGATATTTTTTACGCAAAAAATCCCAAGGGGTCGAGTGAAAGCTCCTAAATATGTGGATCCGTTACATGTAAATCCGTTACATGTAACGGATGTGCTGGCCAAGGTGCACCAATTATTGGAAGAGATGAAAACACTACCATCAAAATCCTATTTTCGCCATTTTATTTTTGGAGATTTGGCTTTAAAAGACACCCATTATTTTTTGAGAGTACATACTCACCATCACTTGAAAATAATGGCCGAATTAATCAATGATGATGCCAAAGCTGGTCAGTAAACCTGCTAAACTCGATTTAGAAAATTTGGCTTTTTTGATTCGATTGATTTGAGGATTAATCTCAAAATGATAAGCTGTTCTGAAATCGGCCTTTTCTAAATTCGTTTGGTCAAATTGTGCATGCAATAAATCACAATCCTCAAAATTAGACTCACTTAAATTGGCATTGCTAAAATCAACTTCATGCAATGAGCAGTGTTTAAATTGTGCTTTTTTCATGTTACGTTGATAGAAGGAAGACAGATTCAAAAAGCAATTTTTAAAGTGTACTTCAAATAGAAATGGGTTGGCGTATTCGAAATGCAATCCTTGCAAACGGCAATTTTCAAAGGACACATGTTGCCATTTGGTATTTCCCATTTTCACTAGGCTTAAATTACAATCATAGAATTCACAATCAATGAACGAATATTCTGATAAATCTAATTGGGCTAAATCACATTGCTTAAAAACGCAAGCCTCATATTCACCCTTGGGCAACCCTTCAATCGTGTAATATTTCTTCTCAAAAGTTTGTTGAAATTGGTTTTCCATGATGGGAGATTTAAATAGCTAATTTACGAGAAATTTGAGCAATAACTCTATGAGGATTCATCTTTCCTAAGGCTAGGTGATTCAGAAAAAGATTGTAAATTAGGCAAGATTTAAAACCTATTTTCCCATCATGAAACACTTACTGCGAGCCCTTTTGTTATGTGCCCTGTTTGTGCATCCCTTTTTTGTTCAAGCTCAAAAATCCATCGAAGGTTCTTGGTCCAATTCGCAAGGAGATGTGTCAACTTGGATTTTGGTAACAGATCAAATTATTAGTGTTACTCAGTTTGAAACAAGCAGCCATAAGTTGCTGGTAACATACGGTGGAAGTTATCACTTGAAAGGGAAAGAATTAGAAATTCGACAAGAATGGAATTCACAGGATTCATTACAAGTAGGTCAGTTGAAAAAGATTACATTTCAAAAGAAAAAGGGTCAAATTCAACTGGAGCAGCAGGTTTTCTCCCAGATGGACAAAGGGGAATCAGGCAAAATGAAAGGTGCATGGATAATTGTGGGGAATTTTTCGGGTGATGTATTATCGCGAAGACCCAATCCTTTTTTTCCAAGGAGAACCATGAAAATACATACAGGGAATGCCTTTCAATGGATTGCCTACAATGTTCAAACCAAACAATTTTTTGGCACCGGCGGAGGCTATTATAGCACCCAAGGAAATACCTATACAGAAGAGATTGTATTTTTTACCAAAGCCAGTTCTAGCATTGGCAAAAAGCTCCCATTTGAATTTCAAATTCAAGATGGAATCTGGCGCCACAAAGGTCAAAAATCGACAGGTGGTCCCATGGATGAAGCTTGGTCTAGAAGGAAATTATTGGACCATAACTAATTTCCTTACATGATTGATTTGCTTGGCCATTTACATCCCATTTTAGTACATTTTCCCATTGGGATATTGGTCATTGCTTGTGTCATGATTTGGGTGCAAGCTATTCGAAAGACTGAAACCCAATCTTCCATTTCTGCCTTATTATTGTTGGGAGCCATTGCTGCTATAATGGCCTCAATATCGGGCTATCTTTTATCCAATTCGGGAGATTATGAAAAAGGGGATGTTTTAGCCCATCAATGGTGGGGAATAGGAACTACCCTATGCGCCATTTTCCTTTATTTTTTTCAAGCCTATCAAAAAATCATCAGCCTAATGTTATTCGTAGCATTAGCCATCACGGGACACTTTGGGGGCGAGTTGACCTATGGATCCAACTATTTGTTTGCCAGTAAAAAGAAAGCCATTCCAACGAAAGAATTGAGCATTTCTGCAGTAGATACGACTCAACAGAAAATGGAAGTGGATACTAGCGTAGAAGTGCTTAGTTCGGTAAAAAATTCCCCTTTCCAACAAGAAGTATTACCCATTTTAAAAAGCCATTGTTTTCAATGTCATTCCAGTAAAAAACAGAAAGGTAAACTGCGCTTAGATACAGAGGATTTTATTAAAAAAGGAGGAAAGGAAGGACTTATTTTACACGCAGGAAACCCACTAAAAAGTCATTTATATAGTTACCTAATTTTGCCAGAAGACGATGATTTGCACATGCCTCCAGAAGGTAAAAAACAGTTGAACTCAAGTCAGATTGCCATCATTAAAAGATGGATTGAAATAGGAGCACCTTTTGGAGAGACAGCAGAGTCAGAGTCGATGCATGCAATGACTTTACAGTCTAAGGCAATGACTATACCTTCGGATTCCCCAGATCAAACATTGAATCTACCTGTGGAACCAGCGAACGAAGAAGCACTGCAAGAAGCAAAAAACCAAGGTATTAGTATTAGTCCCTATCCATCCTCGAACGGAGGCTTGAGTTTAAATTTTGTCAATATTAAGCGCCTGGATTCCAAGATTTGGCAAGTAACAAAAGCTTTACAAAAACAAGTCTTACAAATTAAATTATCCAAAAGACAAGACATCCAAGTGGAGGAACTTTTGAATTTTAAGAACCTTCAGCAGTTGAATCTGGAACAAAGTAATGTTCAAGATGCTGATTTAGAGAACCTAAGGCAATTACCTCACCTGACCCAGTTAAATCTCTATGGCACAGCCATTTCAGATCAAGGGATAAAAGCACTAGTTGCCATGAAGGCATTAAAAGTTCTTTATATTTGGCAAAGTAAGCTAAGTCAGGAAGGCTTGCAATCTTTGAAGAGAGCTCGACCAGATGTAACCATCGTGGAAGGCAAATTTCAGTTTAGTCCGCCAGATACAAATCGTTTGAAAGCAATAAAATAGCTTATGAAAAGGTATAGGTTTTTGATATTTCCGCTTTGTTTTTTGATGGCCGCCAAGCCACCTAAAAGCTTGCCATTACCTGCAGATGTGGCATTGGAATATCGTCAACTGCCACCTGCTTTGGATTTCAATATTCACATTAAGCCCATTTTATCCGACAAATGCTTTGCCTGTCACGGTCCTGATAAAGCGAAGCAAAAGGCGGGCTTGCGACTGGATTTGCCTGAAAATGCGTATGCCAAATTGCCAGAAAGCCCAGGGAAAGTGGCTATCACACCAGGCAATCTCCAAAAGAGCGAGTTGGCCCATCGGATTCTTTCCAAAGACCCAAGCATTGTCATGCCTGAGCCGAAATCTCATTTGAGTTTATCAGCCAAAGAAAAGGCAATTCTCCTAAAATGGATTCAAGATGGAGCCGTTTATAAACCGCATTGGGCTTTTGTTAAACCTGTAAAACATGCCATCCCGGAATCCAAAAAGGGGATGAATGTGATTGATTTTTGGGTACAAACAAAATTGGAAAAAGAAGCCCTAAAAATGAACGCCAAAGCTTCTAAAGCTCTACTGCTTCGTCGACTCTCCTTTGATTTGACGGGGCTTGCTCCAAGTATTCCTGAACTAGATAATTTTCTTGCTGATAATGCACCAAATGCCTACGAAAAACAAGTAGATCGACTGCTTGCTTCTCCTCATTTTGGCGAAAAAATGGCCGTTGATTGGTTGGATTTGGCTCGTTTTGCAGATTCTCATGGCTATACCGTGGACCGTATCCGAGATATGTCGCCCTATCGAGATTGGGTCATTAAGGCTTTCAATATTAATACGCCCTATGATACTTTCATACACCAACAATTAGCTGGTGATTTAATGCCTAATCCGAGCAAAGACATGTTGATTGCCACCGGATTTAACCGAAATCATCCCCAAAATACGGAAGGGGGCATTGTAGAGGAAGAGTTTCAAGCGGAATATGTGATTGACAGAACTAATACTTTTGGAGAGGCATTTATGGCGATTTCCACTGGTTGCGCTCGTTGCCATGATCATAAATACGATCCTATTTCTCAAAAAAATTATTACGAGCTATTTAGCTTTTTCAATAATGTCCGTGAAGCGGGACAAATCTCCTATTCCGATGACCTGCCTACACCAACCTTGATGTTACCCACCAAAGAAAAAGAGGAGGTGCTAAAATTCATTCAAACCAAGATTCAAACGGTAGAGGAGAAAATGAATCAAAGTCCTACTTCCAATGCTCCTTTTCAAAATTGGATTAAGAACAAGGGCCATGAAAAATTGGCAGAAGATATCATTCCTCAACGTGGTTTGGTGGCCTATTTTGATTTGGATGCGACGCTAAAAAATAAGTTGACTGAAAAGCAGGTTGCCGTGATCAAAAGAGAATCAGGAAAGACAGGTGATCAGCCCATTTTTGTGAAGGGAAAACAGGGTCAAGCTTTGGCATTTGATGGGGATATTTATGCGGATTTAAGCCCTGCTGGTGTGTTTAGAAAGTCGGAACCATTCACCATAGGCATGTGGGTGAATATTCCCAAGGACATGAAAGAAGGGGTTATTTTTCATAAGAGCAATGCGGAGCGACTGTATAACTTTAAGGGTTTTCATGTCTATTTGAAAAACAATCGATTGGAAATAAACATGGCGCATACGGCTCCATCCAATGCCATCAATAAGGTGATGAAAGCAGATGTCCCTCGAGATCAATGGATACATCTGGCTTTGACTTATGACGGGTCTTCTCAAGCCGCAGGTTTTAATTTGTTCGTAGATGGCCAAAAGTCGGACATGGAAACGGTCATTGACCAGCTGTATAAAGACATCATTTATTTCTCCAAAAATGAATTGGGCTTACAAATTGGGGGATGGTGGCGCGGACTTGGTTTTAAGGGAGGGAAAGCCGATGAAGTAGCCATTTATAGTCGGGAGCTTATTCCTTATGAAATTCAGGTTTTGGCCCAAAGAGCCTCTTGGAAAGATTTGGTGTTTAAATCCCAAGAGCAATGGACAAATCCCCAAGGCGAAGCTTTTAGGGCGTATTTCAAACAAAATCTGGATAGTACCCAGTTGGCTTTGACCCAAGAAATCAAACATTGGCGAACAGCTTTAGCGGATTCATCGGAGAAAATAGAGGAAGTGATGATCATGCAGGAAATGCCACGTCCTAAAAAGTCATTCTTGCTTCAGCGAGGTCAATACGATGCCAAAGGAGAAGAAGTTTTTCCGAATACTCCTCAAAAGATTTTGCCATTTCCTGCCTACTTACCGAAGAATCGACTCGGCTTAGCACAATGGTTAACCCATGAGAATAATCCCTTGACTGCTCGTGTGGCCGTAAATCGTTTTTGGCAAAACTTTTTTGGGACTGGTATCGTCAAAACGTCCGAAGACTTTGGAAATCAAGGGGAAATGCCTTCTCACCCTGAACTATTGGACGCATTGGCTATCCAATTTCGAGAATCTGGTTGGAATATCAAACAAATGATGAAGCAAATGGTGATGTCGGAAACCTACCAACAAGATTCTAAGGCTACGGCCGAACAAAGGGAAAAAGACCCAGAAAATCGCTTGTTAGCTAGAGGCCCTTCTGTCCGATTAAGTGCGGAAATGATTCGAGACAATGCTCTTCAAGCTAGTGGTTTATTAGTGCAAAAAATTGGTGGAAAAAGTGTCAATCCTTATCAACCCGATGGTTTGTGGGAAATCAACAGTTCACATTATAAACAAGATACCACTTCAGCGGTATATCGTAGAAGCTTGTATGTGGTTGTAAAGCGATCCGTGCCGAACCCTACATTAGCTACATTTGATGCCCCGGCAAGAAGTTCTTGTTTGGTACGTCGACAAAAAACCAATACACCTTTACAGGCGCTAGTGGGCTTGAATGATCCCACCTTTTTGGAAGCAGCCAAGATATTGGGGGAACAAATGGCCGCAGAAAAAGATGTTAACAAAGCCATACAAATGACCTTTAAAAAACTGACGAGTCGGGAAGCATCGGAAAAGGAATTGGCTTTGTTGGTCGACTTACAAAGAAAAAGTTTAGCTCGTTTTCAGCAAGATGCAAGCAAGGCTAAAGGCTGGCTGCAAGCAGGGATGAAGCGAGTACAAGGAAATAAGGACGGCAACCTCGTGGCAGCCAATGCTGTGGTAGCTAGCGCTATCATGAATTCAGACGCTAGTATCACTAAACGATAAAATTATGGGACATCAACATACCGATCCATTTCGTTTATCGCACCCTGATTTAGAAAAACTTAATCGGGGACTAGATCGACGAGATTTTTTGAAGAAGACGGCCATGGGTTTTGGAGCGATAGCCTTGAACGGATTGCTTGCTTCCCATCAGGCACAAGGCCAATCTTTGGAACAACAAATATTGGATGCCTTACCTAGAATTGCTCCTAAGGCTAAACGGGTGGTGTACTTATTCATGAGCGGAGGCCCGTCCCAGTTTGAGACTTGGGATTATAAACCTGAATTGACTAAACGGATGGGTCAGGATTTACCCGATTCTATTCGCAAAGGTCAGCGCTTAACGGGGATGAGTGCTAATCAGGCCATTTTGCCTGTGGCAGCTTCTGCCTATGGGTTTAGACAATATGGGCAAAGTCAAACTTGGGTGAGTGATTTATTGCCATATACAGCTCAGGTAGTGGATGAATTGTGCGTCATCAAATCCATGTTTACTGAACAAATCAACCATGATCCAGCGATTACTTTTTTTCAGACAGGACATCAATTACCCGGTCGACCGTCCATCGGTTCTTGGTTAAGCTATGGTTTAGGTTCAGAGAATCAAAATTTGCCAGCTTTCATTGTCATGGTGTCTAAGGATGCATCTAAAGATCAGCCATTATATGCCCGACTTTGGGGAAATGGATTTTTGCCTTCGGAGCATCAAGGTGTTCAATTTAGGTCCAGTAAAGACCCTGTTTTGTTCTTATCGAATCCAGAAGGATACGATGGGAAGGATCGTCAAGAAATGTTGGATTATTTGAAACAATTGAACCAATTGCAAAATGAATCTTGGGGTGACCCAGAAGTAGATGCTCGAATAGCCCAGTATGAAATGGCTTTCAAAATGCAAACCTCTGTTCCCGAAGTGATGGATGTCTCGGATGAACCTCAGGAAGTGTTTGATTTGTATGGGCCTAATAGTCGAGATAAAGGAAGCTTTGCCGCGAATTGCTTATTAGCTAGAAAATTATTGGAAAAAGATGTGCGTTTTGTTCAGCTCTATCATCAAGGTTGGGATCATCACGATAGTTTGCCCAAAAACATCGTTAATCAGTGCAAGCAAACTGATCAGGCTACAGCAGCTTTAATTATGGATTTGAAGCGTAGAGGTATGTTGGAAGATACATTGGTCATTTGGGGTGGGGAGTTTGGTAGAACGGTTTATTCTCAAGGAAAATTATCGCCAACAGGTTATGGACGAGATCATCATCCTAAATGCTTTAGCATGTGGATGGCAGGAGCGGGTGTGAAGGCTGGGACGACTTTTGGTCAGACGGATGATTTCAGTTATAATATCGTCAAAGATCCCGTGCATGTGCACGATTTTCAGGCTACATTGTTGCATTTGATGGGCATAGACCATGAGCAATTAGTGTATAAATACCAGGGTCGTAGGTTCCGATTAACCGACGTGCATGGCAAATTGGTCAAAGGTATTTTGGCCTAGTTTTTTCATCTTATGTTGACAAATTATGAAAGTTTATAAGGTTCTGATTGGCGTATTTCTTACTTGTATTTTTCTGCCTACTTGGGCACAAAAAAGCACCTATTCTGCCGATGTGATTGTGTACGGGGGAAATGCTTCTGCCATCATTGCGGCTGTACAAGTGAAAAAAATGGGACATAGTGTTATCGTCGTTTCGCCCGACAAACATTTGGGCGGACTTACATCTGGCGGTTTGGGATTTTCAGATACAGGAAACAAAGAGGTGATTGGAGGTTTATCGAGAGAATTTTATCAACGTATTTATCAGCATTATCAAAAAGAAGAAAATTGGCTTTGGGAAAAGAAATCGCAGTTTGGCAATAAGGGCCAAGGAACTGTGGCGATGGATGGCGCCAATAAAACCATGTGGATTTTTGAGCCACATGCCGCAGAGCAGGTGATGGAAGATTTGGTTAAAGAATACCAAATTCAGGTTTTGCGCGAGGAATTTTTGGACCGGAGTCGACAAGGCATTCGTTTAAAAGATGCTAAAATTCAGGAGATAACAACCCTGTCCAAGAAGCGATTTGTGGGTAAAATGTTCATTGATGCTAGCTATGAGGGCGACTTGATGGCCTTAGCTGGGGTTAAGTACCATGTAGGTAGAGAAGCGAATTCGGTGTATGGAGAAAAGTGGAATGGGGTACAGGTTGGAGTTTTTCAGCATGGGCATTATTTCAAATCGAAGATTAGTCCGTATAAGGTTGCCAATGACCCAAGCAGCGGCTTATTACCTGAAGTATCCATGGAAAAACCTGGACCTAATGGTTCGGGCGATCATAAAATTCAGGCCTATTGTTTTCGGATGTGTTTGAGCAATCACCCCGACAATCGGATTGCTTTTCCTAAGCCTGAAGGATATAATCCAGATCGATACACGCTCTATGCCCGGGTTTTTGAAAGCGGTTGGCGAGAGACCTTTGATAAGTTTGATGCCATACCTAACCGAAAGACCGATACCAATAATCATGGACCGTTTAGTACTGATTTCATAGGTAAAAACTACGATTATCCAGAGGCTACTTATGCACGCAGAAAAACCATCATCAAGGAGCATGAATTATACCAAAAGGGATTGATGTATTTCTTGCAAAATGACCCAAGAGTACCTTCAGAAGTTCAGGAACGCATGAAAACCTGGGGTTTAGCCAAAGATGAATTTAAAGATAATGGGGGCTGGCCGCATCAATTATACGTGAGAGAGGCGAGAAGAATGCTGGGCAAATACGTCATGAAAGAAGCGGATGCCTTGGGAAAAACGAAGATTGAAGAACCGATTGGGATGGGATCTTATTCTTTGGACTCACATAATGCCCAGCGATTTGTCACAGCGGATGGCTATGTTCAAAATGAAGGAGATATTGGGGTGCATCCAGACAAACCTTATTCCATCAGTTATGGATCCATTGTTCCCAAAGAGCAGGAATGTCAAAATTTGTTAGTGCCTGTTTGTCTTTCCAGCTCGCACATTGCCTATGGATCAATCCGTATGGAACCCGTCTTCATGATATTAGGTCAATCTGCTGCCACTGCCGCCGTATTAGCCATCCAACAAAAAACCAGCACCCAGCAAGTGCCCTATTCGCTGTTGAAAGAACGTCTATTAAAAGATGGGCAGGTGGTTTCTTATTAGGAAATGTAGAATTAGGAATGTAGAATGTAGAATTTGTGGTGACTTGTCACGAAATAGGTAGATAGTTTTCTATTAATTATATCCAATTCAAATTCAGGGATTTCATTACAAAATTACCTAAGCAAATTGCTCTTGTTTTTTATACGAGGGTAAAAAAAATGAAAATTTACTCTTGTTCTTCAAATAATAGTAAATATTACACTCGTTTGTTCCCACAGATTTTAGGGAATCAATTTGATATAGTTATGAAAACAGAATGATTTGCCTATGTGCACCATAATCAAATGTAAATTTAACCTGGGAATTTCCGTCCTAGCTAAAAATTCTTCATTCTACATTTTTCATTTATAACACTAAACCCTAATAACTAATACCTATTAAAGCAGATCCTTAAATTGATACCCTTCCGTAATGCGTTCCTTGCTTAATTTACGGTATTCGGCCAATCCCCAAAGGACTAGTTCTTTCATGAAATAGCGATCTTCTTTCTTGACTTTAGGAATGTATTTCTTTATTAAATCATCCAAAGGTTGGATGGAGTCTAAGCTGCTTTGGTATTCGGCATCCGAGCAATCATCCGTAATCACCACGCCGCCTTCGGTAAAGATGTATTCCAAAAGCGAGTCATATGGACTTACCAAATCTTTTTTGTGCAGCTTCTCAATTTTAGGGAAATAGTTTGGGAAAAAATGGTGAACTGCCTGACTAATCAATTGTTGGGCCACTTCTGCCGCCCCTTCCTGCTCGCCTTCATAGACCAGCTCCACTTTTCCAGTGATCGAAGGCACGATGCCCATAAAATCCGACAATCGTAAAGAAGTATAATCATCTCCTGCACGCAATGAACGTCTTTCAGCAGCGCTCATCAAGTTCTCTAAAGCTGTAATGCTCATACGGGCACTAACGCCACTTTTGGCATCTACAAACTCACTATCCCTAGCTACAAAACTGATTTGCTCCAAAATATCCATGGCCAATTCAGGAACATAGACACGCTCTTTTTGCTCTTTTTCTAGCTTGGCTTCTTGGGCTGTAATGGTTTTAGCAATTTCAATACTTTCTGGATAATGCGTTAAGATTTGAGATCCAATACGGTCTTTCAATGGGGTCACAATACTTCCACGATTGGTATAATCTTCTGGATTAGCTGTGAAAATGAATTGCAAATCCAAAGGCATGCGCAATTTGAAGCCACGGATTTGAATATCCCCTTCTTGTAAAATATTGAACAAGGCCACTTGAATACGGGCTTGTAAATCGGGTAATTCATTGATGACGAAAATACAGCGATTGGCACGAGGAATCATTCCAAAATGTATCACTCGGTCATCGGCATAGGACAACTTCAAATTAGCTGCTTTGATGGGGTCAACGTCTCCAATTAGGTCTGCCACGGTCACATCAGGCGTAGCTAGTTTTTCAAAGAAACGTTCATCACGGTGCAACCAAGAAATGGGGGTCGCATCTCCTTTTTCGGCGATCAAATCTTTGGCATATCGGGAGATAGGCTGGAAGGGATCATCATTGATTTCTGAACCACTGACAAAGGGAATATATTCATCCAACAGACTGACCATTAAGCGAGCCAAGCGTGTTTTTGCTTGTCCACGAAGACCAAGTAGGTTGATGTTATGTCTTGATAAAATAGCTCTTTCTAGTTCAGGAATAACGGTATGTTCAAAACCATGCACCCCTTCAAATGGGGTTTGTCCCGCTTTGATTTTAGCGATCAAATTTTGTCTTAATTCGTCCTTGATGTCTCTGCAGGTATATCCTGATTTTTTTAGTTCTCCTAAAGTGGCAATTGTGTTCATTGACATGTGGCTTTATTTAATGCGTTTTTTTCGATTCGTTTCGTAGTCTTCAAAGATCATTTCTCCCAATCCTTTTAATCCCGTATAAAATGCTTTTCCTTGATTGGCTTGGGTAAATTCATTCACAAAGCGTTGCAGGTATTGATCTCGCGCAATCATGAAAGTTGTGATGGGAATATGCAATTTTCGGGCTTGCTGAGCCTGAGTATAGCATTTATCAACAATGTATTCATCGAGTCCATTGCTATTCATGTAATATTCTCCATTAGGTAATTTCACGCAGCTAGGCTTACCATCAGTAATCATGAAGATTTGTTTGTTGGTATTTCTTTTTCTTCTCAAAATATCCATGGCCAACTGTAAGCCAGCCACCGTATTGGTATGGTAAGGACCTACTTTGAGATAGGGCAAATCTTTGATGGAAATACTCCAAGCATCATTACCAAAAACCAAAATATCCAAAGTATCCTTGGGATAACGTGTGGTAATGAGCTCAGCCAATGCCATGGCTACCTTTTTGGCGGGGGTTATGCGGTCTTCTCCATACAAAATCATGCTATGACTGATATCAATCATGAGCACGGTACTCATTTGAGATTTATGCAAGGATTCCTCGACCACTAGGTCTTCTTCACTTAATTGGAATTGGTCCATGCCATGATTGATTTGGGCATTTCTCAAACTCTCTGTCAACGATATTTTTTCTAAACTATCTCCAAATCGATACTCTCTGAACTCGCCCGTATGTTCGTCTCCGGAACCGGGATGCTTACTTTTATGATTCCCCGAACCACTGCGTTTTAGGTCACCAAAAATGGTATCTAAGGCTTGTTGGCGGATGGCTCTTTCTGTTTTGGCAGTAATGCCTAAACCCGGACTTCCGTCTTCTTTGGTTTCATCGCGGATATAACCTCTTTTTTTCAGGTCTTCGATAAAATCGTCGATGGTATAGGCCTCATCCGTCAGTTGATATTCCTTGTCTAATTCCCGAAGCCAGTCAAGAGCCTCATCCAAATCCCCAGAAGTATGAACAATCAATTCTTTAAAGATGGCAAAAAGCTTATCGAAAGGGCTCTGATTTTCAGGCTCATAGAGTTTAAAATAGAAAGCTCTTTTATTTTCTTGACTCATGTGATGGGGTAAGGAATCTTATTGGTAACGCTAATCTAGGCTTTTCTGTTTCATAAATTTTAAAATTAGATGAATGAGTTTGAATTCGCTCCATCAAAGTTTTTTTAGCCGTATGAATTCCATATTTTTACTAGTCAAATTTAAACCCATGACCGTAGAAAAATACCTTCAAATTTTATTTAGTATTGGTAGTCGATACTATTTGGTAGCAGGAGCTTATTTCTTGATTTTCTATGTTCTTTTTAAAAAGGGATTGTCCAATAAAAAAATACAAGCGGCTTATCCCAAATTGAATGATTACCTCCGTGAAATTGGGTATTCTTTAGGGACTATCATCCTTTTTGCGGCAGTCCCCATCTTCATTGTTCAAAATCCTGCAGTTCGTCCATATACTACTTTATACGACAGGATGGATGGCTTGGGCTGGGCTTATTATTGGTTTGCCTATTTGTTAATGTTTTTAATGCATGATACCTATTTTTATTGGGCACATCGAATCATGCATCATCCAAGTATTTTTAAATGGGTGCATAAAGTACATCATTTGTCGACCAATCCATCTCCTTGGGCTGCCTATGCCTTTCATCCTCTGGAATCCATTGTGGAAACGGGTATTTTTGTCTTGTTTGTATTTACGATTCCCGTACATCAAAGTCATATTTACTTGTTTTTCTTTTTTTCCATTATTTACAATGCCTATGGACATTTGGGCTGGGAATTATATCCTGCTGGATTTTCCAAATCGTGGATTGGTAAATGGATTAATACCTCGGTAAGTCATAACCAACACCATAAATATTTCAAGGGAAATTATGGTTTATACCTTCTATTTTGGGACCGGGTGATGGGGACATTGAGGGAAGATTATGATACTGCTTTTGAAAAAGTAAAACAGAAACAATAAACCTATTCATATGAAATTTTTATTCACTTTATTATTTAGCCTTTTGCTAGGCTTTGGCAGCTTTGGGCAAGCCAAAAAATTTGATTTTATTGCCTTTGGGGATATGCCCTACAAACTTCCAGATGATTATGGGCGATTTGAAGGAGTGATTAAAAAAATCAATCAAGAAAAGCCTGTTTTTAGCGTGCATGTTGGGGATATCAAATCAGGGTCAACCCCTTGCTCTACCGAGTACTTTTATAAAATCCATCAATATTTTGAGACATTTGATCAGCCTTTGGTTTATACTCCAGGAGATAATGAATGGACGGATTGTAACCGCAAAGCAGCAGGAGAATTTGATCCGAATGAGCGGTTGAAGGAGTTGAGAAAAGTGTTTTTTGCTAAGAAAGAAAGCTTTGGAAAGAAGAAAATTAAATTAGTGTCTCAATCCGAAAATCCATCCTTTGCCAATTATGTAGAAAATAATGCGTGGGAATACGGTGGGATACAGTTTGCCACGATACACTTAGTGGGGTCCAATAATAATTTGAAAGGCGCTAATGCTGATAACACCGAATTTAATGAGCGGGAAAAAGCGAATGAAGCGTGGTTGGAAGAAGTTTTTGCAAGGGCTAATTCTAAAATGGGCCTAGTTTTTTTCACCCAAGCAGATATGTTTTATCATGGTGCTGTTCCCACTGGTTTTACCCAAATCGTGGAGAAGCTTACAGCCTTAACTAGGGCATATGGAAAACCGGTTTTATGGATTAATGGAGATTCCCATCGTTTGCTAATAGAGAAGCCCTTATTGATGCCCGATAAGAAATCGACGATTTTGAATTTTACGCGTTTGCAGGTTTTTGGTGAGGCAGATATGGAAGCCGTGAGGATAAAAGTGGACCCTAAATCGTCTCAATTATTTTTGTTTGAGCAATTGATGGTCGACTAAGGAGCGAGCAAAGCTTCTATTTGTTTGTCTATTTCTAGAGATAATGCTAGGGCTTCCATCAATGGAAGTCCTTTTTTCATTTCAGGACGAAGATGTCCGGTAGAACCAAGCCACGCATCTTTCATCAGATTATGTCGTTTGACAATTAATTGGAAAAAAGAATTGGGGTCTTTGATGGGGGACAAAGCTTGAATAATGGTTGGGAATTGAAGGATGTTTTTTTGACCTAAATAGCGTAAAATTTGTTGAGCCATGATCCAATGTCCTAATTCCCCAGGATGTACACCATCTTTGGCTAAGGCAAAATTAGGATCGGTTTTTTGCTGAGAAGCTTGGTAAGCCTTCATTGGAAAATGTACGTCGATTACCTCCCATGATTTTTGTTGCATTAGCCATTCCGAATAGTGATCCAAGACTTGGGCATAGCCTGGTTTTTTGCCTAATTCCTCATCAAATGGAGCAGGAGTCAAATGGATGATTCTAGATCCTCGAGCCTCAATTTGGGTGTGTAACCAAAGGATACCATCCTTGAATTTTTGAAATCGAAGCGAGTCTAGAGGAAGGTAAATACCATCATTCATGCCATAGGAGGCAAAGACGATATTGGGTTGCGTTTGAAGTAGCACACGATCCAATCGTTCATGCAAATCGGGTCTTGGAAAACGTCCATCGGCATGACCCTCTTCCGACAAGCCTGAGACTGTTTCACTGGGTAAGCCCACATTGATGAATTCAATTTTTTGTTGGGGGAAATGGGCCTTATGGTAGGCTTCTATGGCTTGGACATATCCAGCGGCATAGGTAATACTGTTTCCTAGGAAAAGGACTCGTTTGACGGAGGCTTCAAATATGGGAATCTGCGCCTGAGTTAAGGAACACAGGAGAATGAAGCAAACAAGTAGCCAACGAGTCTTTTTCTGCCTCATTTTTTCCTATATTTAGGAATAGGTAAAACCTGAATTTCGATATTTCTAAAATCGATTTCTTGACCTTCACTTTGAAGCGCGATAAATCCTTCTTTTAATAATTTCCCATCAATTTTAATGGCAGGATTATAGCCATTGGCCACACCTCCACCGATTTGAGGTTGAGCATATTCCAATACTTTTTCGCCATTGATATAGTGACTAACCAAAGAATCGCCCAGAACGACCAATTCTGCTTTTACCCATTGATCTCCTTCGTAGGTCTTGGAACTGGAGTTGATGCAATGCCTTGGATCAATTCGTCCATTATAGAACACATCGGTACCAGGCGAGCACATGTTTCCAGTTGGTCGGGGTTTACCATCACCTAGTCCCGCCAGGAACTGCATTTCTACCGAGATAGGCCAGTCTTGTTCTTTTAGGATGGTTTTAGGATCCTGAGCATGGAACATGACACCTGAGTTTTTCAAGGTATAATCTGGGGCATCTTTTCTCCAAATGCCTGTAAAACGGTATTCCAATCGAAGTTTATAATACGAAAAAGGTTTTTTATAATACAAATGCCCGTAGCGATTATTGAAATGCTCGTATTGGTCATATCGTACTTTGATCAATCCATCCTCTACCCGAAAAGTTTGGCCATAATTATCTCCTACTTCATGATGAAAGATTTTCACCGTCCAATCGTTGATGTCCTTACCGTTGAAAAGGGATACCCACTTTTCTTTTTTTGGTTTAAAAGAAAAGGCTGAAAATGCTAGTAATAGGGCAAGCAATGTAAGAGGTAATTTGGACATCATTATCAGTAAATAGGTTATTTGAGAGAATGTCCAAATATATCAGATTCTTGAATAAAAAATTCGATTATTTTGTTTTTGTAACAGGGTTGACAGCGTTCCAAACGCTGGCAACCCTAACAATTTTAAGCATTAAATTCCTTTGATAAATGCCACCAAATCAGCCATATCTTGCAATTTGATATTGGCATCTAAGCCATTTGGCATGGCAGAAACCTTGGAAGACACTCTTGATTTTATTAAGTATTTCTCAATGGTTTGAACAGTTCCGCCCATTTGTTTTAAGCTTAGCGAATTATCATTTTCAGAAGTAATAATTCCCGAGAGCCTTGTCCCATCTGAAAGCTGTAAATCCCAGTTACCATATTTATCTGCAATGGAATTATTTGGATTGATGATTTCAGTGATGATGGATAGCGCATTTCTGCTTTTTAAGGTAGATAAATCCGGTCCAAAAGCAATACCCGTTACGCCTTTGATTTGATGACAAGCAGTACAGTTTGTCTTAAATATTTCTTTTCCTTTTGCGGCATTTCCTGCCATGTCTGCAGCGGGTAAATAATTCTGTAAAACGGCTTTTCTATCCTCGCTGATGGCCAATACTTCACGGGCTAATTTCCGGATATTGGCATCATATGAATTCATCAATTCGACAAATTGTGGCCATTCTAAATCTGTTTTTGGGATATTTTTATTGGCAATTTCCTTCAACAGGGGAATCATGTATTTTTCATTTACAATTTGGTAGCGAATCCAAGCCTTTCGAGAAGGCATTTTCATTTGTTGGTATACCTGATTAATCTGAGCCATTTCTTGTGCTGAAATCTGATTAGGCAAAGCTTTAATACTGGCCAATTGAATGGATTCACTGGTAGAAGTACGAATGAACGCAATTAATTTGCTTGTGAAGGCTGGGTCCTTTTGTAAGGTTAACAGGGCCAAGGCATCCTCTTGAAATTTGGCATCTTGACTACCCGAAAATTTGGCAAAAACCTGTTTAGCAAAAGTCTTGTCAGTAGGTAAACCTACCGCTTTAAATACCCCAATGATGGCATAGCGCATTTTCGTATCTGGAGAAATCAAGAAGGATTTAGCAAGCGCATTTTTTTGATTTTCGTCTAAGCTAATTTTCTTTTCAGCATATTCCGCATAATTAGCAAGGCCTTTTAATAAAGCGGCTTGCCACCAATCATTACTGACTTGGGCATCACTGGTTAATGGCAAGAAACTAACATCCTGCTTTTTCATTAATGCTGCAGCAACATAGGCAAAGAAATTTTCTTTTCCCTCAGAAGGCTTATTCCCAAAATGCGTAATGGCACCTTTTAATAAACTCATCTCGGATCCTTTGGATGCAGCTATGGCTGCTACTCCTACCCAGTGGTCATCAATGTCTTGATTTAGGATGTTGCTTCTTAGAGCTACAGCTTCAGGAAAAGTAAAAAAGGCAGATGAACATAACCATTGAAAACGTACTCGGGCATCCGTGTCTTTGGCTGTTTGTATAAGTGATTGGGTAAGTTCTTTGTTTGAAGCAAAGGCTGGTAAACTCCATTGGTGATCGGCAATTTTCAGGGCATTTTCACGCACTCCTGCTGTCTTATTTTCTAAAGCTGAGACCAAGTCTTCTGGGGTCAATTTACCCCAGTCTGACAATAGCCATAAGGCAGGAACACTAGCTTCTGCTTCTTTCTTGGCAATAATTTCTTTCAAAGCAGGAGCAACAGACACATCTTTACGATGGAACAATAAACGTTGTGCGGTTTTTCGGAACCAACCATTGTCTGATTGTAGTAGTTCAACTAGCTTTTCGGAAGATTCTTTCGATAAATGAGTTTCATTCATCCAATTCATTCCGGCACTTCCTTTTTTCGTGATTCGATAAATACGCCCCTTGGTCTTTCCATTGTATAAGGCCCCACTTTTATTTACCTCTTCAGACATCCATTCAGGATGTTCGATTAATTGTCGGTAATAATCAATCACATATAAAGCACCATCGGGTCCAACATAAAAATTGACAGGTCTAAACCATGGGTCTTTGGAAGCTAAAAACTCTTTTTTCTCTAAAAGTCTTTTACCAGAAAAGGTTGAGCCTTTGGATTCAATGATATCGGCATGAACCAAATTGTGTACGGGCTCTCCCACAAACGTCACTTGACTAAAATCTCTGCCAAAAGCACCTCCGTCATACCAAGTGATACCACAGCTAGATGTCACCACCCCCACATCTGTTAACAATTGATGATTGGGATTTTCCGAAATTGGATAGACCTCACAAGCGTCACCATGATCAGGGATTTTTTCCATGGCTTCAGGAATGACTAAATTGGGATTGGTGCTGGTATAGCGAGCATCCAATACTTCATGGTAGAGGTGATCGGCATTATCGGTGTAAAAACGATGCCCCCATGGGTCAAATGTGTGCCCGTATTGAGTTTCTCCAGACATGGATTCCAGTCCGAAACTATCGGGTTTGAAGCGAACATTGCGCCCATTTCCGTTTTTGGGAAGGATGTTTGCCTTAGGATTGGCCGGGTAGCGGATATCACTTCCTTTATCGCCAAAAAGATATTCATAGGCAAAGGAATTGATGGATCCAGAATGGCCTAAATAAATCCAGTTGTCAAGACCGAATTTAGGCGTATTCATATTATGCTGAGGGTTCGACAAGGAGAAGCCAGTTAAAATAACTTCTCTTTTATCCGCTTTATTGTCGCCATTGGTATCTTCAAAATACAGGATATTAGGGGCATCTGCTACGATGATTCCTTTTTTCCATTTCATAATTCCCATGGGTAGGGTCAAACTATCCACAAAAACCTCGGATTTGTCGGGATAACCATCCCCATTGGTATCCATGAGTTTGCGAACTTGCCCAGTCTTACTTAAGTCCAAAGGATAACCCGGCATTTCTAATACAAACCAGTTGCCATCTTCATCTATTTCCATGGCTACAGGGTCGGCTACTAGCGGCTCCGCAGCCACCATTTCAATCTCAAAACCATCCATGATTTGAAAATCATCTAAGGCTTTTTGGTGTTCTTTGGAAAGTGTAGGAACATTCTTTTTCTCTGTCGAACAAGCGAGAACGCTTAGACAAAGACATAGGAGTATAATATTACGCATAATGTTTGATAGGTTTAGTTAACGCAAGTTAGCGTATTTATTAGGTTTCGAAGTATCTCAAAAACGATCTAAAAAGAGAATTTAATCAATATGCTAGATTTTATTATTAAGATGTATAAATAGTTGTCTTTTGCGTGGCTTTGACAACATTTGAACGGGCGATTTTTACAATTCACCTAGGTTGTTTCTCCGTTTATCCCAAAGTTGATGAAGCCATTTGACCTTTTTCTTTAATTGAAGGATAAATTTATACCCTATACTCATGAGCAAAAAATCTACTTCAAAATCAAGCGGTTCCGTTGGCATTGTTTTTCTTTTGGTTGGAATCGTATTTTTAATTCGCCAAGCAGATTGGCTTGAATTACCTGATTGGATATTTACTTGGCCCGTTTTGTTGATTGTCATTGGGCTTGTTTCTGGAATTAGTAGTTCTTTTCAGAGGAATAACTGGATTTGGCCAGTATTAATTGGTGGGGTTTTCTTGGTGGATCGAGAATTTATGGATGTTGATATATTTGAATATACACTACCCATCGTTTTCATTATTATCGGAATTTCTATGATTCAGAAGTCGAACCGCAAAAAAGGCCAAGCACCATGGGGCCCGCCTATGGGAAACTGGGGAGGCTCTTCCAACCAATCGACGGTCAATTTTTCTTTGAATGATGCACCCTTTATTGCTATATCCAATGTATTTAATTCAACGACCATTCAGGCGACCAGTAAAGAGTTTAAAGGAGCCAACATAACAAACATAGTAGCAGGCTTAGAGTTGGACTTTAGCCAAGTTGCATTTGAAGGAGATTCGATCAGCATTGAGATTACTCAAATCATGGGAGGGGCCACGCTATTTGTGCCTGAACATTGGGAAATCAGGCAGCATTACACAACTTTATTGGCAGGTTTTGAAGATAAACGAACCACTTTAAGTAATAAAACAGAAGGAGAGATGAAGATATTACATATAAATGGCTTTCAGATTTTATCAGGTATTCAAATTAAGGATGTCCTTTAAGTATGCGTTTTAGGGCCACATGGGGGATTTGTGAAAAATTGAAATCAAGCATTGAAGACTCTTTTTTTTCAAAACTTTGGGCAAAAAGGATGATTTTCTCATAAATAGTGTAATTTCGCTTTCCATTGAACCTATTTAACTATGAAAATTTTGTATATACTAGCACTGATGGTGCTAGGTCAAGGAGCTTTCGCGCAAATTACAAGCTCAGAATTTATTTATGAGAAGGCACCATTTCCCTCGTGCCACGCTTCTACCATTGAAGAGACTCCCACAGGTTTAGTTACTGCCTGGTTTGGAGGTACAGAAGAGCGTCACCCCGATGTTGGAATTTGGGTGAGTAGAATGGTGAATGGCAAATGGACAGCTCCGGTGGAGGTGGCCAATGGTGTTCAGAACAGTACCATTCGTTATCCACTTTGGAATCCAGTTTTATTCCAAATGCCAGCTTCTAAAGGAGGGGAACTATTATTATTTTATAAAGAAGGCCCAACTCCGCAAGATTGGTGGGGGATGATTAAGCGTTCCAAAGACGGAGGAAAAACATGGTCAAATACTGAAAGACTTCCATTAGGAATCTTAGGTCCCATCAAAAATAAGCCAGTAATGCTAAAAGATGGCACTTTACTTTGTCCTACTAGCTCAGAAGACAATGGCTGGCGTTTACATTTTGAAATGACAAAAGATGGTGGTCGTACTTGGTCCCGCACAGAAGCCATTAATGATGGAAAAGAGTTTTCAGCTATTCAACCAAGTGTGTTATTCTTAAAAGACGGACGTTTACAAATTCTTTGTCGCAGTAAGAATGGGTACATTCTAGAATCTTTTTCTTCTGATCAGGGCAAAACATGGTCGCCTTTAAAAGCAACTTCTCTTCCAAACCCAAATTCGGGTACAGATGCGGTTACATTAAAGGATGGTCGCCAAGTGTTGATTTACAATCATGTGACCAAAGAATCACAAGAATGGGGAGGGAAACGTTCTCCACTTAATGTGGCGATCTCATCGGATGGTAAAACTTGGAAAGAACTAGCCGTATTGGAAAAAGAGCCCAAGGCGGAATTCTCCTATCCAGCAGTGATCCAAACGAAAGATGGTAAAATCCATATTACCTATACTTGGAAGAGAGAGAAGATTAAGCACGTTGTGATCACCTTATAATATGACTCTACCTGTTCTTGATCTTAGCATCATCGTTGTATATTTACTCTGCATGGTGGCTATAGGTATTTATTTTTCTAGGAAAAATAATAGTTCCGAGCAATTTACTACAGCCTCTGGTCAAATTCCTGGCTGGGCATTAGGATTGAGCTTTTATGCTACATTTTTAAGTGCGATTACTTTTTTAGGTGATCCTGGGAAATCATTCGGCTCTAACTGGAATCCTTTTGTTTTTAGTTTATCTATACCCTTTGCGGCTTGGGTATCTACGAAGTATTTCGTTCCCTTTTATCGAAACTCGGGAGAAGTTAGTGCATATACGCATTTAGAAAAACGCTTTGGAGCATGGGCTCGTACCTATGCTATGGTCTGTTTTATCATGACCCAATTGGCCAGGATGGGGACAATCTTTTATGGTATAGCTCTAACTATCAATGCTCTAACAGGCGTGGATATGCGTTTGATTATTATCGTTTCAGGTTTATGTATCATATTTTATACCGTTTTAGGTGGTATGGAAGCTGTCATCTGGACGGAGGTAATACAGGCAATTTTGAAGACAATGGGTGCTCTCATGATTGTGGGGATCATTATTCATCAAACGGGTTTTTCAAAAGTCATTGAAGTTGGTATTCGTGATGATAAATTTAGCTTAGGAAGTTTCAACCCTGATTTTAGTACGAGCTCCGTGTGGGTGGTTTTGATGTATGGCTTCTTTATTAATTTGACCAATTTCGGAATTGATCAAAATTATATTCAACGATATCATACTGCGAAAGACGCTAAAGAGGCGGCTAAAAGTATTTGGTTATGCGTGGTTTATTTCGTTCCTGTTTCTTGTTTATTCTTCTTTATCGGGACAGCGCTTTATACTTTTTATATGGAAAACCCAGCCTTGATTTTAGAATTGAAGCAACAGGTTTCTGCAGAAAAAAGTATTGCGATAGATGCGTTAAAACCATCTGATTATGGCGACCGAGTTTTGCCATTTTTCATGAAGACTCAGATTCCTAAAGGTTTATTAGGCTTATTGATGGCAGCGCTATTGTCGGCAGCTATGAGTACCATGAGTAGTGGAATGAATAGTTCGGCAACCGTTTTTCTTAAGGATATTTATTTACGGTATGTTCAAAAGGACTTACCAGCAGCTAAGCAATTGAAAGTCTTGCATATTGCCACAGTGATTATGGGCTTGCTTGGTATCACCTTTGGAATTAGCATGATTGGAGTTAAAAGCCTCTTAGATGTTTGGTGGAAATTATCAGGAATTTTCGCTGGTGGTATGCTGGGGATATTCTTGCTGGGATTCTTATCCAAGAAGGTGGAAAACTTGGCTGCCAAAATTGGTGCCATAGCAGGTGTAGCCATCATTGCTTGGATATCCTTTAAAGATAGCTTTCCAGAGGCTTATCAGAGTCCATTTGATTCTAAAATGACCGTAGTACTAGGAACCATTTCCATTGTATTAATTGGTCGCCTTGTTCAAAAATTGATTAGTAAATAGTAAAAATGATGCAGCAGAAATTACCAAAGGGTTTCGTACCCGTGATGATAAGTACCTTCAAAGAAGATCATTCTTTAGATTTAGAAGGAATAGCCCGTTTAACAGAAATGTATATCCAGACAGGTTCAGTTGGTTTATTTGCCAATTGTTTGTCGAGTGAAATGTATGAATTATCTCGAGCTGAACGATTGAGTTTAATCGAAACAGTAGTGAAAACGGCAGCGGGACGAGTTCCTGTGGTGGCTACTGGTACACTAGGAGAAAGTATAGAGGAAATGGCAGATTTTTCTAGAGCCATTTATGCCTTGGGAGTAGATGCCGTGATTGTATTGAATAACTTGATGGTCAAGGAAGATGAGTCTGATGCGGAGTTTTTAAAGCATATGCACCATTTCATGGATTTGACACCGGGGATCCCGTTTGGTATATACGAATGCCCAGTACCCTACAAACGTTTGATTAGTCAAGAAGTGTTAGAAGATCTATTGCCTTCTGGGCGACTAGTTTATCATAAAGATACGTCCTTAGATTTAGCGAAAGTGGCTTTGCGAATTCGTACAGCTCAAGGCTACAACTTTGGCTTATATGATGCCTATATGGGTCATGCTGTGTCGGTATTGAAGGCTGGAGCCATGGGCTTATCGTGTATTCAAGGGAATTATTTTCCTGAATTGATCGCATGGCTATGTGCCAACTTTAATGCGCCAGGGAAAGAAGATCAAGTGGCAACCGTGCAAAAGTTCTTTATTGATAATATGGATGTAATGCATACAGTTTATCCAACCAGTGCAAAATACGTATTACAAAAAAGAGGCTTCCCTATTCGTTTAGCTACCCGCCGTGAAGTGGGTCATTTAACGCCGAAGGAAACCTCTGCATTGGATCAATTAATCCAAGATTATTTGAAATTACCGATGGTAAAAAACCTGGATTTTGCTCCTTTAGTTTAACGAGATTGAATGTATTTGGCCACTGTTCCCATGGGAGCTATCCAAATACCATTGGCTGGATTATTGGCATATTCCATGAGTTTTTTGAGCATACTGAGTCGGGTGGTTTGATTGCCCGACTCATTCATTTCATGACCAGCTAAAACAAGCCATTTTCCCGAATTTCGTGCTTCTTCAATCAAAGGTAAGATTTGCTCAAAATCTTGTCCATCCATTTCAATGCCCGTCAATTGGGCAAAATTATGGTAGTTAGGGTCATTAGGCGCCTCACTTTTCCATACTCTTCCGAGTAAAAAATGCTTAGCAATCAGAGGTACATAACTTTGTGTTTGAGTGGCATTTCCTATAAAGGTTTGTCCACATGGATAGGCAAATACTTCGGCTTTCACTCCTAGGTTTTTTTCAATGGATGTGTTACAATCCAGAATATCCTTCTCCATTTTTTCCATGGTATAATTTTCTAATGCATTAGTTCTAGACCAAGTAAAAATTCCAGTACAAGGGTGAGATGTACTATGGTTTCCTATTTCATGACCAGCGGCAACTGCTTTTTTCCAGCCAGCTAGGTTTTTTTCCATAGCACCTGGGTTAAGGAAGAAAGTGGCTTTAACTCCATACTGGTTGAGTAGTGGAGTTCCCTGCGTGACTTGACTCCCTCGGGCGTCATCAAAACTAAGGCTCAAGGCCATTTTTTTGCCTTGTGGCCAATTGAAATTTTGTGAAAAGGAAGGAATAGCCCCCAAGAGAGCTATTCCAAAAAGAAGGTGATGGATTTTTTTCATGTTATGGTTTGGGCGTTTCTAGGGGAATTACTTCTCCAAATCTTTTGTGGGAACCTTTAATTTCATCGTGTGAGCTTGCAGCTACATAGGCTAAAACCGCGATGAATGCCAAGACAATTCCGAAATTTTTGGCATAAGTATTCCATGAAATCAGCTGATTTTCAAAGTCGACCTCCACCTGTGTGAGAAGGTATAAGATGATGACAAAATTTACGATGTATAAATACTGTTCAATGCGGTAGGTGCTTAAAAATGCTCCAGTGACGAGTATGCTCAATAACATATAAAGTCCAAAATGGCCGATGAAGAATTTTTTGATATCCCCATAACCTAAGGATTTAGATTTAGCATGAACATTGAGCCAATAGATTCCTGCAAAAAGTATCAATAATAGAGAGTCCCAGCGAACAGAGAGTTCTATGGCTTGATCGGAAGCATTCAGTAAAGGTGTGATGGTTTTTTCTAAACGGTCCATGCGGAAATTTTGCTGCCACATGGTAAATGGAATAATCAGCACCAACATAAGTATAGGAAACCACTGTTTGGAATACTTTTCTTCCGTAGTATCTTCCCAATGCGAAGTAAAAGTTCCATAGGCCATTCCGATGCCGCCAAAGAAACCTAATGAATATTCCATGACATTCCAGAAGTTGAATTTAATTTCGGAAACATGTCCTAACACTTGGAGGAAATTACCAAATGCAAATCCGAAACCTCCACCTAGTCCAGCAAATAGCGCGACGCGTAAAGCAGAATATTGTTTGGTACGAAACATGAACCAAGTAAGTGCCGCAGCCATGCCTAAAACTCCTGCCCAAGATTCATCCCTAGGGGGAGTCATGAGCCATTCGTATTGTTGGATGATGAAAAAGTAAAACAAAAGTGCGCCTACTACCATTTCTACTAAGAGCTGTGGCCAAGCAACAGGACTTTTGCTAGAGTTTGACAAGCTAAGTCCAAATAAGCCTCCACCGATGAATCCATAAAGTCCACCAATGACAAACAGAGAAATTAGGCCATAATAGACATTGACAAATTCTGTATCTCGGCCATAGCCTACGACCATACCATAGCTCATAACACCTCCGATTCCCCAGCCCATGGCTCCAGAAACGATGACTTGAAAGGCTTTAGAAAACCAGTCTTGTCGATTGGCTATCAGCATGATAGCCATAGATCCTATGGCTCCTGCCCAGGCGGCACCATGCTCATGTCCAAACTGTCCACGTATAGCCCATGCCGTTCCGAATGTCATCCCTACTGTAAGTAAGGATAATACTAATTTTTTGTTGTTCATTGTTTGATAGGTTTAGATAAAATGGTAATAACATATTCAGGTTTTAATTAAACTCCTTGGCATATTGAAAAGGAGTTTTACCAGTGGTTTTTTTAAAAGCTTTGTTGAAGTTGGTAAAGTTATTAAATCCAGATTCATAACATATTTGAGTCACTAGAAATTGATTTTCTTTAATCAACTTACAGGCATACTCTACTCGAATTTCATTTAGGAAGCTGGCGTAGTTTTTTCTGGTTTTGGTTTTAAAATATCGACAGAAAGACAGTGGGCTTAAATGGGCAATCCCGGCAATTTCATCGATGCTGATTTTTCTTTTGAAATGCTTGACTGAATAATTGTAGATTAAGTTTAGGCGTTCTGTTTCTTTTTCACTGGTTGAATTCTCTAAGATACCCATGGAAAGAATTTCTCTTTCCTTACTCATAGATAGCAAATCGAGAATTTGATATAAGTGTAAAACTAAGTTTTCATTTTCATTGTCAAGGATGGAGTTCATCCGACAAATTATTTGTTTTTTAGTTTCTCCTTGAATTCGAATTCCTTTTCTAGCTTCTTCTAGTAATTGAAGAACGAAACGATTTTCGTGTAACTTGAAAAAAGAATTTCCAAATAAATCTGGATTAAAGTGGATGACTAAAGCACTGGCTTTTAAATCTTCATCCCCTTGAAAATACACGTTATCACTACGTAAATAGTGAGGACAATTTGATCCAATTAACAGTAAATCACCGTCTTGAAATCGTTGAATACTGTCGCCCACAAACTGGGTCCCAGTCCCTTTTTCGATTAGTAACAATTCGATTTCCGGATGGTAATGATACTTGTTAAAAAAGTAATTAACTATGTCCCTTCTAACACTAAATGAACGTAGCGGTTGGTTCGAAACTTTAAGTAAATGAGCCTTCATTGAATTATTAAAGTTGTCAATTTAGATGAAATGCAGCTATTATGCTAGAATAGTTGTGCTATTTGACAAATTTATTTAATTATTCAACCATTATAATGCATTTTTTTGTTAAAATTTTTAACCCTGAATACCGAGTAAAGTCTTTTTCAACCAAATCTATTTAATTATGAGATTAAATTTTACAGTAAAAATGTTTCGGCATTTTCTATTTGTAGCGGTCATGATAGCCGGGTGCTATTCAGCTGCTTTCGCTCAGTCCCGACTGATCACTGGAAAGGTGACTTCCAGTCAGGATGGTACGGAACTTCCAGGAGTGAATATTTCACTCAAAGGAACCACTAAAGGAACAACCACTAATTCATCTGGAGCTTATTCCATTGAAGTTAGCGGACAGAATCCTGTTTTAGTATTTTCGTTTGTTGGTTTTGATACGCAAGATATTCGTATCGGAAGTCGTAGTGTAGTAGATGTTTCTTTATCATCTAGTACTGCTTTATTAAACGAGGTAGTAGTTACTGCCTTAGGTATCAAACGTGAAGAGAAATCACTTGGATACTCGGTGGGTAAAGTAGCAGGTAAAGATTTAAGTCGCGTTGTGAATGAAAACGTATTGAACTCATTATCTGGTAAAGTAGCTGGTGTGAGTATCAATGCTACTGGTGGTACTGGTTCATCTGTCAGTATGATCATTCGTGGAGCTAAGTCATTGAGTAATGACAACCAGCCCTTGTTTGTGATTGACGGTGTACCTGTGATTAACTCCTTGAATAACGTAGGTCAAATCGGTAATGATAACCGTGTGGATTATGGTAATGCAATCTCTGACTTAAATCCAGAGAACGTAGAAAGCGTATCGGTATTGAAAGGACCAAGTGCTGCAGCTCTTTATGGTTCACGTGCTGGTAATGGTGTTGTATTAATCACGACTAAAAATGGTTCGAAGGCGAAGAAAATGACGGTGAACATTACTTCGAACACCGTATTTGATAATCCTTACAAGTTTTTGAAAATGCACTCGAAGTTTGCAACGGGTGTACTTCCATTTACTCCAGACAATAACCCGTATCCAGGAGGAATTTTGAGTATTGAAGAAGGATCAGCGGGAGGAATTGGGCCAGAATTGGATAAAGGATACAAAGCCATTCAATGGAACAGCCCTAAAGGCGCAGATGGAAAGCCAATTCCAACCGAGTTGAAATCGTATGCAGACAATGTGAAAAACTTTGTTCAAACAGGTATTACCACAACTAATGGTGTTTCTGTTACTAATGGAAATGATGTAGCTAATTATCGTTTGACTTATTCAAATATGACTAGCCGTGGAATTATTCCTGGTTCAGATTTATTCAAGAACTCATTATCAGCTGCTTCTTCTTTCAAATTGTCGAACAAATTGAAATTGAGTGCTAACATTGACTTGAGTAGAAATAACTCGAACAATCGTCCTGCAAGTGAAAGAGGATCTAATCCATTACAGTGGGCTTATGCGGTTTCTCCACACATCAACATCATGGACTTGAAAGATTACTGGGTTCCAGGTCAAGAAGGTTTGCAACAGAAGTCACAATCTATCGGAAACTTTAATAACCCATGGTTCTTAGCTTATGAAGTGAAAAACGGATTTGAGCGTAATCGTGCATTTGGTAACTTGAAAATGGATTATCAAATTACTCCAGAGTTAAGCTTAATGGCTCGTTATGCTTTGGATACGTATGGAGAAACTCGCGAGACTAAAATTGCGAAGTCGTATACAGGGGAGAAAAATGGTGCTTATGGTATAGTTAACTTAGATCGCTATGAGCGTAACGTGGATTTCTTAGCTACTTGGACTAAACCAGTAGAAGATTTCCATTTATCATTCTCAGTTGGAGGTAATGCAAGAAGTTCTAAAACTTCTGATGTAAGTACTTCTTCTAAAGGAGGAACTGGTTTGATTATCCCAGGTTTGTATACTTTACAAAACATTGCTAACACAAATATTAACTATACTAGCTTCCAAACGAAGAAAGTAGTTTATAGTGCTTACGGAATGGCCAACTTATCATACAAGGATATGGTATATTTGGATTTAACTGCTCGTAACGACTGGTCAAGTACTTTGCCAGTTGAAAACAGATCATACTTCTATCCATCGGCTTCCTTAAGTGTCTTGTTGAATGAAGCATTTGCGATTCCAAATGATAAAATTGATTTATTAAAAGTACGTGCAGGTGTAGCTCAAGTAGGTAATGATACCAATCCTTACACTTTGATCAATACCTTGCAAAATCCTGAAGCTTGGGGTTCATTAACTCGTTTGGCAAAATCTGGAACTATTTTATTGCCAGATTTGAAGCCTGAAATTTCTACTTCATATGATTTAGGTGCTGATTTGACGATGTATAAAAACCGTTTAAGATTCTCAGGTACGTATTATACGGTAGAAAATCGTAACCAAATCATTCCTACTACACTTCCAGGTTCTACAGGTTTTACATCTAAGAACATTAACGCTGGTTTGTTAGTATCTAAAGGTATTGAATTAACTGCTGGAGGTACACCGATCGATAAGAATGGTTGGAGATTGGATTTGACAGCTAACTTCTACAAGAACGAAACAACAATCAAAGAACTTTCTGATGGATTGAGCTTCTATACTCTTTGGACAGATGCTAAAGGTGGAGCTTGGACATACGTAGGAGATAAGATTGGTGATATTTACGATGCTGAAATTGTAACAGTAAAAGACAAGTCATCGAAATATTATGGTTATCCAATATTGGATACTGATGGTTCTTGGCAATCTGTCAATGCGAGCAATACACGTACTAAGATTGGTAACTTCAACCCAGATTTCATATTAGGCTTACAAACTTCTTTATCATACAAGAACTTTAGCTTAAATATGACATTTGACTGGAGAAGCGGTGGAGATTTTGTTTCTCAAACTTATCGTTACAGCGAGTCTGACTTGAAATCTCAACGTTTCTTAGACAACTTGATTAATCCAAATGGTTTGACAGGTGATGCTTTGCGTAATTATTTAGTTGCTAATGAAGATAAGTTCATCCGTATTAATAAAAACGGTTATTTCCCTATCGTAGGTGGACCTACTGCTGAGTACGGTGGATATCCATTTGAATATGGTGGAAAAACATATCCTAACGGTGTATTTAACCCAGGTGTAATTGCTAAATATGATGCACAAGGAAATATCACAGGATATGAGGAAAACTTAGGTGGTCCTAATACACGTATCTTACCATATGGTGATAACTACCCTTGGAGCTTTACTCGTGCAGCTACGTTCGATGCTTCTTTCGTGAAGTTGAGAGAGATCTCTTTAGGATATGAGCTACCAAGTAATTTTGTTAAGAGCTTAGGTTTGCAAAGTGCTAACTTCTCTGTTTACAGTCGTAACATCATTTTATGGACGGCTTCTAAAATTGGAATCGACCCTGAAACAGCTTTCCAGCCACAGTCTGGAGCTCAAGCAGGTACCCAATTTAAGCAAGGAATTGAGCGCTATAATGTTACTCCTTGGGTTATCCCAGTTGGATTTAAACTTGGTTTGACATTTTAATCAAAGCACCTTAAAACATTAAAATCATGAAAATAAGATTAATAAAAGCTGTCGCCTTCACCCTATTAACTGGAGTATTTTTCTCTTGTGAAGACTTGACAAAAGTGAATATAAATCCAAACGGAGTTCAGCCAGAGGTTGTGAATCCGAACTTGGTTATGCCTACCGTTTTAACGGAAATGTCTAAGACTTATGTAAACCTTGGATATCAAGATATTGCGGGTGTGGTTCAACATACACAAAAGGATGCATGGTCATCTGGACATAATGATTACGATTGGGGTGGAAACCAAAGTTGGAATGATTATTATGCGATTTTACGTAACAACGATTTGCTTTATAGTCGTGCAGTTTCTTTAAACTGGGAATTCCAACAAGGAGTTGCTTTAGTAAATAAAGCCTTTATGTTTGGTTTGATTACTGACCTTTGGGGAGATGCTCCATATACAAATGCTTTGAAAGGAGAAGTAGGTGGAACAGATAATATCTTACCAGCTTATGATTCTCAAGAGGTTATTTATACTGGAATCTTAGCTGATTTAGAGAAGGCTAATACCTTGTTATCAAAGCAAAAAAGCGAGTACTCAAACATCGTTGATAACGTGGATGTGATTTATTCTGGAGATCCTACTAAATGGCGTAAATTGGCTAACTCTTTAGCTTTACGTTATTACATGCGTATTTCTGCTAAGAAACCGGATGTAGCTAAAGCAGGAATTGAGAAAATTGCTAAAAACCCAGCGAACTATCCAGTGATTTTGGCAAACTCTGATGATGCTACTATGGGATTCCCTGGTACTTCTGATGGTACTTCTTGGCCAGCTAACGCAGTATATGATGTGAGTGGTAGTAACTACCGTCGTATCAAAATGGCAAATACATTTGTTAAATATCTACAAGGAGTTAAAGATCCTCGTTTAGGAGTTTGGGCAGCTAAAGTGGAAATTCCATTAGTGTTAGATGCTTCTCTTCCAGCTAAAACGGATAAAATTGTTGATGGTAAGCGTTATTTGTCTCCAGATGTTGTGGGTAGTTCTAAAATTGATACTGACCCAGATTACGTAGGTTTACCAACTTCTTTCTCTCAGCTACCATCTGCGTACAACTTGAACCCAACACCAGGTCAAACTTCGTTTAACCCGCACGTTTCATTCTTAGCGCCTATGTATAAGAATGCTTCTGGACCATTGTTGAAAGCTCGTTTGGTATCTGCGGCTGAAGTTAACTTCATCTTAGCAGAGGCTGCTTTAAAAGGTTATGCAGTTGGTGATGCAAAGACATTCTATGAAAATGGAGTTAAAGCATCTTTATCTACTTGGGGAGTTGGTTCTAATTCAACAGCTTATCTAGCTAATGCTGGTGTTGCTTTTGATGGATCAGTGAAACAAGTAATTGAGCAAAAATGGATTGCTAGCTGGACTGCAGCTACGGAGGCTTGGTTCGACTTCCGTCGTACAGGTTTCCCAGAGTTAAAAGCTGGTCCGGTAGCGAAACGTCAAGCTATTCCTGTTCGTTTCTATTACATGCAGGATGAATTGCGTATTAATTCTAAGAATACAGCTGCTGCTTTAGATAAATTAGAAGTAACTAATTTCTCACAAGCGGATGGCAAAAATAGTGCTTGGTCTAAGCCTTGGATTATCCAAGGAACTGGTAAGCCATATTAAGATTTTTAAGGGGTCTCCTTCGGGAGGCCCTTCAAAAAGCTAGATTTTCTAATCCTGTTTAACCAATGAAATTAAATACACCTCTAAACCTTTTCATACTTTTATTCTTGTGTTTGTTTACTCAAGCGACTGCTCAAACCCTCAGGGTAGGGGCAGCCGTACGAGTAATTACACCAGATCCTTTACTACCAGTTTCGGGAGGTATTGGTACACCCAAACCAAGTGTTGAAAAAAAGGGGGATTTGTATGCCCGAGCTATGGTTTTTGAACAGGGGAATACCCGTTTTGCCATTGTTAACGTAGATAACTTAGGTTGGTCATCCATCCTTGGAAACAAATCCAGAGCACTGATAAAAGGAATTGCACCTGAGAACATTTTAATTGGAGCTACGCATACACACTCCGCCCCTGATGCTTATGGATTTCCAGATGCCACAGGGAAAAATTATGCCGATTTAAAATACCTAGATCGTTGTGTTCAGCAAATTGCTGATGCCGTCAACGAAGCCATTACGAAATTAGAACCAGCAGCTTTGAAAGTAAATGTGGAAGAAGCTAAAGGTAAAATTGCTTATAATTACTATGCTCCAGCTTTATATGACCCTCGTTGTGGAGTTATACAAGCTATTGCCACCACGGGTGCCCGTCAAGGGAAGGCCATTGCTACCTTAGTCAATTATGCCATTCATCCGGAAGTCATTGGTAGCGGTAGAGGAATATTAAGTCCAGATTTATGTGGACCACTGTACGATAGAATCGAAGCTCAAGCAGGTGGCGTGGCTCTGTTTATGAATGGAGCACAAGGTGGAATGGTCACTGCCGATACCCGTTTGGAATACGGAAAAGAAGGTCAAAGTAATCAAAAAGAAGCCAATACTTGGGAAGAATGTATCCGAATTGGAGAGCTATTAGCGGATGAAGCTTTACGAATTATTAACAAAGCTCCTGTTTTAGATTCTCCATCTATATATTGTACGTCCAAAATGATTGATTTACCTGTTGATTCAGAAATCATGCGTTATATTTTGACTCATTCTCCTTTGAAATACGAATACACAAAACCGAATACGGTCAGTACTCAATTAAATCTGTTGAACATTGGACCAGCGCAAATTTTAACGGTACCAGGTGAAGCATTACCCAATGTAGGATATTATGTCAAACGTCACATGGCAACCAAATTGCCCTTTTTGTTTGGCCTAACCAATGATGCCTTTGGTTATATGTTGGCTAAAGTGGATTTTAATAGCTTTAAACGCTATGATTATGTTACAAGAACTAGTTTAGGAGAAATGACGGCAGAGATTTACATGGATCAAGCATTGCAATTGATTCAAGCCAGTCCCAAACCAGTTACGAAATAATCTATTATTCCAGAATTGATTTAAATTGCTGACCTAATTTTGGGATCAACCATCAACCTTACAACCTTGTGTTTTGTAATATGAAAAAACTAAGACTACTTTTAAGCGCATTTATTGCCACAAGCATCTTGACTACTTTAGCCATGGCTCAGCAGTTAGAACCTACTTATGCAGAAAAATTAGGCTATCCTAAAGGGAAAAAAGTAGTTATTTTTCACGTGGATGACTGCGGAATGTCATATTCATCCAATCAAGGGGCTTATAAATCCATTGAACAAGGAGTGGCAACTTCCTGTAGCATCATGATGCCATGTCCATGGGCAGCTAGTTTTATTCATTATATCCAGAAAAATCATCCTAATCTAGATGCTGGTCTGCATTTAACGTTGACTTCAGAATGGAAGGATTACCGTTGGCCGGCATTATCAGGTTTTCAACAAGTACCTACGTTAAGTGACGGTGATGGTTGTTTATGGCATAGTGTTGAACAAGTAATCAAAAATGCGAGTCCTGATGAGGTAGAAAAGGAAATTAGGGCTCAAATAGAACGTGCTACTCGCTTGGGTTGGAAACCTACGCACCTTGATTCCCATATGGGAACCTTGTTTGCTTATCCTCCATTCTTAGAGCGTTATTTAAAAGTAGGTATGGAATTAGGGATCCCAGTGATGTTCCCAGGGGGTAACAATAAAATGTTGATTGAATCTGTCAATAAGCCCTATATCAAAAAAATGAAAGCAGAGGGTAAATGGAAAGAAGGCATGCCTTTACCATCGGCTAAGTTTGGTTTGACGGATTTAGTTGCTGAATCTAAGAAGATTGGTGAAATGCTTTGGAAAGCAGGATTACCGGTATTGGATGATTTACATTCAGATAGTGGAGATTGGAAGCCAGAAGGAAATGCAACTCCTGCCGAATGGGGCAAATACAAAGCAGATCAATGGATTTACCAATTGGAACACATGAAACCTGGTGTCGCGATGTTGATTGTACATAGTAGCGATATTACGGAAGAATTTAAGTTTATCAGTGGTTCAGGAGGTTCTCGTTTAGCTGATATGAACTCCATGATGCATCCAGATTTGAAAGCCTATATTGAGAAAGAAGGTATAATCTTAAGTACTTTCAGAGAGTTGATGGAGCGTCGTAAAAAAGTAAAATAATCACATGAAGTTTTTAAAAATTATTATTGCCCTGCTAGTGTTGTCTTTTCAATCGCTAGCACAGAGTCCAGCTATTGTCAAATCGATGCTTATTTTTCCAGGACAAGACAAACATGTCCATGGAAGTAGCTTGGTTCGTTTGCCGAATGGAGATTACTTATCTGTTTGGTTTTATGGTAGTGGGGAAAGAACTGCTGATGATGTTAAATTAATGGGATCCCGACTTAAAAAAGGAGATTCCCAGTGGAGTGAACCATTTTTAATGGCCGACACACCTAATATTCCAGATTGTAATCCAGTTCTATTTCTTAATAAGGAGAATAAACTATTCTTAGTTTGGATTGCCGTTCAGGCCAATCAATGGGAACAGTCAGTATTACGTGTGCGGACATCCATGAATTATTCCAAAGAAGGTGCGCCAGTTTGGGAATGGCAGGATAATATTTTGCTAAAACCAGGGAATGATTTTGCTACTGAGGTGAGTAAAAAATTAAAGCAATTGCCAGAGCACCATATTGGTTGGGCAGGATATGCGCCGAAATATGATGATATGATTTCCAAGGCAAGTGTAGATCCAGTGAAAAGAAGCTTTGGTTGGATGACGCGCATTAAGCCACTTATTTTAGAGAATGGGCGTATAATTTTGCCTCTATATTCAGATGGATTCAATTTTTCATTGATGGCCATTTCAGATGATCAAGGAACTAGCTGGCGACCAAGCTTGCCTTTGGTCGGTCGTGGACCCATTCAACCTGCCGTAGTAAAAAAGAAGAATGGAAACTTGTTAGCTTATTTACGTGATAGTGGAGATAATCCTCCTCGAGTGCATATGAGTGAGTCGACTGATCAAGGAGAAACCTGGTCGCCATCCGTTAAAACTGATATTCCAAACACGGCCAGTGTCGAGCTTTTGGTACTGAAAGACGGCCGTTTGGCTTTTTTGGGAAATGACATCATCGATGGGAGATACCGAATAGGTTTGTTTTTATCCGATGACGAAGGGAAAACGTGGAAGTGGAAGACTTATTTGGAAAATGTAGCTCCAGGAAAAGGTAGTTTTTCTTACCCTTGTATGACACAGAGCCCAGATGGACTATTGCATATTACATATTCATCTCACATAGAGAAAGATCAAAAATCCATCAAATATGTGGTGGTAGACCCGCAGAAAATCAAATCTGAGTAGTGAATTTAAACCTAAACCTATATAATGAAAATCAGTAAATTAAATGTGTTAGTATATGTGTGTCTATTATTGGCCACGCATTTAACTTGGGCTCAAAATAAGGCCAAGCAACCCGTATATCAGGATACCCCATTTTGGCAAGATTATAGTGTCAAATATTACCTGTCCAAAGATCAGGCTATTGATTTAAGTACAAGTTATTCAGACAGAAATGGTAATATCATTTTGTTTGGGTCTACAGGTACTCTTTTACCACATGATGGGCAGTTTTTGTACCCTGGTTCTTTGATTAAAGATACCAAATACCGGACAAGTGCTCCTAAGAAAATGGCAGCCTTAACTTCTTATCAAAAGCAATTTGTTTTATTGGATGATAAGGCAGTTTTAAGTCATGCTTTTGCCGGAAGTATATACTCTAAACATGAATTAGCTAAGGCCAATCAAGTAGTTGGAGGAAAGGACTTTGCTTTTTTAATTTCAGATGGCACCAGTATTCACTGGGTGAAAGATTCCAAAACATTGTTCAAAGGAAACTTGTCAGGCGATCAAGTGTTGGACTTGAAATATCATGCATCTAGCCAGACGTATTTCATCTTGGGAAAACAAGGATTGTATCAATTTTCTCCAGCATCTGGAAGTATTTCAACATTAGTAAGTGGTGGACCTTTCACCGCTTTTGATGTCCTTGAAAATGCTCCAAAAGTTTATGTAGGAGGAAATGATGGGTATCAGATTTATGATATATCCACAAAACAAGTAGGAGAAAAGCAGCAAAAATTACCTTGGACAGAAATTACAGCAATAAAAGCCATTGGAGATAAAATTTGGTTTGGTTCTACCAAAGGGGCATTTGCTTTAAAGAAGGACGGGAAATTTGATTATTATAATGGAGAAAGGTGGTTGCCAAGTAATGTCGTAAAGCACATTGCTGAAGGCCCTAAAAATTCAATTTTAGTTACAACAAGCGCTGGATTGGGACAAATCTGCTTTAAGAAAATGACTTTGCACGACAAGGCCGTTTTTTATGATGAGCAAGTGAGAAAACGTCACATTAGAAATGGCTTCAATGCATCTTTGGATGGAATTCAAAAAGGTAATTTAAGTACAGGGTATTTGGCTGATTCAGACAATGACGGACTTTGGACATCGATGTATTTGGGAGGAGAAATTTTCCGTTATGTTGTGACTAAAGATCCAGAAGCATTACAAAATTGTCGAGAGTCTTTAGATGCCATGGAGCGATTATATAAATTAACTCCAGTTCCTGGATTCCCAGCTCGTTCATTTGAGCGTCGTGGTTTCATTTCAAGTTTATCAGATCCAGAGCGTTGGCAGCCATCACCAGATCCAGAGTGGGACTTTAAATCTACTACCAGTAGTGATGAGGTGATAGGGCATATTTTTGCTTTTGGTGCTATGGCAGAGTTGGTTGATGATCCTGATTTAAAGAAACGTTCGATCGTATTGATAGATACCTTGATGTCGCATATTTTGAAAAATGATATGTACCTGATCGACTTTGACGGAAAGCCTACTATGTGGGGAAAATGGAATCCAAAATATGTCAATTCTTTCCCAACGAATGTGGGAGATCGTAAATTGAATTCTTCCAATATTACTTCCATGCTTCAAACGGCATATCATTTTACGAAGAAAGAAAAGTATAAGCAAAAGGCCTTAGAGTTATTGACTAAATATGGCTATTATGAGAATTTAATGCGTCCATTTAGCGTATTAGGAAGAGCAGGAAAAGATGCAGATGCCCATGCTCAAAACATGTCAGATGGCTGGAATCACTCCGATGATGAAATGTATTTTGTGGGTTATTGGGGATTGTATCGTTATGCTTTTAATGATAGTTTGAAAGTGAATTTCAAAAAATCCATCTTAGATCACTGGCAAATTGAGCGTCCAGAGAAAGAAGGAGCTTGGAATATTTTCACCGCTCTAACAGGAACCAAGCAATTCGATTTAAATGAAGCTGCCTGGTATTTACGTGAGCATCCTATGGATATGATTGACTGGGCAATTCAAAATAATCATCGTAAAGATATTGTGAAGGTTGCTGATAATTTCCGTCGTCAAACGACACAGGAAGTATTACCCCCAGATGAAAAACCGATTATGCGCCACAATGCTAATCAGTTTAATATGGACCGCAATGGAGGCAGTGGTTTATCAGAACATAGTGCAGGAGATATCTGGCTTTTACCTTATTGGATGGGCCGGTATTTAGGGGTTATATCTGCGCCTAAAAAGTAATTTTTTCTTAACGTTGTCAAGGTTCAAAACCTTGACAACGTTGAATTTTCAATTTAGTTTCCCAAAAAATATCGATAAACTGATTTTACGTGATCGGTTTGAATTAGATCTACTCCCAGTTCTTTTGCTTTTTTATAATTGGCAGCTTGATCGAGCGGTCCTAACACATCGGAATAAACTCGGACATTTTTTTCATGGATGTCTTTCACTAACTGAGCATTCATTTTTAGCCAATTGACATCAAATGCATAAGGGGCCAAGCGTTTTATTTTAGCTTCCATTTCATCTGCTTTATTTAAGCTCGGCATTCTTTTGCTTAGGGGATCTTCCATTTTTAACTTTTCTAAAAAATCATCATCTCCGTAGTAAACGGATTCCTTATCAAGATGATATTGTTTCATTAATTTCAACAAGGGTTTTGGATCCACTTGCTTACAGTCTACGTAAATGTAGGTTTTCGTATTTTTTTGCTTGTTCCACTTTTCTACTAATTGTAACGTTTCCTCCAAAGTAGGAATTCGTTCATCTGGGAATTGCCCTTCCCAGCCTTTATTAGCTTTTAGTTGCTTGATTTCTGCCAAAGTCAAGTTAGCAATGGGGCCAGTGCCATTCGTTGTGCGGTTCAGTGTTCCATCATGTAAAATGACTAATTGATTGTCCTTAGAAGTACGAACATCAATCTCAATAAAATCAACCCCCATATCCAATGTTTTTTGAAAAGTGGCAAGGGTATTTTCAGGTGCTAAGCCCGAGTTTCCTCGGTGTGCGGAAATTCGAAGTTTTTGTTGGGATTTAAAGGACCATGCCTCCATTTGATTGGGGCTAATGGACCGTTGGCAGGACATGATACTTGCCATGGTCAATGCCATGAGCCAAATGTTTTTTTTCATAGTAAATAGGTTGTCTTTGTGTTAAAAAGGAATTCCTTTTTTCAAATCAAAATTACGGATCTAATGCCATTTTTAAATGAATATTTAGGTTATTTGGATGAAATCGAAGTAAATTTTTTAATACATCATTTGATGAGATTTTTCTTTCTTTTTTAGAACAGAAATTGAAGCTAGTTGAATATCAATTTATTGGACAATAACGTTGAAAATTCATTCGTTACGACAACGCTGTCAAGGTTTCGAACCTTGCCAGCGTTAGGAATTTTCATTAACTTCATTACCTATTTACAAGCCCTCAAAACCTATGAAAGCGCATTGTTTTTTAATCCTCGCTGGACTGATGGCTTGTCAACCTTCTAAGCCTTCAAACACAGCCATGAACCCAGAAAATAGCTTTGGTTACGATTATGATTTATTGAAAAATGATCCCACGACCGTCTTACTGAAACAAGGAAACCAGCAGGTTTTGATTGTTGGAAAATACCAGGCTCGGGTGATGACCAGTAGTTCCCAAGGGGAGGAAGGATTTAGCTATGGTTGGATTAACCATGAACTTATAAAATCGGGGAAATTAGGGCCTCATATGAATGCTTTTGGAGGTGAAGAGCGCTTTTGGCTAGGGCCTGAGGGAGGGCAATTTTCCGTGTATTTTAAACAAGGGGATCCCTTTACTTTTGAACATTGGCAGACTCCAGAAATCATCGATACGGAAACTTATCCTTTGGTAAAATCGGATAGTCAAAAGGCCTTATTCCACAAGGATTTTGAAATTGAGAATTATTCAGGAACAAAATTCAAGGTTTCGCTTGATCGAGAAATTAAATTATTAAGTGATTCAGAAGCTAAAACGTACTTACAAATCCCATTGGAAGGGATTTCTTGGGTGGGCTATCAAACGGATAACGTATTAAAAAATACAGGGCAAGATTGGTCTAAATCCACCGGTGTTTTGTCGATTTGGTTGTTGGGTATGATGAAGGCTTCCGACCAAAACACAATTTTAATTCCATATCAAAAAGGACAAGAAGCGGCCATCAATGCTGCCTATTTTGGTCAGATTCCAGCGGATCGTTTGATCAAAAAGGAGGGCTTGCTTTACTTTAAAGCAGATGCTAACTCGAGAGGGAAATTAGGGATTCCCCCTAAAGCCTTGGTGCCTTTGGCGGCTAGTTATGATGCGGCCAATCATATTTTAACTATTCTTCAATTTGATTACTATGGGGATCAGGAGTATGTCAATTCCATGTGGGAAATTCAGGAAAATCCCTTTCAAGGAGATGCCCTAAATGCCTATAATGATGGTAAAAATGATACAGGAACTCAGATGGGGAAATTCTATGAATTGGAAAGTTCTTCACCCGCCATTGCCTTGGCCCATGGGCAGTCATTGCGCCATGTACAAAGAACATTCCACTTAGAAGGTATGGAAGAGAAATTGGATCAGGTATGTCAAAAACTATTGGGGATTAAATTGGTGGAACTACCTTGGAAATAAGTTAAGTGTATATGGAGTTTTATTCTTGAAATCACCGAAAATCTTGATTAAACGCAAGAAGTATTCTGAATTTTGAAAAAGAATTGTCTTTTGGTTTAATTTGTTCAAATACTTGGAATGAATAACGATTTTAATAGATGGTTATTCCAAAATTGAACCAATATGAATTCAATCATCTTTAGTTGGCGCGCAAGTGCTTCCGTATTATACATGCACATTTTGTATGTTGCACATTTAAAGTTAGACGAATATTCTTTTTACCATAATCTTACTTTTTTCAATCAGATTCTTCTTACAACAATACTTGTCATTTTACCCATCTTGATTTACATCAAATGGGTATTTGGAAAGGAGAATTTTGTTTCAAATCAATGGTCCTTGATTTATGGTATAATACTTTTAATTACATTATTTTCCTTTAGAATATTTATCCCTGAATACTTACTTTTTCAGCTAGGATTTAGTTTTATCAATCTGTTGATTTTGGGAATTATCCAAAAGTCATTTAATCAATCCAAAACATAGAGTTAAGGTGTAGTTATGATGGATTAGGTTCTACTCCTCATCCATCATACTTCTACGTTGCTTAGCCGCTTGTTTAGTCGTTTTGATGCGGTAATTGAATGTCAAGTTGAATTGTGTTAGACGACCTTGAAACTCTGATTTGGTGTAAAATCCAGTACCTCTCGTCTCAGACCGCATGATTCTAGAACTGAATACATCTAAGATATTCAGCGTTAAAGTTCCATTGCCTTTCATGATGTCTTTACTAGCCGACAAGTCCATCCACGCAATGTAACCTCTTGAACCCTGTGGGGTATTTTGTGGCGCTTCATAATTGGCTCTCAATTGAGCATCTACTCCCCCTCCTAGCTTAAAGCGGGAAGTATGACGTGCAAACCAAGAATAAGTATCACTCACATAGTTGGGGTCAATGTTGCTGGCATCTGCCTTAGCGCGGAAAATATTGACACTCAAATCGGCCTTCCATATTTTACTTAGATTGGAAGATCCAGTAAATTCAGCTCCCATGGAAACTTCATTTTTGAAGTTTTGAGGTAAAGTAACCGAATAGCCATTGGCATCTACCTGACGGATACGATCTATTTTTCCATCAGTATTTCGGTAGTAAATGGATGAACTGATACTGCCATTTTCATAGTATTTCACATGACCTAAATCAAATACATCGGTGAATTGAGGATTTAGATTTGGATTACCTGAGAAATAGTTTCGGTTGTCAGAATAGGTTACAAATGGACTTAACTCATTGTAAGTAGGTCTACGAACTCTTCTAGAATAGCCTAGTTGGAATGAATTATCTGCCGACAAAGAATAGGTAAAATGGGCACTTGGGAACAAATTGGCGTAGTTCCTTGGGTTTTTCTCATGCGTTTGCAATAGCTCCGTACGGATGTCCGTCATCTCCCCACGAATCCCTACTTGATAGGAGAATTTCTTGATTTTGGTTCCCCAAATGGCATAAGCTGCTGTGATGTTTTCATGGTAAACAAAATTATTTTGTAAACCAGGTACTACCGTGAATTCGCCCGTTTCTTGTTTTTGAGTGACAATGTAATCATTGGTCATATCACGGAAACTCGTACGTAAACCCGTTTCTATTTTACCATCCTTTCCTACTGGATTCACATAATCTGCCTGTAATATCCATTGGTGTTCAGCTTCATCATTAAGTGATTTTTGAATTCTAGAATTTTCTGGAAAAGCACTTCCATCAGGCCTTTTGCCTACTTGAGTAAATAATTGGTCCGAACTTTCCCAATAATCTAAATAGCGTAAATCTGCAGTAAATTCTTTGCCTTTTCTAGCAAACGATTTTTTGAAGGTCAAGGCATACTCGGAATTTGGTTCCGCTTCTTTTTCGTCTTGCTGGCGATCAGTAATGCTATATAAATTGCTCAAGCTTTTTTGGTAGTCCAAATAATGAAAATCTGAAATACGTCGAACATCGGTTCTTCGAAAAATATATGAACCTGTTAAAACCGTTTTTTCATTGAAAAAATAATCTGCTCCTCCGCGGATATTATTGACCATACCCCTCACATTATTTTGAGAGGTTTGTTGCAAATAATTGGTTTGTCCAGGTGTATAAACTTCTTGGTAAATATTTCCTCTACCGGGCGTTCTACGGTAAAATAATCCGTAATTGAGAAAGAAATTCAATTTGTCCTTGCGGTAGTTGACAATCGCTGTAGCACCGAAATTCTCGGGATATCCCGTGGTAGTTTCAATGGCTCCATTAAATCCTTGGTTTTGATTTTTCTTCAAAACAATATTGATGATTCCCGCCATACCCTCTGCCTCATAACGTGCAGAAGGATTCGTAATAACTTCCACTTTTTCAATCAAGTTTCCTTGTAAAGATTGTAGTCCACCTGCTCCACTGATTCCCACCAAAGTAGAAGGTTTACCGTCAATTAATATGCGGACATTGTCACTTCCTCTTAATTTAACCCCACCCTCACCGTCTACTTGAATGGATGGAAGGTTGCCTAAAATTTCAGAGGCCGTCGCACCACGATTGGCTAAATCCGTGCCAACATTAAATATACGTTTATCCAAAGCCAATTCCATCGAAGCTTTTTGGCCTTTGACTGTTACCTCTTCTAAGGTTTTGGAAGAAGATTTAGCTTCCAAAATACCCAAGTTGATGGTATGATTTTCTTTATTGATACTAATTCCCTTTTGAGTAATGGTTTCAAATCCCACACTTTCAATGACCACATCATAGGTACCATAAACTACCTCGGTAGAAAATTGGCCTTTGTCATCTCCTATTCCACCCGTAATTAATTTTTGAGCTCCCGCTTGAAATATGCGAATGCTAGAAAATGGGACAGGTGCTTTGGATTCTTTTTCAATGATTTGACCTTTAATTTTACCTTTTGGTCCTACTTGGGCTAAAATCGAAAAACTTAGGATTGTAAGAATGAATGTGAAGCTAACTAGGTGTTTAAATTTCATGTTAATTTTATTGACAACCCGAATATGGGCCTTAGAGGTATTAATTTTGGTAAAAATCGACAAAATGGAGATTAATTACAACGTAAATCCAGATAGCGACTTAATAATCAGGGCAGATCAGCGTTTAGGAAAAGGAAATATTTTTGCTTTGGGTAGACAAAAAAGAGTAGTTTATCTATAATTTAATATCCATCTAAGGAATAAATTTAAATTTCGATATCAAATAACCCTAATGAAATAGCATATGTTAAGATCCCTTGGCCTTGCAGCCCTTTCTGTTACCTCTCCCCAAATTACGTCCACTCAATCTTCAGGTATTTATGTTTCTCAAATGGATCATTTGTTGGGAACTTCCTTAGATCTTAAAATAGCGGCATCGCATTATGGAGCGGCTAAAAAAGCAGAAGCCAGTTTACTAGCTGAAGTGAAACGCTTAAGTCAAATTTTGGGTACTTTTCATCCTAGTACCGAGTTTAATCAATGGATGGCAAGTCAAGGGGAGTTTAAGCCTGTATCTAACGAATTATTGGAGGTTCTTCAACAATTTGATATTTGGCATCAAAAAACAGGAGGCTTAATTAACGCATCTGCAGAAGAAATCACGCAAGTATGGAAAGAAGCTGCTCAGAATAACCAGTTACCTCAAGAAGAGCATATTCAAGCAGCGATCAACATAGCTCAACAAAAACATTGGGAAATCAATGAGGCAGAACAAAGCATTGGGAGAACCAGTCAAGCTGCCTTACGCTTACATTCATTTGCCAAGTCGTATGTCATGCAAAAAGCTGCTGATATCGCTTTAGCTATGGATGGAGTCAATGGAATTGTATTAAATGTCGGTGGAGATATCATCGTTAAAGGAAATGGAGTAGATCAAATTTCGATCAAAGACCCTCGAAATTTCGCAGAAAATGCCGCACCACATTCCCAAATATTGGTAGAAAATAAAGCAGTAGCCACTTCTGGAGATTATCAAAGAGGGTTCGAAATCAATAAACAATGGTTTTCTCATGTGGTGAACCCTTTGACTGGCCAAACTGCTTCTGAAATCATCAGTGCGACTGTTGTACATCCGGATGCCATAACAGCAGGGGCTTTATCTACGGCCTTTCAGGTGATGAGCCCGGAAGAAAGCCAGTATTTAGCTTCCTCTATCCCTGATACCGATTATTTGATTTTGACGAAGTCGGGAGAAGAATATACAAGTCCCAATTGGAATAATCTTTTAGCCTCGAATGCCCCCAATTTCCGTCCTTCAAGTTTAAGTACGAATATCTTGATGGTCAATCAAAAGGAAAAAATGTGGACAGATAAGCAGGAATTGCAAATTAAATTCGAGTTAGCCAATTTTGAAGGGCGCTTCCGTCGTCCCTTTGTGGCCGTATGGGTAGAAGATGAAAATCATAAGCCAATCAGACGCATCGCATTGTGGTTTAATAAGCCAAGATGGTTGCCAGATTTACGTTCATGGTATGCAGCACAAAGAGAAAGTGCGATTGATATTGCTTCTTTGGCGAGTGCGACTCGTTCACCTGGAGAATACACGTTGGTGTGGGATGGAAAAGATGATGCTGGACAATTTGTGAAACAAGGAAAATATACGGTGTACATAGAGGCCGCTCGTGAACATGGGACATACCAATTGATGAAACAAGAAATGAATTTCAATGGTAAAGATCAAAAGCAAACGCTTTCTGGTAATGAAGAAGTAACGGGTGCATCTTTAAATTATGTAGCCAAATAAATTAGATTCTATTATTATTAAGAGCCCATGAGTCATTCATGGGCTTCTTTTAACCAAGCATATGAGTACACCAAAACCTAAGCAAAGTAAACTTCGTCGTTCTACTGCAGAAATCTCCCGCTGGCTACACATTTATTTATCCATGTTCAGCTTTGCGATTGTCTTATTCTTTTCTGTGACGGGTTTAACCTTGAATCATCAAGAGTGGTTACCTGAGAAATCCGATGTTCAGGAGCAAAAAGCGAAGTTGAATGTGGCTTGGGTGAATCAAGTGGATACGGCTAAAATTGCCAAATTGGAAGTAGTGGAACATCTACGAAATACCCATGGAATCAAAGGGCAATTGAATGATTTTAGAATTGATGATGCCGAAATTTCGGTTTCATTTCAAGGGCCAGGCTATACAGCTGATGTGTTTATTGACCGAGAATCTGGGGCTTATGATTTAACTGAAACCCGCATGGGTTGGATGGCTGTCATTAATGATTTACATAAAGGTAGAGATACAGGCAAATCCTGGGCTTGGGTGATTGATATTTCGGCCATATTCATGATATTCATTTCAGCTACGGGTTTAATCTTGTTGTTATTTTTGAAGAAAAGAAAATCATCTGGGTTAATTTGGGCACTGATCGGCTTAGCACTTTCCTATAGCGTCTACCATTTTTTAACTTAAAATAGACTTTTTTGCTGAGGGAGAGGTATTGGAAATGAGATGGTTTTTACCATTATTTGTCATTGATTTGAGCAAAACCCTATCCCAATGTTTGAGAGCCTTATTTCTTATTTTGACCATATACCGAGTAGCCATCGTGCCCTCATATTAGCCGGTGGTATCAGCTTTTTTTGGTTGTTGGAATACGCCATGCCTTTGGTGTCTTTTCGCTACAATAAGTGGAAACATGCTGGTATAAACCTCTTATTTACCTTCACCACCATCGTGGTTAATTTTGGCTTTGCACTTTGGATTGTGAAACTGAGCGACTGGACCATAGCAAATCAAATAGGTGTTTTACAATGGTTTCCTATGGGAAATTGGGGTCAATTGATTGTGGGATTATTGCTATTAGATCTAGTAGGAGCCTATTTTGTGCATTGGGTAGAGCATAAAGTAAAAGTGATGTGGAAGTTTCACATGGTGCATCATGCCGATACGATGGTGGATACCACCACGGCCAATCGACATCATCCAGGTGAGAGTGTTTTTAGAGCATTGTTCACCTTGCTTGGCGTGCTTGTTTGTGGTGCTCCCATGTGGTTGGTTATGATTTATCAGAGTTTATCAGTGGTATTATCTCAATTCAATCATGCCAATATTCGCCTGCCACAATGGCTAGATACGCTTATCAGTTATGTGATTGTTTCACCGAATATGCATAAGGTACACCATCATATGAGTCGTCCACAAACAGATTCCAATTATGGAAATATATTCGCCATTTGGGATCGCGTATTTGGGACTTTCAATCGTACTTCTGTGAGCCAGGTACAATATGGCTTAGATGTTTTGGATAATCAGCGAGATGGGGATTTGGGCTACCAAATAAAAGCTCCATTTGATTCCAACATCAAAACGGATTATTAGTAAAGCTCTACGACCATTTCTACTTCTACCGCAGCATTATTCGGTAATACGTTGACGCCAACCGCTGAGCGAGCATGTTTTCCTTTGTCGCCAAAAACGGCCACCATTAAGTCAGAAAAGCCATTCATGACCTGTGGTTGTTGAGTAAAGCTAGGATCTGAGTTAACAAAACCAGTTACTTTCAAGATGCGTTTCACTCTGCGTAAATCACCTAATTGGCCTTTTAAGGTAGATATTAAAGCAATTCCAGCCATTTTCGCTGCTGCTTGACCCTCTTCTACACTTAGTTTATTACCTAGCTTTCCTAGCACAAATCCGCCTTCTGCCTTCTCTGGTAAATGCCCTGATAAATAGGCGATATTTCCTGCCCGAGTAAATTTGACATAATTAGCTAAAGGTGTGCTGGGTTTCAGTAAAGTGATACCTAAAGCTTGAAGACGTTCTTCGGGGCTATCAGGTTTCTTGATAAATAAAAGACACACGGGAGCTGCAACTGCGATGTCCTGTTTGCTGTCCGTTAATAAACCTGTCTGCTGATTAACAGAAAATACTTGAATTCTATTTTCGGTTTGACTGGCCACAAATAACCATTTCCCACTAGGGTCATAGCTGAAATTTCTTGGCATTTTTGCTACTGTTTGGTAACCCATTGACTTCAATGTTCCATCCGCTTGTATCGCAAAAAGAGCTAGGTTGTCACTAGTAATTCGATTGGAACTAATCAACCATTTCCCATTGGGAGAAATATGTATGTCGGCACTAGCTTTAACGGCTACTTTTGTACTTGTATCAGAAACAATGTTTTGAATTTTGTCCAAGCCATGAGCATTAATTTTAAAGACATCAACTGTACCATTTAGTTCATTGATGACATAGGCCAGCTGTCCATTTGGATGAAAAATCATATGACGTGGACCGTTACCTGCACTTACCGAAAGGGATTGATAATTTTCGGACAATGTTCCATCAGGTAAAATAGGATGCCAATGGATTTTGTCAGAACCTAAATCGGGTACATATAAGCTTTTTTGATCGGGAGCAATGGCCACCATGTGGGCATGTGGCGCGTCTTGTCGGCCAGTCACTACGCTGGAACCTTTATAAAAAAAGGATTGAGAAGCAGGAAGCAGTCGGCCATTCTCTTCTGTTTTAAATACATTGAGCGAGCCACTTCCATAATTAGCCACATAGACCGTTTTACTTGCCTCATGGTATTTGACAAAACATGGACCATCGCCGATGGTTGGGCTAGAATTTAATTTGGTATATGTGCCATTGGCGTTTCGGGCATAGGCACTAATAGCGGATTTCCCTCCACCTTCTTCTGATACAGAATATAATAAATTTCCATCAGCCGATAGTGCTTGATACGAAGCATTAGGGTTTTCTCGAATGTAGTTGGGTTTCGTTTTGGCAGTAGCTAAATCTAAGTCAAACACTTCGATACCTGGGTTTTTGGCTTTGGTATAGGAACCAACAATTAATTGATATTGGGTAGAATCTGAACTGCCAAAAGCGAATAAGGTATGAATGAATAAGAAGATGGAACTTAACATAGGGAATAGGTTTTTGTGCAACAAGATACGAATGTCCGCAAATTTTGGGTATTTTTCCCAGAACAATTTTCCTAAATCTAATTTTCAATACGATGAAGAAGGTTTTGCTACTGCTCTTTTGGGCATTTCAATCTTGGGCCCAAAATCCCCAAGCACCCCGATTGATTGTTCGTGGAGATGATATGGGCTATAGTCATTCGGGTAATTTGGCCTTGATGCAATCCTCATTGCAAGGGATCCAATCCTCTATTGAAGTGATTGTTCCTTCACCTTGGTTTCCTGAGGCGGTGCAGATGCTACAAGTTCATCCTTCTATTGATGTGGGAATCCATTTGGCAATTACGAGTGAGTGGGATAAAGTTAAATGGAGGCCTTTAACAGAGGCCAAAAGTTTGCGTGATCCAGATGGGTATTTTTTTCCGATGGTGTATGCTAACAAAGATTACCCTGGCTTGGCGATAATAGAAAATAAGTTTACGTTGGCAGATATTGAAGCAGAATTTAGGGCTCAAATAGAATTAGCCATCAAAAAAATCCCAAGAATAAGCCACATTTCGTCGCACATGGGATGTTCCAGAATAAATGAAGAAGTGATTGAAATGACCAAAAAATTGGCCAAAGAATATCATTTAATTTATGATAATACGACATACCCTTTTGAACGAGCTACCTATGCAGGTCCTAGTCAAACATCTGCTCAAAAGATCGCTAGTTTTATCCAGATGCTTCGGAAACTTCAAGCAGGCAAGACGTATTGTTTTGTCGATCATCCAGGTTTAGATGATGCAGAATTGAAGGCCGTTTCCCATATTGGATATGAGGGAGTGGCTGCGGACCGACAAGGCGTTACGGATGTATTTACGAGTCAGCAGGTAAAAGCCGCCATTCGAGAATTAGGGATTCAAGTGATTGCATACCGTGATTTGGGACCTAAACCTTGATAGAAATCATATGACCGATAAATAATTTATTCATAGTAGCAGGAAAAGTCAGTTAACAAATTTTTGTACCTTTGAAATTGGGATCATTGAAATGTTCTTTTTGTATCAAATTTGAAAAATGTACGTATGAAATTCTTTAAGAAAATTAATTTTACGACCGAACAAGAGACCATTGCTGAATTAACAGAAGCGGTTAAGCAATATAAAGTAATCCATTTGGCAGGCTATAATTTGCCAATTCCTTTGGAACAATTTTACATCAATTTTGCGGACTCTATCGGTACTCCTTTTAATGAGGACGAAGATTTGATTACAGGAGAAAGAAAGGACAATCGTTGGATAGACATTAGTTATGATCCAGCTATTCCAGATCGTTATAGAAGTAGTAATACCCGTCAGCCATTGCATACAGATGATTCCTATGTGGAATTAGGCGATGAAAAATCTTTACAGTTTTTTTACTGCACATCACGTGCTGCCCGTGGAGGCGCAACCACATTTTTTGATTTACCAGATTTGGTTGATTGTTTAAAAATAGATGGTCAAGATGACTTATTGGAGCGTTTGATGACCATTACAGTGAATTTTGATAAGGCTGGTCATAAGAAAGTACGTAAGATTTTAGACCAGGATGAATTGGGTTGGTTGGCCAACTGGAATTATTTCTGCGTTGATAAAGACAATACACCTGAAGCCCTTCAATTAGTAGAAGATTTTCATCAATTTTTAGAGACTCGGGTTATCAATGCGGGTTTGGTTTTACCTGTTCAATTAGAACGTGGTGAGGCGGCATTTTTTCATGATGATCGTATTTTACATGGAAGAAATGCCTATTTCGCTTCACAAAAGGGAGAACGTTGCTTGATCAAAGGTAAGATTATATTAGAGCCAGATTTTCAATTGTCCTAGGACATGACGAAAGCTAGCATTCATCGTTTTTCGAATCGTTTACATCAGAAATTAGGTCTAGGTACTTGGCAATTGGGCGGTCCCAATATAGTTCAAGGAAAGGCTATGGGTTGGGGTGAAATTAGCGAAGAAGAATCCTTAGCCATTTTGAGTGCTGCTTTAGAGACGGGTATTCAATTCATAGATACAGCTGATTCTTATGGTAAAGGATTATCTGAAATCATTGTGGGTAAGGCTCTTCGAGAATTGAGCTATCCCCAAGATATCATTGTTTGTACCAAATTTGGGAATGTATATTTGTCAGATGGGACTACAGGGCAGGATTTTTCCCCTGAACACCTTTTTGCTAGCGTGAAAGCTAGCTTGCAACGCTTACAGCGTGAGCACATCGACGTCTTGTTGTTACATTCTCCTCCAGATAATTTTGATTGGGCGAACTATGATCGCGCTCCCTTTGAAGATTTAGTTAGCCAAGGACTTATTCGTCAGTATGGGGTAAGCTCTAAAAGTGTGTATGGGGCAAAACGAGTGATGGATGCGGGATTTGGATCCGTAATTGAAGTAATTTATAATGCTTTGGACCGCCGGGTCGATGAGATTTTAAGTTCACATCCTCATCAAGCAGCATATGATATTATCGGTCGGGTACCTTTGGGTTCGGGCTTTCTAAGTGATCGTTTATTAACAGAGGACCCTCAATTTGGCGAGGATGATTACCGATCTCACATGGCAGATCGGGATAAAAATTGGATGGTAGAAAATGCAAGAAAATTGGTTTTTTTAGCGGATTTACCTGGAGGATTATCAGCTAATGCCTTGCGATTTACTTTACAAAATCCGATTATATCGGTTGTTATTCCTGGTGCTCGATCAGTGGCTCAGGTTCAATCCAACGTGTTGGCGGCAAATTTACCAGCGCTCAGTGAGGCATATATACATCACATTGAACAATCTGTTCCTTCCGTTCCTGATTGGTGGAAGCCTAGCAAGTAGATTAGTTAATTGGTTTGTTGCCTAGATTTGTCAACTTTTCAAAAGTTGACAAATCTAAGCGGGGATTTCCTCTAATTCCAAGCAAGCCATAATCAGCTTTTTGATAAATTTTCGTCAAGAAAGGAGCTAATTCGCTTATTTTGATTTATTTCATGGTAACTAATGATGACCTATGGCAAAATATGTACTTTGGATCAACTTGTTTTTACTTGTTACTACAGGATTTGCTCAAACATCTAAAATCCAAAAGAAAGACGTAGAAGGAGCAGCCAAGATTTTCGACCTGAATTTTACCAGTAATGAAATCGATACGTTATTGTCGGATGTACAAGACAATTTAACCATTTACCAAGAGCAACACCGAGTTCATTTGCCCAATTCCGTTCCATTAAGTTTATGGCAAACAGTACTTCTTCCAGGAGTAAGTGTCAATAAAAATCAGCATCCTATCGCTTGGACGCAAGCCCATGGAATAGAACTACCCAGCAGAAAATCGGCTTTGGCATTTTATACCATTCCTCAACTTGCCGAATTAATCAAAACGAAAAAGATTAGCTCAGTCCAGTTAACCCAATTTTATATTGATCGAATCAAGAAGTACGGAGATACTTTACAATGCCTCATTTCTTTGACAGAATCCATCGCGTTAGAACAAGCGAAGCAGGCCGACGAGGAGATTGCCCATGGAAATTACCGGGGCATATTGCATGGCATACCCTATGGCCTAAAAGATTTATTTGCTGTTAAAGGAACTAAAACCACCTGGGGTGCGGCACCCTACAAAGAGCAAGTGATTGAGGAAGACGCTTTTGTCTATCAACAATTGCGGCAAGCAGGGGCCGTATTAGTGGCAAAATTTACATTGGGGGCACTAGCTATGGGAGATTATTGGTATGGCGGTAGAACCAAAAACCCATGGAACCTAGCCTTAGGATCTTCTGGGTCCTCAGCAGGATCTGCTTCCGCCACCGTAGCAGGATTAGTGCCTTTTGCCATAGGTACTGAAACCTGGGGAAGTATTGTTTCCCCTTCTACCGCATGCGGTGCCTTGGGACTTCGTCCAACTTTTGGAAGGGTGAGCCGCACAGGAGCCATGGCGCTCAGTTATAGCCTAGATAAAATTGGCCCGATTTGTCGCAATGCCGAAGATGCCGCCATTGTTTTTAATGCCATCCGAGGAACAGATGGCCTCGATTTATCCGCTACCGAAGCGGCGTTTAATTATTCCAATCAGTTGAATATCAAAAAGTTGAAAATTGGATATGCCAAAAACTATTTTGATAAACTGAAAGATTCTACCGCCAATGAATGGAAGGTAATACAAGTACTTCAACAAGCGGGTGCTACCATCGTACCCGTCGTATTTCCTGAAAAGGAGTTTTACCCATTCCAAATGATGGACATTATCATTGGAGCAGAATGTGCCGCCCAATTTGATGAATTAACTCGATTCAATGTCGATGATGAATTGACCATGCAAAGAAAAGGCGACTGGCCTAACCAATTTAGAACGGCTAGATTCATTCCTGCCGTAGAATATATCAATGCCCAGCGTCATCGATATCTATTGATGCAACAAGTCAATTATCTATTCAAAGATTTTGATGTCATCATCAGTCCAAGCCTTTTTTCAGGCAACCAATTAGCTATTACAAATCTTACAGGTCATCCTGTGGTTTCAGTTCCGAATGGATTTGACAAAAAAACGAATAAGCCGACCAGTATTAGCTTTTTAGGGAACCTGTTCGACGAGGCTACTATTTTGGCTTTAGCCAAATTATATCAAGATGTTACACCTTGGGACAAAATGCATCCAGAGTTGTTTAAATAAAGAAATACACTCAAACTTGGTTTTGGTCTTCAAATAAAATGCATTCATTTTCTAGTAATCAGGGTAGATAAAATAAGATTTTTTTGAGAAATACTTATATTAGCTTTATCTATTCTAAACTATGATAAATGCAACACAAAAAGAGGCATACCATCGAGACGGTTACTTGATTATGCCTCGACTTTTCTCCCAAGAAGAGATCGATTTACTATATTCCGTGGCCACAGACCAATCTGTGGTTAATCAGGCTTTTGATCTAAATGACCAATCAGGTAAAAAAACGAAACTAACACTTTGGTTTACCGCCGGCGACGATTCTTTTGGCTTAATGTCGCGCAGTAAGCGATTGGTGGAAGGCGTGCAAACTTTATTAGGCGAAGGCGAAGTTTGTCATTTTCACTCCAAAGTCATGCAAAAAGAACCACGTGTAGGAGGTTCTTGGGAATGGCATCAAGATTACGGCTATTGGTATAAAAATGGCTTCTTGTTTCCTGAAGCAATGATATCGGTCATGGTAGCTTTAACTGATGCCACGATAGAAAATGGATGTTTACAAGTCCTTAAAGGAACCCATAAAATGCAACGCTTCGAACATTTGTTTGCCGGAGAGCAACAAGGGGCAGATATGGATTTTGTGAACGAAGCAGAAAAAATTTCAGAGCTTGTTTATTGCGAGCTAAAGGCCGGTGATGTGCTATTTTTCCATAGCAATATTTTACATCGCTCAGAAGCTAATTTATCCGAGCATGCGCGTTGGTCAGTGATTTCAGCCTATAACCTTTCTTTTAATAAACCTTTCAGAGAAAAGCATACTTCCTGCATTGAACCGGTACAAGTAGTGGATGATACGGCTCTTTTAGCCAGTGGTCAGCGCGTTGTGAATCAAGCGGATTTTTTAAGTAAAGACAAAGAAATAACCTTACAAGATTTAAAATAAAATGGCACAAGTTTGTATTCTAGGTGGTGGATTTATAGGACGATTTTATGCGGATTCATTAACAGGACGTCGTGGGAAAGACCAGGTGAGCGTGGTTTATGCCCGAAAAGAAGAAACGGCGATTCGTTTTGCCAAAGATTTTCAAGTCGCTCATTACACGACTAACATGGAGGAGGCAATTGCTCATCCAGCTACCGAGTTTGTGGTGATTGCCTTACCGAATTACCTGCACGAAGAAGCGGTGATGCTCTGTGTCAAACATAAAAAAGCGGTGTTATGCACGAAGCCTTTAGGGAGAACTGCAGATGAAGCTTTGCGAATGACTCAAGCTTGCGAAAAGGCAGGCATATTTGCAGGATACCTAGAGGATCTTTGTTATACTCCTAAATTTTTGAAGTCACTAAAATCCATCCAATCGGGTGCATTAGGACGTATTTTATGGGCCAAATCAAGAGAAACACATCCAGGACCACATTCAGATTGGTTTTGGGATATTCAAAAAGCAGGAGGAGGCGCTGTGCTTGATTTAGGTTGTCACTGCATCGAAATAGCAAGGAATTTCATAGGAAAAGATGTGAAACCTGTAGAAGTGATGTGCTGGGCAGATACCCAAGTAAAACCCATCGATGCCGAAGATCATGCCATTGGTTTGGTCAAATATGAAAACGGAGCTATAGGTCAATTTGAAGTATCCTGGACCTTTCGGGGAGGTATGGATTTACGTGATGAAGTGATGGGAACGGAAGGAACCATTTGGATCAATTCATTTTTAAGAACGGGCTTCGAAATGTTTACATCAGGAGCAGGCAAATCTTATGTAGCAGAAAAGGCAGAGAGTGATTCAGGTTGGCAGTTTCCCGTAGGTGATGAGGCGCATGAATTGGGTTATACCAATATGTTTACCGACATGTTTGATGCCTATGAAAAAGGAGAAAGTCCTATGGAAACTTTCTATGATGGTTATGTGGTGAATGCCATCATTGATGCCGCTTATCGTTCCGCTAAAACAAAATTGTGGGAACCCGTTCAATTGCCTGAATGGCGAGGTCAAGAAGGTCTTAGTAAACCATCTGTATTCCAAGAGTATGATGCCGACCATTGGTTTATCAAAGAAGAAATTTTGCCTAATGGTGACAAGAAACTAATCTTAAAAGTGAAAGCTACAGGGGAAATTATCGAAAAAGAAACTTGGGTATAATGGCCAAAATCATCGTTATCGGCAGTTCAAATACTGACATGGTTATCCAGTCGGAAAGGCTTCCTGCTCCAGGAGAAACAGTCTTGGGAGGAACATTTTTTATGAATCCAGGTGGCAAAGGAGCGAACCAGGCTGTGGCAGCAGCTCGTTTAGGTGGGGAGACGTATTTTGTCGCCAAAGTAGGAAAAGATGTTTTTGGAGAAAGTGCCCTCAAGCAATTTACTCTAGAGGGAATACACAGCCAATTCATTTGCCAAGATGATAAACAACCATCGGGTGTTGCATTGATCAATGTGGATGCTCATGGGGAAAATTGTATAACGGTGGCTTCAGGGGCAAATGCCCGACTCATGCCTTCCGATATAGAAGCAGCCAATTCGCTCTTTCAAAATGGCAATTGGCTTTTGTTACAGCTTGAAATTCCAATAGAAACCGTTATTTATTCGATTGAAAAAGCTCATCATGCGGGCTTATCTGTAGTACTAAATCCAGCACCAGCCTGTGCTTTACCTGAGACTTTGTATGCCCATATTGACATCATTAGTCCCAATGAAACAGAAACGGAATTTTTGACTGGAATCAGACCGGTGGATGAAGCTAGTTTATCGTTGGCCTGCGACTATTTTCTTTCCCGTGGAGTGAAACGCGTAGTGATTACCCGTGGAGCTAAAGGAGCTTATTGGAAAACACAAGGAGCTTTTGGCCATGTCCCTGCTCAGCATGTAGTTGCCGTGGATAGCACCGCTGCAGGAGATTGTTTCAACGGGGCCTTGGTCGTTGCCCTTTCTGAAGGAATGGCTTTTGATCAAGCTATCGCTTTCGCTTGTAAAGCGGCTGCATTATCTGTCACTCAATTAGGGGCGCAAGCCTCCATGCCAACACGAGAACAATTATGAAAAAACTCATCCTGCTCTTCTTATGCATTCCCTTTTTTCTAACAGCTCAAAGCAAGAAACAAAAGGTCATTTTTGATTGTGATTTAGGCGATGATATCGACGACGCTTATGCTTTGGCCTATTTATTAACCCAGCAGGATAAGTTGGATATTTTGGGAATCACGACCTGCTATGGAAGAACAGACGATAGAGCCCGTTTGGCCCTAAAGATGTTGCATGAAACGGATCAAGGACACATACCGGTTTTTATGGGTAGAAACACCTCTCATATTGACAAAAGAGCGAATTGGTATGCCGACCAATTTTCTTGGGCTAAAGGATTTGACAAAATTAAACCTCAGTCAAAACCAGCTGCCGATTTCATCATCGAGCAAATCAAAAAATACCCGAATGAGGTGGTGATATTTTCCGTAGGGCCAGTCACTAATTTCTCGGACATTATCCAAAAAGATCCCCAGATTTTAAAGAAAGCGAAACATATTTATGCCATGTTTGGCTCTTTTGATGTAGGCTATAATCAAAAGAAGCCTATTGATGCAGAATGGAATGTGAAAGTGGATGTTCCTGCTTCACAAAAGTTTGTACAATCAGGAGCAAAGATTACTTATGCGGGCACGGATGTGACTTCCCAAGTAAAACTTTCCGCGGAAAACCGTCGGATTTTGAAGGAGAAGAATACCCCCTTGACGAATGCCCTTACGGATTTATATCAAATGTGGGGTCACGAAACCCCAACCTTTTTTGACCCAGTTGCTATTGCGATGTTACTACATTCCGACTTATTTCAAACGGATAAGCGGCATATTACCGTCGATAATCAAGGATTTACGCGTAGCTCTGACGGAAAGCCCAATGCCATTATTGGGGTTAAAATTCAAGAAGCGAAAGTTCTAGATATTTTGATGGGCCACTATATGAATCAAAAATTTGCTTTAAAACCCTAAAACGATGAAAAAATTCTACTTGGCATTACTTTTTTTGCCCTTCTTGGCATGGTCACAGTCTAAGTCGATCGTCCTTTCTAAACAGACTCTACAAGATAAAATAAAAGGTGGATGGGCTGGACAAACCATTGGTGTGACCTTTGGAGGCCCGATGGAATTTCGTTACAACGGTACCATGATTGATGCCTACCAACCAGTTCCTTGGTACGATGGCTATTTGAAAAAAACCATGTTGGAAAATGCAGGTCTGTACGACGACTTGTACATGGATTTAACTTTTGTCGAGGTATTTGAAAGAGAAGGTTTAGATGCACCTATAGCTTCCCATGCCAAAGCCTATGCGGAGGCGGGCTATGCTCTTTGGCATGCCAACCAAGCAGGTAGGTATAATATATTGCATGGAATTGGCGCCCCTGCTTCCGGGCATTGGAAAAATAACCCTCATGCGGATTGCATCGACTACCAAATTGAATGTGATTTTGCCGGACTGATGTCGCCAGGAATGCCCAATGTAGCATCCAAAATTTCGGATAAAATTGGCCATATCATGAATTATGGAGATGGTTATTATGGCGGAGTATTTTTAGGAGCCTGCTATACCTTAGCCTTTGTATCCAAGGATATTCCTCACATTATTCAAGAGGCTTTGAAAACCATTCCTAAACAAAGTGCTTACTACCAATGTATTTCTGATGTAGTACGTTGGCATAAGCAATATCCCAACGACTGGACCAAAACTTGGTTAGAGGTTCAGAAAAAATGGGCGCAAGATATTGGTTGTCCAGATGGAGTTTTTGCGCCATTTAATATTGATGCCACGGTAAACTCTGCCTATGTGGTGATTGGCTTATTGTATGGCCAAGGAGATTTTACTAAAACCATGGAAATCACTACCCGCTGTGGTCAAGATGCCGACTGCAACCCTTCTTCTGCAGGAGGAATTTTAGGCACCATGTTAGGTTATGATAAAATCCCAAGCTATTGGAAACAAGGTTTAAAAGAGGCAGAAGGAATCGATTTCAAATATACAAGCACTTCATTAACTGATGTGTATAGCATTGGTTTCAAACATGCCTTGCAAAACATAGAAAGGAACGGAGGTAAAATTGTTGGAGACCATGTATATATCCCAATAGAAGCTCCTAAAGCAGTGGCATTTGAAAAGAGTTTTGATGGGGTTTATCCGACTCAGAAAATTGGAGTAGGCAAAGTATTGAAAGATGAATACCAATTTGAGTTTACAGGAAAAGGTTTTGTCGTAAGAGGCGAGACAGCCAAATGGGCTTCCACTTCGAATCATAATTTTGACATGGAAGTGTATGTAGATGGTAAATTGATGGAGAAAGCCCAATTGCCAACGGCCTTTACGACTCGTCGACATGAGTTGACTTGGAACTACGATTTAGCACCGGGTAAGCACCAAGTTCGCTTGAAACTATTGAATCCCGTAGAAGGGCAAGAAGTTCGTATGATGGACGTGATTGTCTATGATTCACCAGGTAAAAAATTGACCGATGCCCAGTTTTACCGATTGGGGAATTTGCATTAAACCTCTAAATAGGATACTATGTTTATCATCGAAAATTATTTGACAGCCGTTTTACTGTGTATTGTAACGATGCTGTGCTGGGGCTCTTGGGCCAACACCCAGAAGTTGACCAGTAGCCATTGGCGATTCGAATTGTTTTATTGGGATTATGCACTAGGGATTTTGATTTCAGCGATTTTATTTGCTTTAACGCTTGGAAGTGTCGGTGACGAAGGCCGAAGCTTTATCCCTGACTTGAATCAAGCTACCCAAGAGAATCTATTTTCGGCCTTTCTAGGTGGTGTGATTTTTAATGGGGCTAATATTTTATTAGTGGCTGCTATTTCCATTGCAGGAATGTCAGTGGCTTTTCCCGTAGGTATTGGTATTGCCTTGGTATTGGGTGTATTGGTGAATTACCTTGCTGCTCCACAAGGAAGCCCCATCTTGATCTTTGGTGGAGTAGCCTTGATTTCATTGGCTATTATTTTAAATGCCCGAGCCTATAAACAATTGAATGAAGGAGGCTCTGAAAAATTATCCAGCAAAGGTTTATTTTTATCTGTTATCAGTGGTTGTTTAATGGGTTTGTTTTATAAATACGTGGCAGCCTCCATGGCTACTAATTTTGTGGCCCCTGAAGTTGGCAAATTAAGTCCTTATACCGCCTTGGTCTTATTTTCCGTAGGTGTTTTGCTGAGTTCTTTTTTGTTCAATACTTGGCAAATGAAAAAGCCATTTTCAGGAAATGCAGTAGGCTTTGGAGATTATTTCCAAGGATCTTTTCAAGACCATATAATGGGGATCTTGGGAGGAGGTATCTGGTTCATTGGAATGGCCTTGAGTATTTTAGCTTCCGAAAAAGCAGGTCCAGCGGTATCCTATGGTTTGGGGCAAGGAGCTACGGTGGTAGCGGCTATTTGGGGAATATTTATTTGGAAGGAGTTTGATAAAGCCAAGAGCTCCACTAAAAGCATGCTCAATTGGATGTTGCTCTTATATATCGTTGGTTTGGCTTTATTGATTGGGGCGAAGTAATTAAATAGGTATTTAAGCAAGAAATGGAAACACCTGAAAATTACCCAGAAATTGTTTATAAATATAGACCTTGGAAAGGAGTTGGGAAGAAACCTCTTACTCATTTTGAACTTTACTTAGCCTCTCCAAAGGATTTTAATGACCCTTTTGATTGTAGAATTCCTGTTAATTTTCTTTTACTTAAGGAGGAGGGAAAGAACCAATATATTGATGAATATATTAAAAAACACAAAAATACTTTTTTACGAGATGGTCGAAATGAAATTGAAATAAAGAAATTTCTTCAAACTAGATTACATAACAGCAATATAGAAAATTTTCATAAAGAATTTGAGGAAAAATCATTCAGAATGTATGATCAAAGAATTGGTATTTTATCACTTTCAATTGATTGGAATAATATTTTAATGTGGTCTCATTATGCGAGGGAACATTCTGGTTATTGTATTGGATTTTATGAGGAAAAACTCAGAAATTCAGGGTTATTTGATAATGGAGGACCAGTTTCTTATCCCTCAGAAGAAGAATATCCAATTATACATCCTTTAGAAGATATAAAAGGGGAACCTGAAACTATTTTTAAAAACTCTCATAATAAAGCCAAAGATTGGTTTTATGAGAAGGAGTATAGATTGACTAAATTCTTTCATAAAGAAATTCCTACATTAAATTGCAGACAAATTCACATTAACTCGGATTATATTGCTGAGGTAATTATTGGATTGAGGACACCTGAAGCTCATAAAGCAAAAATTATTAAAATTTGTAAGAAGAAAGGAATAAAAGTATTTCAAGTGAAACAAGTTGAATTTAAATTTCTATTGGATAGAGATGAAATTTAAATTATGAGTTTTATAAATTTTTATGAAGAATCTAGTCCTAATAATATGTGCATGCCTTGGAATCTTTTCCTGCAAAAATTCCTCACCAGACCCGCTGAATGAATCTAATTTCAAGATCAAAGCAGGTTTTATATGCGGATGGGGCTCAGGAATTGATACTTTGGAAATTGCGAATCAAACAGTTCGCTATACGTATTATGTGCCACGTAATTCATTGAAGCCTCAAGTTGTTAAGTCTAGGAAATTATCCGACCAAGAATGGGCAGAAATCAAAAATGTGGTGAATTGGTCTCAATTTAATCTCTTGAAATATAAGACCTGTAACGTCTGCTTTGATGGTTGTGATGAGTGGATTGCCATACAGAACGGGGATTTGTCGCACCAAATTACATTTACCAAGGGGCTAAAAATTGATACCATAAGCCCATTGCAAAGTAAAATAGCCCAATTAAAAACCGAGTTGGGTAATTAGGTTTAAGCTCATCCCAAGAGGGAGTGAATTTTTTTGAAACGAATATCCAAGACATGAAAAAACAACTATTCCTTATCTTTTCTTTGCTCGGATGTTTCTCCCTGTCAGCCCAATCTAAAAAGCCCAATATTCTCTACATTTTGGTGGATCAATGGAGGGCCCAATCCATAGGTTATGCGGGGGATCAAGTGGTGAAAACACCTCATTTGGATCAATTAGAAAAGGAAAGCCTCAATTTGCGAAAAACGGTTTCCGGTATGCCTGTTTGTTCCCCTCATCGCGCCTCATTAATTACTGGTCAATACCCCCTAACGCATGGGGTTTTCATGAATGATGTTTTGTTGGATTCCAATAGTACCACCATTGCCAAAACATATAAGCAAGAAGGTTACCAGACGGCATATATTGGTAAATGGCACATGGATGGACATGGTCGGAGTTCGTATATTCCAGTATCGCGTCGACAAGGCTTTGACTATTGGAAGGCTTTGGAATGTACCCATGATTACAACCATTCGGAGTATTATTCAGGGGATTCTCCTGTCAAAAAAACCTGGGAAAGCTATGATGCCATTGCTCAGTCGGAGGATGTTGTGAAGTACTTAAAGGCTCAATCGAAATCTTCCCAGCCTTTCATGTTGTTTATCTCCATCGGTTCTCCTCATGATCCCTACCAAACTGCTCCTGAGAAATACCGTAACATGTACGAAAATGTAGAAATTAAGTTGCGAGACAATGTACCCCTAGAAAACAGAGAGAAGGCCATCAAAGATGCACGAGGTTATTATGCCCACATGACAGCAATTGATGATTGTGTAGGTCAAATGTGGCAGGCACTGAAAGACCAAGGATTAGATGAAAACACCATCCTGGTATTCTCTTCTGACCATGGAGATTTATTAGGTTCACATGGGGCTTGGAACAAGCAGCAGCCATATGAAGAAAGTATTCGAGTGCCATTTTTATTGCATTATCCTAAGGTTTTCGGAAAGAAAGGGAAAAAGCTGGATGTCTTATTGAATACACCTGATATCATGCCAACACTTTTGGGTTTGACGCGGATGAAAGTGCCTAAAACGGTGGAAGGTCGGGATTTTTCTTCCATATTGACAGGCAAGAAAAAAGATGATGTTAGCTATACGCTGATTTCTTGCGTACAGCCTTTTGGCCAATGGCCAAGAGCTAAAGGTGGACGGGAATACCGTGGTTTAGTATCTAATCGATATACCTATGTCAAAGATTTACAAGGCCCATGGCTTTTATTTGATAACAAAAACGACCCCTTTCAATTGACCAATTTGGTCAATCAAACCAAGGTTAGGGAGGTTCAAAGCCAAATGGAAAAGGCGCTGCAATCGGAATTGAAAATGAGAAAAGATGAGTTTAAGTCGGGCCTATCTTATGTCAAACAATGGAATTATTTGATTGATGAAACCGAAACAGTTCCTTACCAAAAAGTCAATTATCAAGGAATTCCGATCAAGGATTTGTCCACAGGTTATCCTCAAAACACGAAATAAACATGAAAAGCTGGATCATTTTTGTCTTGTTATGGCTACCATTTTTGGGAATATCTCAAACAAAAAAACCGAATATCATTTTTATTTTGACAGATGATCATCGATGGGATGCTTTGGGCTATGCTGGAAATAAAGTGATTCAAACGCCTGTCATGGATGATTTGGCCCGAAAGGGAATCTACTTTAAAAACGCATTTGTGACCACCCCCATTTGCGCAGCTAGTCGGGCAAGTATCATCACAGGAATGTATGAAAGAACGCATCAATATACGTTTGGACAAGGAGACATCAAGCAGGCCTATGTAGCACAATCTTATCCAGCTTTGTTGAAACAAGCAGGTTATTACACTGGATTTTATGGCAAGTTTGGAATACAATATGCCTCATTTGCCTCTTTATTTGATCAAGGAGAAAGTTATGATCGGGATGATAAGTTGAAGGATTATCGGGGTTATTTTTATAAGACTCTGGGAAAAGACTCGGTGCATTTAAGTCGGTATACCGGCCAAAAAGCTATGGATTTTATAGCACAAGCGCCGAGCGATAAGCCTTTTTGTTTATCACTTAGCTTCTCAGCCCCTCATGCTCACGACCCCTCCGAGCTGCAGTATTTTTGGCAACCAGAAGTAGATCATTTATATCAAAATGTGACAATAGCTCCGCCTATCATGGCCACCGATGCGGACTTTTTAGCACAGCCAGAATATGTTCGAACAGGAGAAAATAGAACCCGCTGGCATTGGCGATTTGATACTCCTGAAAAATACCAAAGAAGTGTGAAAGGCTATTACCGAATGATATCGGGTGTAGATTTGGAAATAGGGAAGATTCGAAAAATGCTGGTAGAAAAGGGTTTGGACAAGAATACCATCATCATTGTGATGGGAGATAATGGCTATTTTTTGGGAGAGCGACAGTTGGCAGGGAAATGGTTGATGTATGATAATTCGCTACGTGTACCAATGATCGTATATGATCCAAGGAATCCCAAACATCAAGACATTCAGGATGAAGTATTAAATATCGATATAGCTCCTACCATCTTTGGATTTGCAGGCTTGTCGATTCCAAGTACTTGGCAAGGGCAAAATTTGGCTTCTTATGGACAAGGGGAAAGACCTGCTAAATCGAGAAAGGATTTTTTGGTAGAACACCTTTGGAAGGTAAAAATTATTGCTTCAAGTGAAGGGATTCGATCCAAACATTGGAAGTATTTCCGTTATCGAGACGACTTGGATCGAGAAGAATTGTATGATTTGAAGCAAGATCCTTTGGAGAAAAAGAATTTAGCTTCTGTTTCAAAATACCGAGATATATTGACGCTTATGCGACAAAAATTGGAGCAAAAAGTGGCTGAATTGGAGGGGCAGCGCTTACCTTAAAATTCTTTATAAACAGTTTTATGAAAAGCTTCTAATCTATGTCACATTCTTTAAATTGGCTTATTGTCGAATGAAAAGCTGATGTCTAAATGGGGTGAATCCCGTAATATAAACTGAAGGTGCTTGTGCAAAAGGTAAACCTCCTCTTAGATGAATGGCCTTATGTTCTGCTTTGCCTGGTCCAAAAAGAATACGATCTTCTCCTAAGATGTATTTTCCTTCCGCCTCTTTCAATAGATAAGTATTGCTTTCCTTTCCACTGGGAATAACTCCTTCGAATTTTCCATCACCCCGAAAGATTAGCTCTAGACTTACAGGAACGCCGTCGGTTCCTTTCATGTCAATGTCGAAACTTAATCCAGTAGGAGTTTCTTTTATTTGTATGCTTGTTTCTAAGTATTGAATTTCACTTTGTTTGCGATTACTTCGAGGCATTTTTTCCCAATCTCCACTAGGGTCGATTTGTTCTTTGCTATGTGGTTGAAAATAAGGGCCATCTAATTTTTGTTGAAGTAACCAAGTGTCTCCTACTTGCTTGATTTCATTGGATTGAAATTGACCTTTTCCGAAAAAAGAGGCAGCTAATCGAAGTCCTTGCAAAATGGCATTTCCATGATGAAAAGTCAAGAAATTAGGATTATTGATCAAGATGGTGGAATCCCATTGATCTCTTCTAATTCTAACTAATCCAGAATATGGGAATGATTTAACGTAGTTGGAAGGAATGCTATTTCCTGCGGGTAGTTCTTGCCATAAAAAGGGTTCATCCAAAAAGTTTTCTATATGCGTGCCAATCCTAGGGAAATAGGCTTTTTCAATGAGACGGCACATGGCAGCAAATCGGGGATTTTTATCTAAAATGGCCAAATATCGGAACCCATAGTAGTAATTTTCAAACATATTAATGCCGCCTTTGTCTTGTCGGTTCGAGGCATCTGTGACAACTTCCATATTAGGATGGACGTAATATAAAGTCATTTCTAGATTCTTTCTAACCGCATCTAGTAGCTCTGGTTTCTTGAATCCATGGACAATTGAAATGAGCGCTTTGTTGATGATAGCCGAATAGATACCCGCACTTTTTTCGGTGTATTGTCCATCTGGATCTAAATCAATATGCTCTTGCAGCCACTGTTCGGCTCGGGCTTTATACCTTGGGTCTGGCCAGATTTGATATAGTTTGGCCAAAGCACCTGAAACGACCCAACGATGGTTGGGAGTATGGACACCACCTACCACCAAAGATTCCCCGCAGCGCTTTAAAAACGTTTCTAAGGGTTTCATCAGGCTCGAATAGCGATTATCTACATTGTTTTTTTGTAATAAAACATAAGCGACACTTAGCTTTTCGACACTAAATGCCGTGTCTGGGGGCGAGTGAAAATTGGTACTTAGTAAGTCAATGGTGCCATCAGTATGCTGCATTTTTAGCAAGCATTGACAAGCCTGTATGGCTTTTTCAATATGGGCTTTTGATTCGAAAAGACTAGACTCAGGGCTAATAACTGCACAAGCTACTTTTACAATATAATAGCCTGTGGTTTGTGGATTAGGAATGTCATCTCCATCGCGGAAACCTCCAAAATAGGGGTGCTTAAGGTCAGTAATCCGCAACGCTTCATAGCGAGGAAAATCTTGGTCATTTTGTTGAATGATTTTACTTAGCCAAGCGGGTTTTTCTACTTTAAGCTTAGTCCCATAAGCCCATTGAGCACTGGATAAAGTTCCTAAACTCATGGCCCCAATTTGTACAAATTTTCTTCTTTTCATAGGAAATTACTTATGAGAAATTTTTTGATATTCTAGGGCAAACATGATAAATGAACCAATGCCAAAACCTTGACCTTCTACGATGGGTCTTCCATAATAATAGTCTTTCATCCCTACGCATGTTCCTCCAGAAACTCGACTGGGACATAAATAGGAGCCTTTGGGTTGAACTAAACTATATTTTTTTAAACCTTGATAGGCAAGGTGTATGGAGGGTAAATACTCTTGGGAACTTAGTAAACCAAGTTCAATGCCTTTGGACATAGAATAGGCATACATGGCGGTGCACGAGCTTTCTTCCCAGTTTTTGGCATCCTGAGGATACAGTAGGAGTTGATACCAATGGCCGGTTTGTTTGTTTTGTAAAGAAGGCAAGGTTCGTATGATGGCCAAAAACTCGTTTTTTAACGGCTCATAATAGTTGGATTTGGGACTAATGTTGCTAAGTACATCAACCAAAGTCATGGTGACCCAGCCATTCGCCCGTCCCCAATATTCGCTGCTTTTTCGAGTCTTTTTGTCGGGCCAACCTACCACACTGCAGCCATCATCATAATCTTGTTCATCATCATCCCAGGCATGTACCCAAAGCCCGGTTTCTGGGTTTGCTAGGGATTGGCTATGAGCTTTAATTTGAGCGTACATGTGGGCTAGGTATTTTTCTTCGCCCGTGGCGCGGTACATTTCCATTAGGAACATGTTGAGCATATAGACCGTGTCGTCCCATAATTCGACGGTTTCTGTCCGATGAGAAATTCCACCGTTTTTGGATCTTGGCGCATTTAGGTAATCTTGGTAAATGGCCTGAGCTTTTATTTTGTATTTTTCTTCTTTGGTTACGCGTGCTAAAAAAGCCATTCCTATCCCAGAGGCGATGGCATTAGGGTGTTTTCCATTAGCGACATCGTATGTTTTATCCATAGCTGTCCGAATGTATTGGAGGTATTGGGACTTCTCAGATGCCGGTTTTGTTTGGTATAAATGAATTAATGAATTCAGAAAAGTTGCTTGACCCCAATCCCAGACGTATTTTTCTGCGGGCATATATACTTCTCTGCCATATCGGTCTAAGGAATCAATCCAAGTTTGGGCTTGAATGGGGGAGAGTGCAAAAAATAGGAGAATACTGAAGAAAAGACTTTTTCTCATCGCTTAATCATTATTTAAAAGGTCTAGAGCAAAAAAAGGGAAAATGATGGTGGTGAAGCCAAACATTTTCCCTTCAAGATAGAAATTTATATCCTTTATTCTGTGCAAAAATTCATATAAATAGTTATATGAGCCAAAATTGTTAGGATTGTTTTCTCTTTTTCATTACCAAGCTATCAGCTGGGTAATGCGCCTTTAAGCTATCCATTTGAGCTTTAGCCCAAGTGATTAAAACTTCCCTCTGTTCTTTGCTGAGATTAGCTTCCTTGTGTAGTCCCAAATAGGTATATGATTCCAATGGCATTTCTTTTTCTTCTACTGTCTCTGCAATTTCTTCCAATTTATGGTTTTGTACCGCAATAGGTAATTTGGTGAAAGTGGAAAGGTTTAAATGTTTCTTCCCATCATTGATATGATGTGTTAAGAAAAATCCAACCGGCTGAATATTATTATACCAAGGATAGGTACTTTTATTCGAATGGCAGTCGTTACATGCTACTTGTAAAATATGATTGACGTTTTCAGGAACTAAGTATTTCGTAGAGATGGCATATGTCTCATCGTTGGTTTCATTTTTTTCTTGATGGATAAATTGTATACCAACCAATAGTACGATTAGGGCAATTAGAATTTTCTTTTTCATGGATATTGTGGGATTAGACTCGGGTTCTTATTCATCTAAATTAAAGAAAATTGTGAATTTTTCCCCCAATTATACTCAAGTCGTGTATTTTCTGGTCAATAAAATTTGTTTCGAAAGAATAATATAGGGGTAGAGGCGTTGACATTTCAGAAAATTCTTTAGAATTTGGGTATCTACGGAAGATTGTGTCATTGTATATAATCAATTAGATATTTAGTGTTATATCTAATTGTGTCGATAAGTGTCTCATCCAGCATGAATGAATTTCTATTTTACAGTCATACTAAAATGGATTTGCATAGTAAAAATGGAACGCAAGATTGGAATCCGTAGTTAACTTATTGAATGTCCATCAAATTTGGAAATTTCTCCTGTTGTTCAAAACGATTAGCCTATGCCAAATAAAAATAGTACTGTCAAAAGTCGCAATCTGTCCTTTTTAAAGGATTTTATTCTCATTACTCTTGGAATATTCTCTGCCTCATTTGGTTTTAAGGGCTTTTTGTTGACCAATCATTTTATTGATGGAGGAGCCACGGGGATATCGTTATTGTTAACGAACGTAACGAAATTACCGCTAGCTTTTTTATTGATTATCATTAATATCCCTTTTGTACTTCTTGGATTGCGGGTGATGGGTAAGACTTTTGCTATCAAGACAGCTTTTGCCATTTCAGGCTTAGCAGCTGTTGTGGCATTTGTCCCATTTCCAGATGTAACGAGTGATAATTTGTTGGTAGCCTTATTTGGAGGATTTTTTCTGGGAGCAGGAATAGGCTTGACCATTCGAGGTGGGGCGGTGATTGATGGAACGGAAGTGTTGGCCATTTATTTAAGTAAGCGATTGGGAACAACGATTGGAGATATCATTATTGCTTTAAATGCGTGTATATTTTTAGCGGCTACCTATTTTTTATCCGTTGAAATAGCCCTTTATTCGATGGTTACCTATTTATCGGCATCCAAAACCTTGGATTTTTTCTTGGAGGGATTTGAGGAATATATGGGGGTGACCATCATTTCTACGGAGCATGCTGCCATTAAGGAAATGATTCAAAAGGAGTTGGGTAGAGGTTTTACCGTATATTCAGGAAAAAAGGGATATGGCAAAAAAGGCGAATCTGAGCATGTGGATATTGTGTATACGATTGTTACACGACTGGAGTTAAATCGACTGAATAATGCTATTGAGCAAATCGATAAAGAGGCATTTGTTGTTATGTCCAGTGTCAAAGATACCAAAGGCGGAATGATCAAACAGAGGCCTTTGAAACATTAGTAGAAATTCAAAAATTGAAGGGAAAAAGTATCTAGAAAAGAGGGATAACTTTCTTGTTTATCAATAGATTTGCCCTAATTAGACATAAAAAAAGGAATAAACTTCGCTGGCTGGACTTTGATCGTCAGATAGAAAGAAATTCCTTTTTTATTTATTTATTAAGAACACGGAGCAACTGACCATTTAAGGTAGTTGTGTTGTTTGTTCTTCGAAATTATATCAAACGATTTGAATTGTATTCAATTATTTTTAAAATTCATAGCTCCACTTGACAATTGTCAATTTTCAATGAATTTGTCTTATTGCGGGATAGCTTGATAATCTTGGGCTAGTCGGCTTAAGGTTTCTGGTCTAATTCCGAGAAATTCGGCGATGTATTTATTGGGAATTCTTGAAATACTTTCTGCATATCCAGAGGCTAAAAAAGCCTCATATCGGTCTTTAGCGCTTGGAATGCGCGAAATGTAGACCCTTTCTTCAGCAGAAACTAGATAAAATTCAAAAAGTGCCCGATATATGGTCGACATATCTGGGAAGTGTTTCAAACAATACTGTAAATCATCAAAATGTAACGATTCCGTTTGCGTAGCTTCAATGGCTTGAATATTTTCTTTACATGGAGTCCTCATGAAGAATCCACCCACAGAAGTAAAAACATGATTTTCCCAATCGACCCACTGGGTTATTTCCTTAGGACCATGTTGGTAAAAACCGCGAACCAAGCCTTTTTTGATTAAATGTAAATGGCTAAATGGTTCCCCTGCTTGGCAAATGAACTCTCCTTTCTTGAAACTATGACTTTTCATGTTAGCCGATAAATATTCTTTTAAATCCTTAGAAATAGGAGTTATGGAATTGAAAAATATCAGACTATATAGGTTCTTTGGAGTTGGTGAAACCATGGTAGAAGATAAGAAACAAACTAGTGATTGCCTATGTAAATGGATGGACATATCACAAATTACCTTAAATGTAATGGCTAAATCCTTTAAATAAAAAGGAATGAGGCTACAATTTTTTGAGGGTAAAAAAAAAACGAAGACTTGTTGCCCTCGTTTTTTAATTAATCTAGGAGTTATGTTATCTATCCAGCGCGGTGCGATTAATAAATACGTAAGTAGAAATATTTGGTTTTACTCCAAAGAAATCAACTACATAATAGTACACGCCATCTGGTAATTTTTTATCTATAGTCAATACATTGTTAGGAGAGCTTTCTCCACCCCAATCGTTTTTATAGTTTTCTGTTTCAAATACTAAATCTCCCCAACGGTTATAGATGCTTAATCTATTACGGAAGTTTAGTATGCCAGGAATCACTAATTTATCATTTACTCCATCATTGTTTGGCGAGATTCCTTGAGGTACGAAAGTATCACAAGTATCTGGGTCCAATCGATTTGGTATACCATCATGATCGCAATCTGGCAAAGCACCATAATTTAAATCATCTTCTAGTATATCTGGAATACCATCATTGTCATCATCTGGGTCGATATAGTCATAGATACCATCTTTATCTGTATCCAATGGACTATTTAGGCTAGTTCCTGCACTAACACTATCAAGAATACCATCATTATCCGAGTCTGTATCTCTGTAATCAGGTAATCCATCTTTATCGGTATCTACCGGACTATCAGGATTTTTGCCTACTTCAATAAAATCTGGAATACCGTCATTATCGCTATCTAAATCTCTGTAATCAGGCAATCCGTCTTTGTCGGTATCAATAGGTTTCGTAGGATCAGGACCGGCTTCAATTTTATCTTTTATAGTATCCCCGTCTGAATCTATATCTCTGAAATCATATAATCCATCTTTATCTGTATCTAATGGAGCATTTGTATTTGGTCCAACTTCTACTTTATCAGGAATGGTATCATTGTCAGAATCTGTATCCTGGTAATCAGGTATTCCATCTTTATCCGTATCATCTGGGATGAGAGAATCTTTACCTGCTTCTAGCATGTCCAGAATCGTATCATTATCTGAATCAGTATCTCGATAATCAGGTAATCCATCTTTATCCGAGTCGATAGGGAGATTGGTATTTGAGCCAACTTCAAGTCGATCTAAGATGCTATCATTATCTGAGTCTATGTCAATATAGTCAGCTTTTCCATCTTTATCTGTATCAACAGGTTTAGTTGGATCAGTGCCAGCTTCTACCGCATCAGGGATTCCATCGCTATCCGAATCGGTATCTCTAAAGTCATATTTTCCATCAAGATCCGAGTCTACTGGATTGCGTGGACTCGTGCCAGCTTCTACATTATCAGGAATTTTATCATTATCAGAATCTAAATCCCTAAAGTCTTCTACTCCATCATTGTCGCTATCCAATGGTTTGAAACCAGCGGCTCCACCCTCAATTTGGTCTGGAATACTATCTCCGTCCGAATCCAAATCTAGGTAATCTGGGGTGCCATCTTTATCGGTATCAACTGGAGATTTTGGATTGTTTCCAGCTTCATAGATATCTAAAATACCATCGCCATCAGAATCTGTATCACGGTAGTCAGCTAGGCCATCTTTATCGGTGTCTACTGGTGTACTTGGCTTGGTTCCCGCTTCTAAAGCATCAGGAATTCCATCTCCATCAGAATCTAAATCTTCAAAGTCTCTAGTTCCATCTTTATCTGTATCCACTGGATTTTCACAAACCACGCTTTCAACTTGATCAGGAATACCATCACCATCCGAATCTAAATCCCGGAAATTAGGGATTTCATCTCCATCGATATCTCCTCCTAATTCAATTCGATCAGGGATGCAATCATTATCAGAATCTAGATCTAGGAAGTCAGGAGAGCCATCTTTGTCGGTATCAATAACAGCTTTGTATTGACCCCTATCATCCCAGCCATCATCATTGTCGTCATTTCTGTTATCACAAGTGGCACATTTATTCTTACCTTCCCAAGCATCAGGAATACCATCTCCATCTGAATCAAGATCTAAGTAATTTGGTACACCATCACCATCATTATCCTGAGAGCGTTCATCGCTATCGCCTAACCAGTCTCCATCCGAATCTTTATCTCGATAGTTAGGTTTACCATCTTTATCAGTGTCTCCTGTAAGTTCGATGCTATCATTGATACCATCTCCATCAGAATCCAAGTCTAAATAATCGGGTGTTCCGTCTTTGTCTGTATCTGGAATTGGAGCAGGGTTAGATTCTAAGAAATCAGCCAAACCATTTCCATTGGCATCTCGTGCAGAGCCATTGATATCCACACGTCCATCATAATTGCTATCAATTACCCCACGAGTATTATTGGTTGCCTCCCAAGCATCCATGATACCATCATTATCTGAGTCTGTATCCAAGTAGTTTGGAATACCATCCCCATCACTATCGATGGTTCTTTCTTGTGAGTCTAAAATACCATCATTATCTGAATCGAGATCAAGGTAATTAGCATGCCCGTCTCCATCACTATCAATATTCTTTTCGATGATATCTAAAATGCCATCATTATCTGAATCTGGATCTTGGAAATTTGGTATACCGTCACTATCAAAATCTTGACAATCTCCCACTCCAATATAGCCACCATAACATTCCATGTCGTTAGTGATACCGTCGCCATCGCAATCACCTAGGAAGTAACGTTGGTATCCTAATGAACCTTTCACTGGAATATAACCCGGTATTCCTCCAATACAAGAGTTCAATGGGGCGGCATCAGTACCATTGGCTGTTCCATCCCCGTCACAGTCTAAAGCTTTCCAAGTAAGGCTTGCTTTAGAGAAATCTTGACTAGAAATTAAATATGAACAAGGGTCATTTTTATCGGTACCATCTGTTGTTTCTTTTTCATCAGAAACTCCATCTCCATCGATATCATCAGCTACAACGACGATGTTTTCAGCTTGTACGCCTGCTCCAGTAGTAGGTGTGAAGGTAAAACCTCCGCTACCAGAACCTCCTTCGTATTTAACACCTAATAAAGAGAAGTCAGCCACACCATTAACAAAGTCAGTTGGACTTGTCAATTTAATGGTACCTGAAAGTCCAGTAACATTACCAGTTAAATTAGTAACAACAACCGTGATATTATTTTGAGAAGCATCAAAGTTTTTCACTACGTTGCCATATTGATCAAGTGCTTTTAGTGATCCAACTAATGGTTGACCAACTGTTTGCTGAGGAGCAAGTGTCACTTCTAACTTAACAAATGTAGAGTTAACAACTTCCACTTGTAATTCCCCTTCTTTTGGTGTGTTAACCACACCGTCTGTTGCTGAAATGGTAGCTGTTTCTGCTTTGTATAATATAATTACTGCATTAGCGATACCATTCGTAAAGGTTAAATTAACCGTGCTTCCAAATTCAGCTAGCGAACTAACAGTTGAGTTTAGACTGATGATGTTGGAGCTTGGATTTTGTACAACGGTATTTCCAGCAGCAGTAGTATTGATATTAACGATAGTAGCTCCTGTTGTTGCATTTGTCTTTTTCACCGTTTGGTTCAATGTTCCTGTACCGCCTCCAATTGATGTTGGTGTATTATTAGGTGCACCTGCACTAGGCTTATATTGTTCAGATGCTGCAGTTGCTCCTGTAAAAGTGATTGGTTTCAATCCAGTATAACTAGGAATGATGTTATCGTATTGGTCTAGCGCTCGAATTGTAATAGTTTGTGTTGTTCCCGCTTCTTGTCTTGTTAATCCAGAAATAAAGTATCTGTACAATGGACCAGGACTCACTGTAAATGCATTACTATCACCTACTTTTCCATTCACATTAGAACCTGCACCCGTACCTGTTGCACGCAATACGATACCTGTTTCAGCTTTATTGTATTGAATTCCTGTAATTGTTACAGAACTTGTTCCTGCTAGGATGGTACCTGTATAAGTGCCAGAAATAGTACCTGTTCCTGTTTTAACACTTATTGTGATCGTTCCATTGGCTGTAGCTAATACCGTGTTGTCATTATCATCGGTTAAGGTTACGGTTATCGTTTGGCTAGAACCAGCTACATAATTACTTAGCGTACTTAGCTTGATTTTAGAACCTACACCTGCACTTACTGCAAAGGCATTAGAATTACCAATTTTACCATTGGCATTACCCGCACTTGTACCTGTAGCTTTTAACTCTACTCCTGATTCTACTTTATCGTAAGTGACACCAGAAATGGTTACACTTGAGTTGCCATTCAGTAGGGTTCCACTGATTGTACCACCTAATGTACCAGTTCCCGTTTTCACACTTAATGTTACTGTTGTATTGACATCTGCATTTACAAGATTGTCATTGGCATCCACTAATGTGGCAGTAACAGAGAATGTGTTTAATGCTACTTTATCTGTGATGGTAGAAATAATGAATCTATTGGCGCCACCAGCACTTACATTGAATGCATTAGAATCACCAGATTTACCTGAAACATTACCAGAACCAGAACCTGTTGCGGTTAAAACAACCCCTGATTCTAATTTGGTATAGCTGACGCCTGAAATAGTTACAGAGCTAGAACCAGCCGTTATAGTTCCTGTTAAGGTTCCTCCCAAGGTACCCGTACCTGTTTTCAAAGTTAAGGTAACTGTTCCATTTGCTGTGGCATTCACTGGATTGCCATTAGCATCCGTGAGTGTAACTGTTACAGGGAAGGCTCCACCTGCTGCTTGACTAGCAATCGTACTAACTACTAATTTAGATGCAGCTCCAGCAACAGAACTAAATCCAGCGGAAGTACCTGTTAAACTAGTATTATCTGTTGCCGTAATGGTCGTGGATGTGCCAGAAACTGTATGTGTCGTAAATGTTACCGTAGCAATTCCATTGGCATCAGTTGTACTAGTTGCCGATGAGAACGAACCATTGACATCGCTTTTTGACCAAGTAACTGTTTTACCTGAACTAGTAACTGGATTGTTATTAGCATCTACTAATTGGGCAGTAATAGTTACTGTTCCACCCGCAGTTGGAGAAGTGTTGCTACTAGTGACAATGTATTTAGCACCTGCACCAGCTACAACATTGAATGTATTAGAATCACCTGTTTTTCCAGTCACATTACCTGATCCAGAACCTGTAGCTGTTAAAGAAACACCTGATTCTGCTTTGGTATAAGTTACACCTGAGATTGTTACTGCACTAGAACCTGAAGTAATAGTTCCTGTTAGTGTTCCTCCAAGTGTTCCATTGCCCGATTTCAATGTTAATGTAACCGTTCCATTCGTTGAAGCATTGACTGGGTTACCGTTGGCATCAGTTAAAGTAACTGTAACAGCGAAAGCCGTTCCAGCTGTTTGACCAGCAATGGTAGAAACAACCAATTTAGTAGCCCCACCTGAACCAGAAGTTATCGTTGGAGAAGTTCCGGTTAAACTCGTATTATCTGTAGCAGTAATAGTTGTAGTAGTTCCTGCAACTGAATGTGAAGTGAAAATTACTGTTGCAGTTCCATTGGCATCAGTTGTACTAGTAGCTGATGAGAATGATCCATTGGCATCACTTTTCGACCAAGTAATGGTTTTTCCTGAAGTACTTACTGGATTATTATTTGCATCCAATAATTGGGCCGTGATGGTTACTGTACCACCGGCAGCAGGGGAAGTAGAACTACTTGTAACTAAATATTTAGACGCGGCCCCTGGCACTACAGTGAATGCATTGGAATCACCTGTTTTACCAGACACATTACCAGCAACCGATCCTGTGGCAGTTAATACAACACCTGTTTCCGCTTTGGTATAAGTCACACCAGAAATAGTCACAGCACTAGAACCCAAAGTGATGGTCCCTGTCACTGTACCACCCAAAGTACCCGTACCCGTTTTACGAGTTAAAGTAACGGTTCCGTCCGCTGTAGCTAAAACAGGGTTACCATTGACATCTGTTAATGTAACTGTCACAGCGAATCCTGTTCCAGCCGTTTGTTGAGCTATATTGGAAACCACTAATTTAGTAGCAGTACCAGCAGTATAGGTAATGGTAGATTGGGTTTGAGAACCCGTTCCACTTTTCACAGCAGCAGCACCTAATGTTGCCACGAATACACCAGAACCAGAGGCAGTAGGAGAAGTGACAGTAGCGGTATAAGTACCATTGCTATTATCAGTAACTGAACTGATGGTACCAGTACCTGAAGATTTGGTGATGGTGACAGTTGCACCACCAGCAGTTAAGCTATTACCATTAGCATCTTTGGCAGTTACCGTTAATACCTGTGTGGTAGAGCCATCAGCTACAATACTAGCCGAAGTAGGAGTTAACGTAGAAGCAGTAGCATCGGCAGCGCCTGCAACAACATTGAATGCATTGGAATCACCTGTTTTACCAGACACATTACCAGCAACCGATCCTGTGGCAGTTAATACAACACCCGTTTCAGCTTTGGTATAAGTTACACCTGAGATGGTTACTGCACTAGAACCTAAAGTTATGGTTCCTGTCACTGTACCACCTAAAGTACCCGTACCTGTTTTTCTTGTTAACGTAACAGTTCCGTCTGCTGTAGCATTCACGGCATTACCGTTTGCATCGGTTAAAGTAACCGTTACGGAGAATCCTGTACCAGCCGTTTGTTGAGCGATTGTCGAAACAACTAATTTAGAAGCTCCGCCAGAACCCGCAGTGATGGTCGATGTAGTACCAGTCAAGCTAGTATTATCTGTTGCTGTGATGGTAGTAGAAGTTCCTGCAACCGTATGTGCTGTAAAAGTTACAGTTGCTGTTCCATTCACATCGGTTGTACTTGTTGCTGATGAGAATGAACCATTGGCATCGCTTTTCGACCAAGTAATGGTTTTACCCGAAGTACTTACTGGGTTATTATTAGCATCTACTAATTGTGCCGTGATGGTTACTGTACCACCTGCAGCAGGGGAAGTAGAACTACTTGTAACTAAATATTTAGAGGCGGCCCCAGGCACCACGGTGAATGCATTGGAATCACCAGTTTTACCATTGACATTACCCGCAACAGATCCAGTGGCAGTTAATACAACACCTGTTTCCGCTTTGGTATAGGTTACTCCAGAGATGGTTACTGCACTAGAACCCAAAGTTATGGTTCCAGTCACTGTACCAACTAAAGTACCCGTACCTGTTTTTCTAGTTAAAGTAACGGTTCCGTCTGCCGTAGCATTCACGGCATTACCGTTTGCATCGGTTAAAGTAACGATGACGGAGAATCCTGTACCTGCCGTTTGTTGAGCGATAGTAGAAACGACTAATTTATTAGCTGTTCCTACAGTAGAACTAATTCCAGCGGAAGTACCTGTTAAACTAGTATTATCCGTTGCAGTAATGGTCGTGGATGTTCCAGAAACTGTATGTGTGGTAAATGTTACTGTAGCAGTTCCATTGGCATCAGTTGTACTAGTTGCCGATGAGAATGAACCATTGGCGTCGCTTTTCGACCAAGTAACGGTTTTATTTGAAGTAGTTACTGGATTGTTATTGGCATCTACTAATTGGGCAGTAATTGTCACTGTACTTCCTGCAATTGGAGAAGTGTTACTACTGGTTACAATATATTTAGCACCTGCACCCGCAACTACGGTGAATGTATTGGAATCCCCTACTTTACCATTAACGTTCCCAGCAACAGATCCTGTGGCAGTTAATACAACACCTGTTTCTGCTTTAGTATAAGTTACCCCAGAGATAGTTACGGCACTATTGCCAGATAAAATAGTTCCAGTTAATGTACCACCTAAAGTACCCGTACCTGTTTTTCTAGTTAACGTAACAGTTCCGTCTGCCGTAGCATTCACGGCATTACCGTTTGCATCGGTTAAAGTAACAATTACGGAGAATCCTGTACCAGCTGTTTGTTGAGCTATAGTTGAAATAACTAATTTAGAGGCTCCACTTGCATCCGATGTGATATTGGATGTAGTACCTGTTAAACTTGTATTGTCTGTTGCTGTGATCGTAGTAACAGTATTCGCCACTGTATGTGCTGTAAAAGTTACAGTCGCAGTTCCATTGGCATCGGTTGTACTAGTTGCCGAAGAGAATGATCCATTGGCATCACTTTTCGACCAAGTAACAGTTTTATTTGAAGTACTTACTGGATTATTATTTGCATCTACTAATTGTGCCGTGATGGTTACTGTTCCACTTACCACTGGAGAGTAATTACTACTAGTTACTAAATATTTAGATGCGGCCCCTGGCACTACATTGAATGCATTGGAATCTCCTGTTTTACCAGAAACATTCCCTGCAACAGAACCAGTGGCAGTTAATACAACACCTGTTTCCGCTTTGGTATAGGTTACTCCAGAGATGGTTACTGCACTAGAACCCAAAGTGATGGTTCCAGTCACTGTACCACCTAAAGTACCTGTACCAGTTTTCAAGCTTAGCGTTACTGTACCATCGGCGGTAGCTAAAACAGGGTTACCGTTTACGTCAGTTAACGTAACTGTTACAGCGAATCCAGTACCAGCTGTTTGTCCAGAAATAGTCGAAACAACTAGTTTAGTGGCAGTACCAGCAGTATAGGTAATGGTTGATTGAGTTTGAGAACCTGTACCACTTTTCACAGCAGCAGCACCTAATGTTGCCACGAATACACCAGAACCAGCGGCAGTAGGAGAAGTGACCGTAGCGGTATAAGTACCATTGCTATTATCAGTAACTGAACTGATGGTACCAGTACCTGAAGATTTGGTGATGGTGACAGTAGAACCACCAGCAGTTAAGCTATTACCATTAGCATCTTTGGCAGTTACCGTTAACACCTGTGTGGTAGAGCCATCGGCTACAATACTAGCCGAAGTAGGAGTTAACGTAGAAGCAGTAGCATCGGCAGCCCCTGCAACAACATTGAATGCATTGGAATCACCCGTTTTACCAGACACATTACCTGCAACAGAACCAGTGGCAGTTAATACAACACCTGTTTCTGCTTTGGTATAAGTTACACCTGAAATGGTTACTGCACTAGAACCCAAAGTGATGGTTCCAGTCACTGTACCACTCAAAGTACCTGTACCTGTTTTCAAGCTTAGAGTTACTGTCCCGTCAGCTGTAGCTAAAACAGGGTTACCGTTCACATCCGTTAGCGTAACAGTTACAGCGAATCCAGTACCAGCTGTTTGTCCAGAAATAGTCGAAACGACTAGTTTAGTAGCAGTACCAGCAGTATAGGTAATGGTTGATTGAGTTTGAGAACCTGTACCACTTTTCACAGCAGCAGCACCTAATGTTGCCACGAATACACCAGAACCAGCGGCAGTAGGAGAAGTGACCGTAGCGGTATAAGTACCATTGCTATTATCAGTAACTGAACTGATGGTACCAGTACCTGAAGATTTGGTGATGGTGACAGTAGAGCCACCAGCAGTTAAGCTATTACCATTAGCATCTTTGGCAGTTACCGTTAACACCTGTGTGGTAGAGCCATCGGCTACAATACTGGCCGAAGTAGGAGTTAACGTAGAAGCAGTAGCATCGGCAGCCCCTGCAACAACATTGAATGCATTCGAATCACCTGTTTTACCAGACACATTACCTGCAACAGAACCAGTGGCAGTTAATACAACACCTGTTTCTGCTTTGGTATAAGTTACACCTGAAATGGTTACTGCACTAGAACCCAAAGTGATGGTTCCAGTCACTGTACCACCCAAAGTACCTGTACCAGTTTTCAAGCTTAGCGTCACTGTACCATCGGCGGTAGCTAAAACAGGGTTACCGTTCACATCCGTTAGCGTAACAGTTACAGCGAATCCAGTACCAGCTGTTTGTCCAGAAATAGTTGATACAACTAATTTAGTAGCAGTACCAGCGGTATAAGTTATAGTTGATTGTGTTTGAGAACCCGTTCCACTTTTCACAGCAGCAGCACCTAATGTTGCCACGAATACCCCAGAACCAGCGGTAGTAGGAGAAGTGACCGTAGCGGTATAAGTACCATTGCTATTATCAGTAACCGAACTGATGGTACCAGTACCTGAAGATTTAGTAATGGTGACAGTAGAGCCACCAGCAGTTAAGTTATTACCATTGGCATCTTTGGCAGTTACCGTTAACACCTGTGTGGTAGAACCATCAGCTACAATACTAGCCGAAGTAGGAGTTAAAGTAGAAGCAGTAGCATCTGCAGCACCAGGGATTACATTGAATGCATTCGAATCACCCGTTTTACCAGACACATTACCAGCAACAGAACCAGTGGCAGTTAATACAACACCTGTTTCTGCTTTGGTATAAGTTACACCTGAAATGGTTACTGCACTAGAACCCAAAGTGATGGTTCCAGTCACTGTACCACCCAAAGTACCTGTACCAGTTTTCAAGCTTAGCGTCACTGTACCATCGGCGGTAGCTAAAACAGGGTTACCGTTCACATCCGTTAGCGTAACAGTTACAGCGAATCCAGTACCAGCTGTTTGTCCAGAAATAGTTGATACAACTAATTTAGTAGCAGTACCAGCGGTATAAGTTATAGTTGATTGTGTTTGAGAACCCGTTCCACTTTTCACAGCAGCAGCACCTAATGTTGCCACGAATACCCCAGAACCAGCGGCAGTAGGAGAAGTGACCGTAGCGGTATATGTACCATTGCTATTATCAGTAACTGAACTGATGGTACCAGTACCCGAAGATTTGGTGATGGTGACAGTAGAGCCACCAGCAGTTAAGTTATTACCATTGGCATCTTTGGCAGTTACCGTTAACACCTGTGTGGTAGAACCATCAGCTACAATACTAGCCGAAGTAGGAGTTAAAGTAGAAGCAGTAGCATCTGCAGCGCCTGCAACAACATTGAATGCATTGGAATCACCCGTTTTACCAGACACATTACCTGCAACAGAACCAGTGGCAGTTAATACAACACCTGTTTCTGCTTTGGTATAAGTTACACCTGAAATGGTTACTGCACTAGAACCCAAAGTGATGGTTCCAGTCACTGTACCACCCAAAGTACCTGTACCAGTTTTCAAGCTTAGCGTCACTGTACCATCGGCGGTAGCTAAAACAGGGTTACCGTTTACGTCAGTTAACGTAACTGTTACAGCGAATCCAGTACCAGCTGTTTGTCCAGAAATAGTCGAAACGACTAGTTTAGTAGCAGTACCAGCAGTATAGGTAATGGTAGATTGAGTTTGAGAACCTGTACCACTTTTCACAGCAGCAGCACCTAATGTTGCCACGAATACACCAGAACCAGCGGCAGTAGGAGAAGTGACAGTAGCGGTATAAGTACCATTGCTATTATCAGTAACTGAACTGATGGTACCAGTACCCGAAGATTTGGTGATGGTGACAGTAGAGCCACCAGCAGTTAAGTTATTACCATTGGCATCTTTGGCAGTCACAGTTAACACCTGTGTGGTAGAACCATCAGCTACAATACTAGCCGAAGTAGGAGTTAAAGTAGAAGCAGTAGCATCTGCAGCGCCTGCAACAACATTGAATGCATTCGAATCACCTGTTTTACCAGACACATTCCCTGCAACCGATCCTGTAACAGTTAATACAACACCCGTTTCTGCTTTGGTATAGGTAATTCCTGTAAATGTAACATCACTTCTTCCACTAAATATAGTTCCCGTCAATGTACCACCTAAAGTACCCGTACCTGTTTTTAAGCTTAGAGTAACAGTTCCATCTGCTGTCGCATTTACTGTGTTTCCATTGGCATCGGTTAAGTTTACGATAACACTGAAAGTTGCGCCAGCTGTTTTGGTACCAATATTGGTGATAACTAATTTAGAAGCAGCTCCCTCAGAATAAGTTATGGTGGATTGAGTTTGAGAAGCAGTACCATTTTTTACTTGTGCTCCTCCTAATGTAGCTACAAAAACTCCCGTTCCTGTTGAGCTAGGAGAAGTTACCGTAGCAGTATATGTTCCATTACCTACGTCACTAACACTACTGATACTTCCTGTTCCAGATTGTTTTGTAATGGTTACAACATCACCACCAGAACTTCTCGTATTTCCATAGGCATCTTTCGCTGTAACTGTTAATACTTGTGTGGATGAACCATTTGCAGTAATATTAGCTACTGTCGGGGTCAATGTAGAAGCTGTAGCATCTACTGCACCCACTGTTACTGCGATATCATCCGTGGCATCAACCACACCAGCTCCTGCATCGGCAGGGGTAGCATCTGACATCGTTACGGTATAGGAAGCAACGGTGTTTTTCTCGAACCAGAAATTAACGGTAGAAGAGCCATCAGCAAAATCAATGCTTGTAATAACGTTACCTCCACTGGCTGCGTCATAAAATACACCGCTATTAGTAGATGTTAAATAGGCTGTTTGAGTCCCAGTTGTATACGGCAATGAAGCAGCATCTAATCGAGTACCTACATAGGCAGCCCTAGTACCTGTCGTGATATCCGCAGGACTATTTAATGTAAAGTTAGTAGCGCCAGTGGTTTCTCCAATAAAAAAGTCAGAGAATGAGTTAAACCCTTGTCCTTTAATAGTTTTGGTTGTTCCATCGACACGCACATGTCCACTTGGGGCTTTCCAAGAGCCTGAGTTTTTACGAACAATCATGTTAGAAAGGCTGGCTGACCCTGCAATATCACCATTAGGGAATCCTAATGTAATGTTATAAGTAGTAAAGCCATTGGCTGCGGCTCCACTACCATCAGTTACGCGCCATTTTCTTTTGACATATTTATCTCCACGAATACCAGAACCACTGATGGAGGTATTATCAGCCAATGAATTGGTAGAAGATTCAATGGTTAAATCAGAAGAAGCAGCGCTTCTGCCTACAAAATCCAAAGTTACTGGAGTATATGCTGTTGCATCACCAATAGGGAAGGAAACAGAAGGGTCCGTTTGTTTTGGAATAACTCTTGAAATGGTACCCTCCACATAGCGGGTATCAGATGCACCTGTTATACTGGCATCACTAGGAAGGATAATTTTTTTGTTATTCCCCATGACCACATGTCCTGATACCAAGTTTAATGTATTATTGATGTTTAAATCAGAAGGTATCGTTAATGAAGTTCCTCCAGTTACATTGACTTTCAGTTCTTTTAAACTTTGTCCACCAGATGCAAAATCCAAGGTAGGACTTCCACTCGTTGTGTTTACGTGTAAGGTAGAAAGTGTCGTTCCTTTTAATTTACCACCGCTTGAACCATTTACGGTTTCATTTAAAGTTAGGGTATTATTGTCTCCAATGGAGAATGAACCACTTTTTAAATAGAAGTCTTTAGCAATGCTAACATTACCATGCATGATTTGACCCGTATAGGAGTTATCCCATTCGAAATTCAAAAATGCTTGATCAAATCCTCCAGTCAATGAAGTTGAACTTAGTCCAGTAACTTTAGTTAAGGCACTACTTGTAAGCGTATTCCATAATGCTTTTGGTATAGCTCCTCCATCTCTTGCATGCCAATAGGTACCACCATGGAAATTAGGTAAGTATCCATTGCCAGACTCATTGGTATTTGTAAAGGTTCCACCTGAGTTTTTAAATGTACCATGCGTATGGACATTGTACTCTCCATCTATACCTGAATGGTGATTTAAAGTAAGGGTTCCACTTGTTGTAAGATCAAATGTTCCATCGATAATCATACTATATAAGGAAACATCTTGACTTAGAGTCGTGGTGATTCCAGTTGGTATTTTAACGATATCATATTTGTCGTAGATGTATTTAATTCCCACCGTATCTGTAAAGGAGGTTCCTCCATCAGATGATATGGCCCAGGTCACAGCATTCCAATTTCCTGTTGTTTTCGGAGAATATATTTTTCCTTCTACAATTCTAAAAGCAGCACTAGTTCCAGTTGTTAAACCTGGGCCACCTACAGTATATTTAGCTGCTTTGATGGTAGCATTTGTGTTAACGGAATATGGATTGGTTGTTTTATCAATTGTTGATACTTTATATCGAACATATGAAATATCGGTATAATATGAACTGGTTGGGATGGTTGCTTGAATAGGATTAGATTGAACCACATTAGAAGCGTTTGTTCTTTCAATTCCATCCGAAGTTCTATCGGTTGCTCCAATAAATAAACTTAGTTCTACTCCAATATCAGACGGCGCTGGAGAGAAGTTGCCATAGGCATCTAATAGATTTACTCGGACAAAATTGTTATTGATACCCATCACACCAACAGATGGAGTGATATCTGTCACTGTAATCGTTGTTGGGGTATTTGGGGATATGATAAATGTATTTGAAATTGTTTCAGTAAGTGATCCACTAGTAGCTTTTAACTTATATGCTGAAGCACTTGATTTATTGATTGAAATATCCGAGAAAGTAGCCTCACCAGCTACGGCCGCCTGAGTCAAGGTCCCTGAAAGTGTGCCCGATGCAGGATTGGTATCGATGGATAAAGTAATGTTGTCCGTGGCTGTAGTTGGGTTGCCAGCTGCATCTAGTATCTGAACTTTGATGGCTGGACTGATACTAGAACCTGCTGTGGCATTACTTGGTTGCACACTAAATGCCAATTTTGCAGCACCTGAATTGGAAATATTAAAGGTGTTGGAAGTGGCACTTGTTAACCCGGAACTTGTAGCAGTTAAAGTATATCCATTGGCCGTATTATTGATGGACAAGTCACTAAATGTAGCTACTCCACTTACAGCAGCAACTGTTTTGGTGCCAGATAAGGTTCCTGATCCAGCATTGGTTCCAAAATCAATGGTAACGTTAGCGGTAGAAGTGGTTAAATTACCATTAATATCTTCGATTCTAACTTTTACTGCTGGATTAATAGAGGCTTGTGATGCTGTATTACTTGGTTGAACTTGAAATGAAAGTTTGGCTGCTGCCCCTACCGTATAAGTAATAACACTATGTTGTCTAGAACCTGTACCATTTTGAACATTGGTCCCATCTATGGTTGCGATGAATTCACCGGTACCAACAGTCGTTGGGGAGGTAACTGTTGCGGTATAAGTTCCATCTCCAACATCACTAACACTACCTACAACACCTGTACCCAAATGTCGTGAAATAATTACGGTAGCTCCACCAACTCCCACATTATTACTATTAGCATCTTTGGCAGTGATGGTTAACACTTGAGTAGAAGAACCATTGGCCGTAATACTTGCTGCAATAGGCGATATGGTTGATTTAGCAGCGTCTACTGCTCCCGGATTCACCGTGAATGCATTAGAATCACCTGTTTTACCAGACACATTCCCCGCAACTGATCCTGTGGCAGTTAATACAACACCTGTTTCTGCTTTGGTATAAGTGACCCCAGAGATAGTTACAGCACTATTACCAGTTAGAATAGTTCCAGTTACGGTACCACCTAAAGTACCAGTACCTGTTTTTAATGTTAAGGTCACGGTGCCATCTGCTGTAGCATTCACTGTATTACCATTCGCATCTAATAATGTGACAGTAACGGCAAATCCCGTACCTGCTGTTTGTGTAGAAATGTTAGAAACGGATAGTTGAGAAGCAGCCCCTGCGACAACATTGAATGCATTGGAATCACCTGTTTTACCAGAGACATTCCCTGCAACCGATCCTGTAGCAGTTAATACAACACCCGTTTCTGCTTTGGTATAAGTGACCCCAGAGATAGTCACAGCACTATTACCAGTTAGAATAGTTCCAGTTAATGTACCACCTAAAGTACCCGTACCCGTTTTACGAGTTAAAGTAACGGTCCCGTCCGCTGTAGCTAAAACAGGGTTACCGTTTACGTCAGTTAGCGTAACTGTCACAGAGAATCCTGTCCCAGCAGTTTGTTGAGCTATATTGGAAACCACTAATTTAGTAGCCGTACCAGCAGTATAGGTAATAGTTGATTGAGTTTGAGAACCTGTTCCACTTTTCACAGCAGCAGCACCTAATGTTGCCACGAATACACCAGAACCAGCGGAAGCAGGAGAAGTGACCGTAGCTGTATAAGTACCATTGCTATTATCAGTAACTGAACCAATGGTACCAGTACCCGAAGATTTGGTGATGGTGACAGTCGAGCCACCAGCAGTTAAGTTATTGCCATTAGCATCTTTAGCAGTCACGGTTAACACCTGTGTGCTAGAACCATCAGCTACAATGCTAGCCGAAGTAGGAGTCAAGGTAGAAGCAGTAGCATCTGCAGCACCAGGAGTATATGTAATGGTGGATTGCGTTTGAGAACCCGTACCACTTTTCACAGCAGCAGCACCTAAGGTTGCCACGAATACACCAGAACCAGTAGCAGTTGGAGAAGTTACCGTAGCGGTATAAGTTCCGTTCCCATTATCAGTAACCGAACTGATGGTACCAGTACCTGAAGATTTGGTGATGGTGACAGTAGAGCCACCAGCAGTTAAGTTATTACCATTGGCATCTTTGGCAGTGACTGTTAATACCTGAGTAGAAGAACCATTGGCTGTAATACTAGCCGAAGTAGGAGTCAAAGTAGAAGCAGTTGCATCTGCAGCACCCGGTATTACATTGAATGCATTGGAATCACCTGTTTTACCATTGACATTACCCGCAACAGAACCTGTGGCAGTTAATACAACACCCGTTTCTGCTTTGGTATAAGTCACCCCAGAAATAGTCACAGCACTATTACCAGAAAGAATAGTTCCAGTTACTGTACCACCTAAAGTACCATTACCTGTTTTTAATGTTAAGGTTACAGTACCATCTGCAGTAGCATTCACCGTATTACCATTCGCATCTAATAATGTGACAGTAACGGCAAATCCCGTACCTGCTGTTTGTGTAGAAATGTTAGAAACGGATAGTTGAGAAGCAGCCCCTGCGACAACATTGAATGCATTGGAATCACCTGTTTTACCAGAGACATTCCCTGCAACCGATCCTGTAGCAGTTAATACAACACCCGTTTCTGCTTTGGTATATGTGACCCCAGAGATAGTCACAGCACTATTACCAGTTAGAATAGTTCCAGTTAATGTACCACTTAAAGTACCCGTACCCGTTTTACGAGTTAAAGTAACGGTCCCGTCCGCTGTAGCTAAAACAGGGTTACCGTTTACGTCAGTTAGCGTAACTGTCACAGAGAATCCTGTTCCAGCCGTTTGTTGAGCTATATTGGAAACTACTAATTTAGTAGCCGTACCAGCTGTATAGGTAATAGTTGATTGAGTTTGAGAACCCGTTCCACTTTTCACAGCAACAGCACCTAAGGTAGCTACGAATACACCAGAACCAGTAGCCGTTGGAGAAGTTACCGTAGCGGTGTAAGTACCGTTCCCATTATCTGTAACCGAACTGATGGTACCAGTACCTGAAGATTTGGTGATGGTGACAGTAGAGCCCCCAGCCGTTAAGTTATTACCATTAGCATCTTTGGCAGTTACGGTTAATACTTGAGTAGAAGAACCATTGGCTGTAATACTAGCCGAAGTAGGAGTCAAAGTAGAAGCAGTTGCATCCGCAGCACCCGGCGTATATGTAATGGTGGATTGTGTTTGAGAACCCGTTCCACTTTTCACAGCGGCAGCACCTAAGGTAGCTACGAATACACCAGAGCCAGTAGCCGTTGGAGAAGTGACCGTAGCGGTATACGTACCGTTCCCATTATCAGTAACCGAACTGATGGTACCAGTACCTGAAGATTTGGTGATGGTGACAGTAGAGCCGCCAGCAGTTAAGTTATTACCATTGGCATCTTTGGCAGTTACGGTTAACACCTGAGTAGAAGACCCATTGGCGACAATACTAGCCGAAGTCGGAGTTAAAGTAGAAGCGGTAGCATCCGCAGCCCCTGCGACAACATTGAATGCATTAGAATCACCTGTTTTACCAGAGACATTCCCTGCAACCGATCCTGTGGCAGTTAATACAACACCCGTTTCTGCTTTGGTATAAGTGACCCCAGAGATAGTCACAGCACTATTACCAGTTAGAATAGTTCCAGTTAATGTACCACCTAAAGTACCCGTACCCGTTTTACGAGTTAAAGTAACGGTTCCGTCCGCTGTAGCTAAAACAGGGTTACCATTGACATCTGTTAATGTAACTGTCACAGAGAATCCTGTTCCAGCCGTTTGTTGAGCTATATTGGAAACCACTAATTTAGTAGCAGTGCCAGCTGTGTAAGTTATAGTTGATTGTGTTTGAGAACCTGTACCACTTTTCACAGCAGCAGCACCTAATGTTGCCACGAATACACCAGAACCAGCGGCAGTAGGAGAAGTGACCGTAGCGGTATAAGTACCATTGCTATTATCAGTAACTGAACTGATGGTACCAGTACCCGAAGATTTGGTGATGGTGACAGTAGAACCACCAGCAGTTAAGTTATTACCATTGGCATCTTTAGCAGTTACCGTTAACACCTGTGTGGTAGACCCATCAGCTACAATACTAGCCGAAGTAGGAGTTAAAGTAGAAGCAGTAGCATCTGCAGCACCTGGCGTGTATGTAATGGTGGATTGCGTTTGAGAACCAGTACCACTTTTCACAGCAGCAGCACCTAATGTTGCCACGAATACACCAGAACCAGTAGCCGTTGGAGAAGTGACAGTAGCGGTATAAGTACCGTTCCCATTATCAGTAACCGAACTGATAGTACCAGTACCTGAAGATTTGGTGATGGTGACAGTAGAGCCGCCAGCAGTTAAGTTATTACCATTAGCATCTTTGGCAGTTACGGTTAACACCTGAGTAGAAGAACCATTGGCTGTAATACTAGCCGAAGTCGGAGTTAACGTAGAAGCAGTTGCATCCGCAGCACCCGGCGTATATGTAATGGTGGATTGGGTTTGAGAACCCGTACCACTTTTCACAGCAGCAGCACCTAATGTTGCCACAAATACACCAGAACCAGTAGCTGTTGGAGAAGTGACAGTAGCAGTATATGTACCGTTCCCATTATCAGTAACCGAACTGATGGTACCAGTACCCGAAGATTTAGTGATGGTGACAGTGGAACCCCCAGCAGTTAAGCTATTACCATTAACATCTTTGGCAGTTACTGTTAATACCTGAGTAGAAGAACCATTAGCTACAATACTAGCCGAAGTAGGAGTTAAAGTAGAAGCGGTAGCATCTGCAGCACCCGGCGTATATGTAATGGTGGATTGTGTTTGAGAACCCGTACCACTTTTCACAGCGGCAGCACCTAATGTTGCCACAAATACACCAGAGCCAGTAGCCGTTGGAGAAGTTACCGTAGCGGTATACGTACCGTTCCCATTATCCGTAACCGAACTGATGGTACCAGTACCTGAAGATTTGGTGATGGTGACAGTAGAGCCGCCAGCAGTTAAGTTATTACCATTGGCATCTTTAGCAGTTACGGTTAATACCTGAGTAGAAGACCCATTGGCGACAATACTAGCCGAAGTCGGAGTTAACGTAGAAGCGGTAGCATCTGCAGCACCTGGCGTATATGTAATAGTGGATTGTGTTTGAGAACCCGTACCACTTTTCACAGCAGCAGCACCTAAGGTAGCTACGAATACACCAGAACCAGTAGCTGTTGGCGAAGTGACAGTAGCAGTATAAGTACCGTTACCATTATCAGTAACTGAACCAATAGTACCAGAACCCGAAGATTTCGTGATGGTAACAGTAGAGCCCCCAGCAGTTAAGTTATTACCATTGGCATCTTTGGCAGTTACGGTTAACACCTGAGTAGAAGACCCATTGGCGACAATACTAGCCGAAGTCGGAGTTAACGTAGAAGCAGTAGCATCTGCAGCACCTGGCGTAATGTTAAAGTTTGATGAAGTAGCCCCAGTTAGCACTCCACTTGTTGCAGAGAAATTATAACCTGTTCCTGTTTTGTTGATAGACAGATCATTGAAAGTAGCTATACCATTTACAGCATTTCTAGTTACTGTACCAGATAAAGTTCCAGATCCAGGGTTCGTATTTATGGCTAAAGTAACACTGTTGGTAGCTGTGGATACTAAATTATTGGAGGCATCCTCTACTCTTACAGTCACATTCGACATGGTTGCTCCAGCAACGGTATTGGCCGGTTGGGTCCCAAACGTTAATTTACTTGGGGTTGAGGTTACAATGTTGAACGTGTTTGATGTAGCAGTGGTTAGCGCTCCACTAGATGCAACAAGAGTATACCCTGTTCCGGTATTGTTAATACTTATATTAGAGAAGGTCGCTTCACCTGCTACTGCTGCTTGTGTTAGTGTCCCAGAAAGGGTTCCAGAAGCAGGATTGGTTCCTATGGCTAAAGTTACATTGGCTGTTGAACTTGTCAAGTTGCCATTGGCATCCTCAATTCTTACTTTAATAGCAGGTGAGATGGAAGATGCGGCTGTAGCATTACTTGGTTGAACGGAGTAGCTTAGCTTACTCGCTGTTCCAGCGTTCACTACAGTACTTGCTCCAGTATTGGCTGTTAGTGTAGCAGCTTGGTCAGTAGCAGTAACAGTTTGATTTCCGGCAGTTTTAAATGTTAGGGCAAATTGTTTTGTTCCACTTGCCAAAGTAGCACTACTTGGAAGTGTTGCCTGTCCATCTGATGAAGTAATAACGGCAGTGGGGGTAGCGGAGGAAACAAGATTCCAATAGGCATCCACCGCATTGACCGTAAAGTTAAATGAGGAACCTGCAGTTTGAGCTGTTGGTGTACCTGTTTTACCAGTTGTTGTACCCGGAGCAGCTGTTTCTCCTGGCATGATTACTTGTAGTTTATTGACAGTTCCAGCGGTTACAAGTGTCGTAGAACCTGTATTGGCCGTTAATGTGGCAGCTTGGTCAGTTGCCGTAACGGTTTGATTTCCTGCTGTTCTGAATGAAACAGTAAAAGTACCTGTTCCGGCACTTAATGCAGCGCTGGAAGGATGCGTATCATTGGCATCACTGGTTGTTATGACTACTGTAGGTGTTGAAGCAGTAATTTTATTCCACCATGCATCTACGGCATTGACGGTAACTGTTGTGTTTGAACCAGCTGCTTGGTTAGTTGGAGTACCTGTTTTACCTGTTGCTGAACCTGGATCGGCTGTTTCTCCAGGCATTAAGACTTGTAATTTAGCTACGGGGCCTACTACATAACCTACTGAAGCAGATCCTGTTAGGATGGATTCAAATCCTGAGGCCACAACTGTAGCTTGATAATAAATGGTTTGCGGGGCAATGGTGCTACTTACTGTAAAAGTAGCGATACCACTGGCATCCGTTGTTGCACTTGATGGACTAATGGTTGATTTAGTGGTAGGGCTAATTAAGCCGACATCTGAAAATTGAGCTAATGTAACAGTGGCACCAGTTAAAGCTGTACCACCAGCATTTTTTGCTGTTACCGTTAAAGTCGTAGTTCTTTGATCTGCAATGACACCAGTTGTACTTGCCGGAGTTAATGTAGAATTAGCAGTAGATGGAGCGTTGGTCGTAGCATAACTGTCCAAAGCGGTACCCGCTGGGCCATTATTACCACTTAATGAGGAAGAAGAAGTATAGGCATTTGTTGTTGCATTAACTAATAAGACAATGATATACCCTTGATTGGAAAGCGTAGTTCCTGAACTATATTGATTAAAGTACACGGAGTTAGGGCTACCACTTTGATCACGCCAGTTGATTTCACCTGTTACTGGTGATGAAATACTTCCCCCAGTAGTTTTATAAGTAAAAGTTACTACAGCCGAGCCACCACCACCGGCAGTACCAGAAAAGTTACAGTTAGTACCTCCACCGGAACAAACTGTTTCAAAACGGAAATTACTCCCACTAACTTTAGCGCCATTGATATTGACAGTTGAACCAGACCCTTTAGCGGCTGGCCATATACTTTGAGTCACTAAAGCAGCTTCCTCAACATGAATGGATTTTCCGTAAACCAAAATACGGTTGCTATCATCGCGCAATTTGGCTCCTTTAATTTCTTCGAGGGCCAATGTATACCCCATTTCTTGGGCAGCAAATAAGGCTCCTTCATCACCAGGAGAGTCAATTTCTCCATTTAAATAAAAGTCAATCGCATGTCCATATTCTTGCAATAATAAGCCCACCATCTGGCGATCATTGGCTTCTGGGTAAAAGAATGATGCTTTACCTGCCACGTATTCTTCATTGAAGAATATGATAGGTTTACCCGTTGGACCGTGGTTGGCATAGGCTGCCATGGCTCCATTGATAACCGACCAATTTAATAACTGAACAGGTATATTAAACCCCTGATTCAAAACAGCATTACGCAGTTCTTCTACTTTTAAAGTAAAAGCTAAATCCGATTTTGATTTATTTCCAGGGAAATAGGAAAATAATAAGTCTTGGTAATTTGATTTTTGAAACAATTGAAACAAGAGCTTATTTACCTCTTTATTGGCCTGAATGATACGCAGCTCTTCTGGACTTTTAGGCTTGCCTGGAGTTTGATCAAAAAATACCACATCCATTCCTGCCTGAGACTTAATAGGTGCAGGAAAGTTTAACGACAACTCGGTGGAAGTGTTAATTTTTGGATAATCTAATGTGGAATTTTTCTCCATGCCATTTGCTTCTAGCGTAGAAACCAATAGCATTGAAAGAAACACCAAAATTGATAGCAAAGATGGGAACCGTTTCAATGTTTTAAAATAGGTATTGTGAGACACTTTCATATAATTTTTGAGAACACAGATTTTCTAATCAAATAGTTAACATAGATAATTTGTCCAGAGGATTAGTCCCTGAATGAATTAACAGAAGCAAAAAACAGGATTGAATTTGTATGATATTCCTCACCAAATACGGTCAGTGCATCACATAGACTTTGCAGCCGAGTAGACGATTTTTTCATATATAATTTAGGAACAGGATACAATGCCTCAGAGATTTTTACTTTCTCTTTGAGATTATAATTCATGTAAATCTAATAATTGCATTTTTGTTGTAGAAATAATCTGTATCGACATTTGTACTCAATTAAAAATTTTGAACAAATGAAATGGTTTGGAGGCTCCCTGGGCAGATTTTAAAAATTGTTCGAAAAACGCACTTTTGGGCAATCTTGGAAAAGTTCAATTATTGGCAAAAATCGAAAAATTGTTTGAATTTAAATTTGGAAACAGGATTAGGCTGTCGGATAGAAAAAATGAACTCTGTTTTAACACAAATTTGGCTTATTTTGAATCCCAAAGAGCCTATTTCCATGAAGTTTTGAATTAGTTTTTGATTAAACCAATCAAAATTTGAAATGGATTATGACTCAAAAAGGCGCTTTGTTGAGTAAAAATAGTAGGCTTGTAAGGTGGAAAGATGCAAATATGAACACCTCTATTCTGGTTTTTTAATTGGGATAATTAGAGTATCTAGTGGCCATTTTCCCTTCCATCCTTGGTCGATTATTAGCTTAGGCAATTTTTCATGAAGGAATTTTATACCTTTTTCGCTGATCTTTGTTTGCCATAGGTAAACTTTTCTCAATCCTTGTAATTTAGCGATAGCCACAACACTTTCATCTGTTAGATTTGTCCCAACTAAGTTCAACGTTTCTACGTGTTGGAGCGAGCTTAAATAGCTAAGACCTTGCTGAGTGATTCGAGTATGGTCTATTTGTAGATGTATCAATCTTGGGTATGTACTGATTTGTTGCAGGAATGAATCCGTTATTTTAGTTCCTCCCAATTTTAGCGATACCAATTGTTCCTTGATCCCGTCTAAGTCTTGTAACTCTTTATCTCCTATATTCTTGGCATTAATCGCATTGACTTCTAAGAATGGTTTTTCGGCGCTTAGCGCGATGACTAATACATGATGCTTTCTCAACTTCTCGATGTCTGCTTCATTGGCAGCAGCTATTTGCTCTTTTAATACAGGCGAAATATAATTTTCAGTGCTTTTATTTTCTTGGGTATATTTTGTTAGTATCGTTTTGATTCGAGCATCAAAGGGGATTTCCGAGATCTTTTTGTTGAAATGTGCTCCTTCTTTTACCCACCATTGCAGCAGTGAGATTTCATCCTCTGTTAAGTTCACTTTCCCTTTGGGAGGCATATGATCTTCATGGGAAGGATCTAACAAGATCCGTTTGATTAAGTCGCTTTCTTCGGGTTTGCCAGCCACAAAAATGACTCCATTGGCTCCACCTTTTAGCATGTATTCCGGACTATCCATCCGAAGTTTGCCTTTTTGCTTTTCGGCATTGTGACATGACCAACATTTTTGTTTTAAAGTTGGTTGAATCAAATCTTGATAAATGAGCGCTTCCTGCAAGTTTTTGATTTTTATAGGCTGCTCTTTTGTTTGTTCATTTTTTTGTTCTCTAGGTGCCATACCTAACCAAGTCCTCCAGGGTTGAGGCAGGTAAGTACTTAAATAATCGGAACCATGAGTTAAGTTTCCCCCTAAATGCCCTGTCCACATCACTAAGATAAAGGCTAGAATCAATCCTGGTTTAAAGAATCGAGACATGTAGGAATCAAGGGACCAAAATTGGGCCATATAGGCTAGCGCCAATGAACTTAAGGCTAGACTAATACCCAACCATTGATGTAAAAACAGGGTATCCGTATCATATTCTCCAGCCAAGGATAAGCACCAACCCATGGTACATGAAATAAGCGCAGTAATTCCCGTACTCCATAAAATGGGGGCAATGGATTTTTGTCTCGAGACTTCCTCTTTTTTGGAAAATACATATAAAATCATTCCCATGAGGAGCATACCGATAGGTAAATGCACCAACATGGGATGAAAATGACCAAAAAATAGAATCCAATCAGGAATTCCCTCCGAGTCCAACAGCAGCATCATATTAGCCGATACGTTCCAATTTAATAGGGTAAGTTTTTTGAGACGCCCATTGTGCTACATAGATGTTGTCGTCAGAATCCGCATATACATCATGTGGATGGATGAATACTTTATTCTCATCATCTTTATGTTGTCTTTGTAATACCCCATTTTTATAAATAGGTTCTGAACCTCCAGGTGTAGAGACAACTTTCATGTCTTTGTCCAAAATTTGTACATAACCAGACCCTGGCCAATTTCCATCTCCACTGCGGAAACAAGCAGCCACGATATGATCTCCATGTAGATTAGGTCGACAAACAAATGAACCGGGAAGGTGATAACGTGTGATGAACTTGCCATCTAAAGTAAAGCGCTTTAAGCTATTATTCACTCGGTCGGTTACTAAGAGTGTCCAGTTTTTAGGATCTCGGGTATCTACTAAAACACCGTGACAGCAGTTGAATAGGTTGTCATCGTAATCGTTGGTTTTACCACCAAAATGACGGATGTATTTACCTTTGGAATCATATTGAATGATATAATTGGCCCCATAACCATCTGCCACATAGATGTCTCCATTTTTTGGGTTCACGGCTGTTTCTGTAGGAACGAATTGATGTGGATGATCATACACACCCGTTTCTTTAGGATATTCAATTTTGAAAATTTCTTTTCCTTTCAAATCAGTTTTAATGACTTGATGACGTGTATTATCGCAAATCAATAAAAACTGTTCTCCTCCTTCATTTAAAATAGTTAGACCGTGCGCACCCGGGTAAGTATGTCCCCAAGAGTCTAACAACTTTCCTGATTTATCATAAATCAAGACATTGTTTTTGGTTTCATTGGTTAATAAAAACAAACGACCTTTGGCATCTTCCACCATCTCATGGCAGTCGTTGACAGGATTTTTGCCAGCATCCAAGATACCCCAATTAGGAATAACTTTAAATTTATAATTGTTGTGACCTACAACGATTTCGCCAGGTTTCGGGGCAATTTTTTTCATAGTGTGTGAGGTTGATAAGAGGCTACCGCCAACTAAAACGGAGCTAGTTTTTAAAAAATCTCTGCGTTGAATGGATTTGTTCATAGGATTTTAAGAGGTTGTGGAGTATTACGGTTTATTGATACTTTCATCTAGGTTAAATAGAATATTGCTAACAAGGGTTCGCGCGATTAAAGCAGGGGCATCTTGGGGAATGGTATTATCCGGACAAAGATGTAAAAATTCTTGGCACTTATGAATGTCCTTTTGATAGACAGGATGTACCTGTTGGTAAAAATCCACTAAATGTTTCTTTTTTGCAGAAGGGATTTCTTTTCCAAAAAGTTGATAAAATGCCTTCTCGATAAATTTTTCTTCATTTTCTTGAGGAAACTTCCGGGCAAAGAATAATGCACATTCCATAAAAACAGGATCATTTAAGGCATTGAGTGCTTGCATCGGAGTATTGGTTCGGATTCGTCTGGACAAACAAATATCACGAGTTCCCGCATCAAAAGTAACCTGTGTGGGATAAGGACTGCTACGTCGCCAATAGGTATATAATGACCGACGCCATTGATCCTCACCATCACTTTTAGTCCATTTCATTCCACTGTATGGAGCATTCCAAATCCCTTCAGGCTGTTCAGGCATGACGCTGGGGCCACCGATTTTATCGGATAATAATCCTGACCAAAGCAAAGCTTGATCACGTAGTTGTTCAGGACTTAGTCGGATCCTAGGGCCATGACTCAAATATCGATTATTGGGATCTTTTTCAATAGACTCTTTGGTGAACTCGGAACTTTGTTGGTAAGTGGCCGACATCACTAGGTATTTTAAAAATTCTTTGGGCTTATATTGATAGGTAAATTGGAATTGGTAAGCTAAAAAATCCAACAGTTCTTGATGACTAGGGGAAAGTCCCTGGCTACCCAAATCTTCCAATGTTTCTACTAATCCAGTGCCAAAGAGTTGTTCCCAGAATCGATTAACTGCCACCCGAGCGGTCAATGGATTTTGAGGGCTACTCATCCATTGAGCTAATTCCAATCTATTTCGAACAGGTTTCTGGTATTGTTTAGCGAATAAGTTTGGGATGGATCTTTCCACATATTTACCGGGTACCAGCCAGCTTCCTCTTTCAAATACGGGCGTGTTCCTTTTAAATTCGGCGGGATTTTCCAATAATATGGGTGTCGTGCCCTCAGGTTGAGTACTGATGAGTTGTTTGGCCAATGCCAAAAAGGATGTATTTTTTAATGCTTCTGGTGTTTTAGGTAGTAACATCCAATAACCTATGACAGCCGTATTTTGGTCGGGTTTACACGTTTTATTACTAAATGACCAATAGAGATCTTGTTTCCCTGCTAAAGCTGGAATGGTATAAAAGGCATAGGTCCAGCCATGTGCCCAATTCCCTTTTTTAAGGCCTTCTTTTTCGGATAAAGTAGTATCCAGTTTTATTTGAGCTACAATCTCCCCTTTCAAAGAGCCTTGTCGAATGACCAATTGAGAGGGAGCATCATTGGTATTTTTGTAAGCAATCAGCATCTCTGTTTTATCATTCATAGGTACCGCCTTAAATCGAACTGATCCTCCAGGACGAACAGCTAAATACTTATTGTCTTGGAGCGCACCATTGATAAATTCATCTGCCCAATGTGGATGTATTTTGGGTTCTACAAATTGAATCGTTTGTTTCCAAGTTTGATGTTCTTTGGGGAATTTACTTTTAATAAAATGGAGGAGGGAGTCCACTCGCTTTTGATCTGACGATTTGAAATGTCGGTAATAAGGAGATTCATCTGGCACATCCTCATCTCGAGTATTATTGAAATAAGCCATGTATTGGTAATATTCGTCATGACGAATAGGGTCATAGGGATGAGAATGACATTGAACACATGAAAAACTGGTTCCTTGTAATGTTTCCCACGTGGTATTGACCCGATCTAATATGGCAGCTACTCTAAATTCCTCATCTTCTGTTCCCCCTTCATCATTATTGGCTGTATTCCTATGAAATGCTGTGGCGATGTATTGACTTTCATTCGGATTGGGTAATAAATCTCCGGCTAATTGTTCGGTGATAAATTGATCATATGCCTTGTTTTGGTTAAAGGATTCAATGACGTAATCGCGGTAGCGCCAAATACTTCGTTTATCATCTTTTTCATATCCTTTCGTATCAGCATATCTAGCTAAATCCATCCACATGCTGGCCCATTTTTCTCCAAATCGTGGAGATTTCAATAGCTCATCTACTTTTCTTTCATAAGCATCTTTTGAATCATCCATCTCAAATGCTTTAAACTCCGCTTCTGTTGGACTAAGACCAGTTAGATCTAGGCTTAGTCGTCTTAGTAAGTCGGCCTTATTTGCTTTAGATTGATGACCTAGGCCCATTTCGGCTTGTTTGGCCCCAACAAAATGGTCAATTTCATTTTCTTCCCATCCGGCTTCTATGCCTACCCAAGAAAGAGCTTGTTTCCACCAAGAGCTATAAGGCACTGCTGGTTTCTTGACGGGTTGATAGGCCCAATGTTCGCCCCATTCGGCACCTTCTTTGACCCACTGACTTAAAATGTCGATTTCTTTTTTGGATAAGGGGGGCCTTTTATAAGGCATTTTTTCTTCAGGGTCTTGTAAGCTCAAGCGTTGAATGAAGCTTGATTTTTCTGGATGCCCGGGTACGATGGCCGCAGCATTGAATTTCGTTTTTCCTAAAGCTTCCTCCCGAAACAAAAGACTAAATCCACCTTGTTTTTTGACACCCCCATGACAGCTGATACAGTTTTTATTGAGGATGGGCTTAACTTGGGTGTTGTAGTCGATACGCGACTCCTTTTCCCAAAACTGCTTTCCCACAAAAAAGCCAGCCAAACCTAAAATAGAAATGATGATTAGGTTTTTCATGCCAAAATAGGGTCAATTACTTTGCCGAAAACGTCTGTTAGACGGAAATTTCTACCTTGGAAAGGATAGGTAAATTCCTCATGGTTGAAACCCAAACACTGGAGAATTGTAGCCTGCAGATCATAAACAGATGTTTTGCCTGAAATGGTTGAATAACCTAGGTCGTCCGTTTCACCATACGATACCCCAGGTTTGATACCACCACCAGCTAACCACATGGTAAAAGCTTCTGTATGATGGTCTCTTCCAAAGTAAGCTAGTTTTTTACCCTCTCTATTTTCTTGCATCGGGGTTCGACCAAATTCGCCTCCCCAAACCACCAATGTTTCATCTAGTAAGCCACGTTGTTCTAAATCTAATAATAGTGCTGTAGCGGCTTTATCTACTTGTCTGCATTTTTGATGTAAACCATAATCCACAGAACCATCTAATCCCGTTCCATGAGTATCCCAGCCCCAGTCGAAAAGCTGCACAAAGCGCACGCCTTGTTCTACGAGCTTTCTAGCCAACAGGCAATTATTGGCAAAGGACTCTTTCCCAGGTTCTGTTCCATACATTTCATGGATATAGGCAGGCTCCTTGTTGATGTCCATTACCTCGGGAACCGAGCTTTGCATTTTATAAGCCATTTCATATTGGGCTATCCGTGCTACAGTCTCTGGATCCCCAAATTCCTGATAGGTTTCTTGATTAATCTGATTAATGGTTTCAATACTAGCTTTTCGAATATCGGAATTGACACCCGCAGGGTTTTGAATAAACAAGATAGGCTCACCTTCCGACCGACATTGTACCCCTTGGTAAATGGAAGGTAAAAATCCACTTCCCCAGGCCGACTTTCCTGCATCGGGATTTTTGCCACCAGAAGCTAAAACAACGAAACCTGGTAAATTTTGGTTTTCAGTACCTAAGCCATAACTTACCCATGAGCCCATGCTGGGTCTACCGAGCCGGGCTGAGCCGGTATGCATTAATAGCTGAGCAGGGGCATGGTTAAATTGGTCGGTATGCATTCCTTTCAGAAAGCTCACTCGGTCAGCCTGGCTGGCTAAATGAGGTAGATAATCAGAAATCCAATGTCCGGCTTGTCCTCTTTGTTCGAAATGTGCTTTGGGGCCTAATAAGTTGGGAACCCCTCGAATGAAAGCAAATTTTTTGCCTGCCAATAACTCTTGAGGGCATTCTTTCCCATCGAATTTGGCCAAGCTAGGTTTGTAATCAAAAAGCTCCAGTTGGGATGGTGCACCCGCCATGTGTAAAAAAATCACGGATTTGGCCTTCCCCAATTTAGGGGAGCTTTTGGCTGCTAATGGGGAGGCAAATGAAGCTCCAGAATCTGAACTGCAATTTGTCAAAAAACTACCTAAAGCTAAGGACCCCAATCCTGTACCAAGACTACTTAGAAAGTGTCTTCTGGTAGCCAGTTGGGCTTCACGTTGGATGGCTTCTTGTATGATTTTGTTCATGACTTTAATCCATTATTGCTCTTCCTTTTGTTTCTGGCAAATAAATAATTCCAATGATCACTGTCATAGCAGCAAGAGTAATGGGATAAAAAATACCCGAGAAATTCGAATGAGTAACCGCACCGAGCCAAGTGGCTACAAATGGGGCACATCCCCCAAATACCCCATTAGCAAAATGGTAAGGAATGGAAAGCGATGTATATCGGATTTTGGTAGGAAATAATTCCACCAAAAATGCCGCGATAGGACCGTAGGCCATGGCCGCAAAAGTTACTAAAAGAATGCAAATAAATGCCAGTTTTACCGTGCCCGTGGTAGTTAGATGATATGCCCCATCAATGAGCGTCCCCTCTTGTCCAACAATATCCGACATCCAAGCAAACAAGGGATAGTAAAAAATAGCGGCTAGCGCCATTCCTCCCAACATGATTTTTTTCCGCCCAATGCGATCAGATAGACTACCAAAAACGACAAATAACGGAGTACCAACCACCAATGAGGAAGCAATAATCAAGTTGGTTGTCGTGAAGTCGACCATCAAGATTTTATTAATAAAGATTTGCGCATAGAATTGACCTGTATGCCAAACGACGCCTTGTCCAACGATAGCCCCAAACATGGCAATTAACATCAAGCGACGATTGGATTTACTGGCAAAAGCTTCTCGTAAAGGGTTTTCAGATAATCGACCTTCTTTTTTAAGTCGAGCAAAAAGAGGGGACTCATGCATATTTCTACGGATGAAATAAGACACAATGACTAAAATACCAGATAGGGCGAAAGGGATTCGCCAGCCCCAAGCTTTGAATTCAGCATCTCCCATGATTTTTTGACAAATCAGAATAACGATGATGGAAACAAAAAAACCTAATGTGGCTGTAGTTTGAATGTAAGCAGTGTACTTTCCACGATGAGCGTCGGGCGCATATTCGGCCACATAAGTAGCGGCACCACCATATTCACCACCTAATGCAAGACCTTGAATAATGCGTAATAAAAGTAAAATGGCTGGGGCTATTAAACCGATGTCGGAATAACTTGGGATAAATGCAATAGCAAAAGTGGACCCTCCCATCAAAATGAGGGTTAATAAAAAAGTATATTTTCTTCCGATTCGGTCACCTAGTCGACCGAAAATGATGCCTCCAAATGGTCGAGCTACAAAACCCGCTCCAAAGGCCGCTAAGGTAGAAATAAAGGCTGCCGTAGGATCATCTTTGGGAAAGAAAGAAAGGGAAATAATGGCTGAAAGGCTACCAAAAATATAGAAATCATACCATTCAATGACGGTTCCAACGGAGGAGGCAATGATTACTTGCCAAAGTTTCTGAACAGGAATCTTATTATTATCGAATTCGGGATTCGAAGTAGTCATATAACTAAAGGTTTAGAAAATATGAAATTAACAATATTGCCTCGAAAATCCTAATCTGAAATGCTGTGATCGCCTAAGGCTGTCAAGGTTTCAAACCTTGACAGCCTTTAGGCTTGAAAACGATTTTTCACGCAAAAAAATTATATATTTGAGATACTTACCAATATACTGATATCTTGAATAATTCTGTTTCCATCAAGGATATAGCCAAGAAGTTTAAATGTGCGCCATCTACCATTTCGCGGGCATTGAATGACCATCCTGCTATTAATATAGAAACTCGGAAAACCATTCAAGAGTATGCCTTGAAGGTTGGATATCAAAAAAATACGCTTTCTCTAAGCTTGTTGAATAATTGTTCCATGACCTTGGGACTCGTTTTGCCATCTATCACTCACTACCACGAGTCTTCTATGTTGGAAGGAATGGAGGAAATACTATTGAAATCTGGGTATTTGTTGAATATCTGTGTGAGTAATGAATCCCACACCATTGAGAAGGAATACATTGACCGATTGCTAGCTAATAGGGTGGATGGCTTATTTATTTCGATGGCTCAGGAAAGTTATGACCAGCAATTAGGAGAACATATTGATCGAGTAATTCAAAGATCATTGCCAGTCATTTTTATTGATCGACCGAACCATGGTGTGGCTTCGGACCGTGTGGTGACGGACGACTATCAAGGAGCATTTATGGCAACGAAGCATTTGATTGACATGGGATGCCAACGTATTGCTCATTTGCATGGACCTTCTGGAATCAGTGTTTCTCAACAACGCTTTTTGGGTTATCAGGATTGTTTGATTGCTCACGGTCGACAAGTTGAAGCTGATTTGATTCAATACGTACATTTTTCAGCCGAGAGTGCTATTCAGGCTACTCGAATTTTAATGCAATCGGATTCAAAGCCAGATGCCATATTTGGGGTGAATGATGAAGTATGTATTGCAGCCATGTTTGTTTTAAGGGAAATGGGGATTTCTGTTCCTAATGAAGTAGCTATTGTTGGATTTGATGATATCCCATTAGCCTCTTTTGGCCACCCACCATTAAGTTCTGTTTCTAGACAAAGCCGGAAAATTGGAGAAGAAGCAGCCAAATTGTTTTTGTCCAAAAAAGATCAAAAGCTAGAACCAGTTACGATTTCTTTAGATCCTAAGCTGATCATTCGAGAGTCCTCGCTTCGTTCTTAGCCGGAATTAACAATACCTTAATATGCTAATTCTTGAGTAATGAGCTAATCATTCTACTTTTACGAGATTGTAATAGCCATATGGCCTCAAATGCAAACGTTTGCGTAAAATTTTGTGAAGATATTACAATTATTAATAGGTAAATTTCAAAAATTTTTAAACCCAAAAATTACCATTTCAAAAAATCAATTCATGAAAAAACAATTACACGATCCATTATGGTGTGCGTTGTTACGAAATGTAAGTACTCGTATAGTACTATTTTTTGTAGCTAGCATATTCATGCTTGGGGCATTCGATGTGAATGCACAAGCGGGTAAACAAATTAAAGGTCGATTGATTGATGCCACTACGAAAGAGGCACTCATCGGCGGTAACGTAATTCTTAAGGGAACAACCAAAGGAGTTAGTACTGATGTAAATGGTGCTTTTACTATTTCTGTGCCGAATGACAATTCGGTATTAGTAGTTCGCTATTTAGGTTATGCTACTCAGGAAGTAACAGTAGGTTCTAAATCATCACTAGAAATTGCCATGGTCGCTAATTCATCTGACTTGGCTCAAGTAGTTGTGGTAGGTTATGGTACTCAAAACAAGCGTGATGTAACTGGATCGGTTAAGTCGGTTCAAAGTGCTGCGTTTAATAAAGGTATCATCAACTCTCCAGAACAATTATTGCAAGGTAAAGTTGCTGGTGTGAACGTAACATCTGCAACAGGTGAGCCAGGCGGTAGCCAAGGAATTACCATTCGTGGACCTGGAGGTATTCGTACAGGTAGTACTCCTTTATTCGTTATTGATGGTTTAGCTTTGGACAATTCAAGTACAGGTGGTGGTAATCCATTGAACTTCTTGAATCCACAGGATATTGAAACCATTGACGTATTAAAAGATGCTTCTGCAACTGCCATTTATGGTGCTCGTGGAGCTAATGGTGTAGTATTGATTACTACTAAAAAAGGTAAAGCTGGGGTTTCAACGTTGAATTTTAGCTCTAGTTTAGGTGTTTCCAGTATTGCTCGTGCATTGCCAGTATTATCTGCATCGGAATTCCGTAAGCAAGTAGTGGCTAATGGCGGTAACTTGGAAGATTTTGGAGGAAATACAGATTGGCAAAAAGAAATTACTCGCCAAGCATTGACTCAAAACTACAATTTGAGTTTAGGTGGTGGAGCTAACAAGCTTTCTTACTATGCTTCTTTTGGAGCACAAGCTCAACAAGGTATTTTGAAAAACAATCAATTAGATCGTTACACAGGACGTATCAACGTAACTCAGAAATTCTGGGATGATCGTTTAGTAGTTGATGCGAACTTGAACGTGACTAACACAAATAATGAGCGCCCATCGGTAGAAGGATTATTAGGAACAGCGATTTCGAATAACCCAACGCTTCCTGCTTATGCAGCGGATGGTACATTAGCTCGTTATGCTACTGCTTCTAACCCATTGTTAGGATTGACATTGTTTAAAGATATCACGACGATTAATCGTACCATTGCTAGTATTTCTCCTTCCTTGAAAATTGTGAAAGGATTAGTATATCGCTTGAACTTTGGTGTGGATAATTCAACATCAACTCGCGATGTGGAATCGTTGGGAAGTAATATCCCTAAACAAGATGGTCGTTTAGATTCTTATTTGGCTAGTAATACTAACCGTTTGATTGAAAACTATTTGACATATACTTACGACAAAGGAGATCATAATTTCTCTGCTTTGGTAGGTCACTCATATCAAAAAATTCAAGTTCAATATCGTAACTGGAGTATTAATAAATTCCCAGCAGATTTGCCGATTGACCCAATCTACAATCCTGGCGTAGGTCAAGAATTGACGATGGCAACCAACAAACCTGGTGGTTCAGCATTTATCAATGAGTTACAATCTTATTTCGGTCGTTTTAACTACCAATTTAAAGATAAGTATTTAGTTACGGCTACGGTACGTGCTGACGGGTCATCTAAATTTGGTGCTAACAACAAATACGGAGTGTTCCCTTCATTCTCATTAGGATGGAGAATCTCTGAAGAAGCATTCTTGAAGAACACAAATATCAGCAACTTGAAATTACGTGCTGGTTGGGGACAAACAGGTAACCAAGAGATTCCTTCGAAGATTACTCAACCTTTGTTTACTTCAACAATTTCTGGTACTACTTCTTATCCATTGGATGCTACATCGACTTTCCCTTCAGGGATTACTTATTCTCGTTTAGCTAATCCAGATATTCAGTGGGAAGTATCTACTCAAAGTAACGTTGGTTTAGATTTTGCTTTCGGAAATGGAGCATTCTCTGGATCGATTGATTATTTCAACAAAGTTTCTAACAACATGTTATTGGAAGTTATTCCTTCAGACCCAGTTCAACCTGCTTCTTCAGTTTGGGCAAACGTGAAAGATATGAAGATCAATAACAGTGGTTTGGAATTGGATTTGGAATACAAAGGAACAACAGAAACTGGCTGGAAATATAGCTTAGGAGGTAACTTAACGTTGATTAAAAACGAAGTAGTTGGTTCTCCATACACAGTTATCCCTTCAGGTTCAGCTTCAGGTTCTGGTCTAACTTCAGCTACCATCAATGGTTATATCAATGGTCAGCCTATCGGTACTTTCTTCTTGAAAGAATTTACTGGATTTGATGATAAAGGTATGAGCGTTTACCGTGATGTAGATGGTGATGGTATTGTTACTGATAAAGATCGTATTGCTGCAGGATCGGCTTTGCCTTCTACTCAGTATAACTTCTTTGGTAATTTAGGTTACAAAGGATTTGACTTGTCATTACAATTCAACGGAGTTGCTGGAAATAAAATCTATGATAACACGGCAAACTCTGCTTTCTACAAGTTGAAAATTGCTAAAAACTCCAACACGACTCCAGCAGCTTATGCTGATTCGAGAGAGTCTAATAGTAATGCGGCTCCAGTGTCAACACGTTTCTTAAAAGATGGTGGTTTCTTACGTTTGAACAACGCTACGTTGGGATATACATTTAACACTCAGAAGTTAGGAATTAGTAAGTGGGTTTCAGCTTTACGCTTGTCTGTAACTGGACAAAACTTGTGGATTGCTACCAATTACGATGGATTTGATCCAGAAGTTAATAAGGATAGTTCTATGAACGGAGTATTATCTTATGGAATTGACTACTTGAGCTATCCAAAAGCTAAATCTGTCATCTTCGGCTTAAATCTTACATTTTAATCGTTAAACAAAAATGAAAAAGATAGGAAAAATAACCATAGTTCTTTTTGGTATGATGGCTTTTTACAGCTGTACCAATTTGAATGAGATCATTTTAGATGAGTACAATGCCACTACCGTAACTGATAAACAGGCGGCAGATGGAATTTTGGCTCCTGCATACGCTTTATTGCCTAGTATTTACCAACATACCAACTTGTTTGCTTTAACTGAAATTTCTACAGATGAGGCTATCCTTCCATATCGTGGAGGTACAGACTGGGGTGATAATGGTATCTATTTGTCATTGCATCGTCACCAAACGACGAGTACTGATCCTAACGTAAGAAATACTTGGAACTTAATTTTACAAGGACTTTCTCGTTCAGTAACTGCAATCAACTCTTTGAAAGTAAACAAGGACCCATCAGCTAATTTATACATTGCTGAAGCTCGTGGAATGCGTGCTTACTACAATTTATTGATGTTGGATTTGTTCGGTATTGCTTTCCAAAAAGAAGAATTGGGAGATGTGTCGACTATTTTGAGAACGGATAAAGCGGTAGAATATATCCGTACAGAGTTATTGGCGATTGAGCCAATTGTAGAAACAGCTACAGGTCCTGGTCGTATTACTAAAGGTGCAGTTTGGGGATTATTAGCCAAATTACACTTAAATGCAGCGGCTTATCGTGATCCTTATGGAGCTACGTTGAATCATTCAGCTGCTGATATGGACAAAGTAATTGAGTATACAGGAAAGATTATCAGTTCTGGACAATATGCTTTATCATCTGATTATTTTGCGATTTTCGGAAATGATAACCATACTAACAAGGAGTTGATTTTCGCTGTAGATCAACGTGCTGAATTGAATGGACACAACCGTATGTCTTATTTCTCTTTAGCCAATGATCAACGTCCATTACCTGCTTATCCAGCGGCTAACGGTACTGACGGTCCAGCTATTACGCCAGACTTCTATCGTTCATGGGTAAATGCTTATGGAACTGTAGATCCAGCTGATGCAGATCCTCGTTTTTATAAGAAAAATGTTGACCCTACTGTAGAATGTGTGGATGGTAATTCATACAACATTGACCGAGGTATTTTAAGAGGTCAACAATATGGTTTAGTTTACCAAAGTGGAGCATTTGTAAAATGTGCAGATGGTAAATACAAAGTTGGACCATTGTACAATACACGTGGTAAAGCTCCATATCCTTTAGTGATACATTCATTAGATGTGAATTTCACTACAGCAGGTAGTGATTATAGCACAGGTTATCGTGTAGAGAAATATGAGTTCTCGAAGAAGTCTTCTTCAGGACGTAACTTTGGTGAGGCAGATATCGTAATCATTCGTTTAGCGGATGCTTATTTGATGCGTGCTGAGGCAAAATTGCGTAAATCTGATGCAGCAGGTGCACTAGTGGATGTAAATGCTGTTCGTGCAGCACGTACAAAGCCTGCTCCAGCTTTAACAAGCATTGATTTGAATACCTTACTTCGTGAGCGTGGATTCGAATTCTATTGGGAGAATCAACGTAGAACCGATTTAATTCGTTTCGGTAAATACGAGGATTCATGGACAGAGAAAAATAGCACTGATAAAAACATGCGTTTATTCCCTATCCCTCAAACTGCAATTGACGGTGCATCCAACTTAACAGGTTACCTGAAACAAAATCCAGGGTATTAATATTGGTTTTTTTGCTTAACGCTGTCAAGGTTTAAAACCTTGACAGCGTTGGTAAAAATCCCCAGAAATTGCCTCTAAACCTATTCAACTATTTGATAAAATTGGCAGTTTCTCCATGTTTGGAATATATTCGTTGATTTAATTATTTATAAAGGGTCTGAATTTAATCAGACCCTTTTTTTTGTATTTATTCTTGAAAAATCAATATTCTGATTAAATTTGTTTTCTTATCAATTTGATTGAGTAAACGGAATCTATCAAGAACTTATTAACCCATAAAACTATGCTTACAAGAAGAGATGCCATCTCCCAAATAGCCTTGATGTTAGGGGGAGCTATCACTGCTCCGACATTGATGGCTATGGAAGCGAAACACAGTGGCAAGACAGCCTTGGCTGATACATTTAGCCTGTCGGAAACACAAAGAAAAATTGTGGCCGCGGTAGCAGAACATATTATTCCTAAAACATCTACTCCTGGAGCTATTGAAGCGGGAGTTCCTGCTTTTATAGAATTAATGTTAAATGATTGCTACAAATTGCCAGAGCAAAGAAGCTTCTTAAAAGGAGTTTCTGATTTAGATAAAGCTGGTTTTTTAAGTCAAAATGCAAGTGGTCAAGTGGCTATGTTGAAACTTGTAGAAAGCAACACTAAGGAATTGATGAATTCCTATCGTGTTAGACTTCAAAAAGTGGGCGATAATGTGGACAAGGAAACACTGGAAGGAAATACAGGAGTACCATTCTGGAGACTCATCAAGGAGTTAACTCTACTGGGTTATTTTACTTCTGAAAAAGGTGTTACATCTTCTTTCGAATACGTAACTGTTCCAGGCAAATTTGAACCAACCAAATTGAAGCCAGGCCAAAAGGCATATCAATATTAATTTGACCATTTACCATTACTCACATGAATCTTAACATAGATGCAATAAAAAGCCAGACCTTTGACGCCATTGTCGTGGGATCCGGTATATCAGGTGGCTGGGCTGCCAAAGAATTAACTGAAAAAGGATTAAAAGTTGCTGTTTTAGAGCGTGGTCGTGAGATTAAACACGTGGAAGGATATGAAACAGCTTTGAAAGATCCCTGGGATTTCCCTCACCGTGGTCGTCCAACCAATATGGCTGCTGAAGAATATTGGGCTGGAATGCGTACTGGTTATACGCCAAATGAAGAGCACCGTTACTTGTTTGAAAACGATAAACAAAATCCATACATCGAGAAAAGAGGTGGATTTGATTGGATTCGTGCCTATCACACGGGTGGTAAATCCTTACTTTGGGGTCGCCAATCGTATCGTTGGAATAAAGAAGATTTTGAGGCAAATGCCAAAGATGGTATTGGAACAGATTGGCCAATCCGTTATGAAGATTTAGCACCATGGTATTCTTATGTAGAGAAATTTGCAGGTATTTCTGGTCAAAGAGAGGGATTGGATGTATTGCCAGATTCGGAATTTTTACCAGCCATGGCCATGACTGCTCCCGAGGAGCATTTTAAAAATCAGGTTAATAAGAAGTTAGGTCGTCCAATTACTATTGGTCGTGTAGCTCACTTAACACAGCCAGGTGCACATCATACAGCATTAGGCAGAGGTGCATGTCAATATCGTAATAAGTGTATGCGCGGTTGTCCATATGGTGGATATTTTAGCTCATTGTCAGCGACATTACCTGCTGCGATGCGAACTAAGCGTTTGACCATGATTCACAATGCCATCGTTTCGGAAATCATTTATGATGAAGCAACTCAAAAAGCAAAAGGTGTTCGTGTGATTGATCAAAATACGATGGCGGTAACGGAATATTTTGCTAAAATTATTTTTGTTAACGCAGGTGCTATCGGTTCTACTTCCATTTTGATGAATTCTAAGTCGAGCCGTTTTACAAATGGACTAGGAAATGATAGTGATCAATTGGGTCGTAACATCATGGACCACCATTTAGGAGTAGGAGCTTCCGCTCAAATTGAAGGTTTCAATGATGATTACATGTTTGGAAATCGTCCTAATGGTTTATACATTCCTCGTTTCCGTAACTGGGGAAGTGATAAACGTAGCTACATCCGTGGTTTCGGTTATCAAGGAGGAGCTAGCCGTGCAGGCTGGGGACGTGGTACCAACATGGATGGTTTTGGAGCTGAGTTCAAAGAGAGCTTAACACATCCAGGTACTTGGTCCATTGGTTTTGGTGGTTTTGGAGAAATTCTTCCTAACCCTAATAACCGTTTTGTCTTGAGTCAAACTCAAAAAGATAAGTGGGGAATACCAGTGCTTGAATTTGAAGCGGAATTTGGCGAAAATGAAATTAGAATGCGTCAAGATATGATGAATGATGCAGCTGAAATGTTAGAGGCCGCAGGTTTCAAAAATGTCAACGCTTACAATAATTCAAATACTCATATTGGTTTAGGTATTCATGAAATGGGTACCGCACGCATGGGTCGTGATCCTAAGACTTCGGTCTTAAATAAGCATAATCAAGTTCATAACGTGAAAAACGTATTTGTAACTGATGGTGCTGCTATGGCTTCTGCATCTTGTGTGAATCCATCTTTAACTTACATGGCTTTAACTGCTCGTGCTGCTGATTTTGCAGTAAGTGAATTGAAGAAACGTAATTTATAATGATATAACTGGTTTGAGAAAGGGGGCTCACAGAGCCCCTTTTTTTGTGAATTTACGTTTCTTTCATGGGATTGGAATGCTTGTTCATTCAGCTGGATCTGGATCGGTTTTAGTAGAGTAAAATACATGCAGAATCCCTAATTTATTGTTAATTTTGGTACCCTATGTCAGTCTACGCTACTTATCGATTAAGCATTTTTGATTCCATTGATGATGGCCATCATACGGATTATTTGGCCTATTTGATCCATCAGTTTAGTCAAAAGCCTGACGTAGAATTACTGCTAATAGTGCCAGAAAGCTTTATCCAAAGTTTCAAAAAGAACCGTCAAATTTGGGGTTTTGATTTAGGGAATAACATTCATTTTCACCCTTTAGATGCTCCCACTGTGCAAAGACTTCATGGTCAATCTATTTATAAGCGCTCCCTCGCCGAATGGAATTTGTACGTAGACATTAGCGAAGCTTGGGAAGCAAGTCATGGCCTTTTAATGTATTTTGATTATTTCCAACTGGGCATGTTATTTGGCAAAAAGGCCCATTTCCAATTAGGAGGCATATATTTTAGACCTAACTTTTATTATAGAAAGGCTTCTTGGACAAGTGCTTTTATTAAGAAATGGATGCTACGTTTGTCGACCTTTCGATCATCCATGAAAGTACTATTTAGCTTGGACCACAAGGCAGTCAAACATATCCGTCCTTTGCTAGGGAAAACCCAAGTACTGCGCATTTCTGATCCAGTTAGAGCGTATGAGGTAAGTGCAGAGGAGCTTAGTGCGTTTCGAGAGCAATGGCATATTCCTGCTAATAAAAAAGTCTGTTTAATTTTTGGTTACCTAGATCCAAGAAAAGGGATAGAAGCATTTATGCAGGCAACGCAGCATTTAACAGCAGACGAGTTAAGTCAAATATGTTTATTGGTAGCAGGTGCTATTAGTCCAGCTTATCAAGCTCATTTGGAAAAGCTATTTCAACAATTTCCAGAAGTAGAAGTTATTCCCATCTTTCAAGAAATTAAGGGCAAAGACATTCAATTATGCTTTGAAGCAGCTGATTTGGTATTGATGTTATATCAAAATCACGTGGGAATGAGTTCTGTTTTAGTTCGGGCAAGTATCTCTCAAAAAGTGGTGTTGGGGACCCATTACGGATTGCTTGGTAAATTGATTCAAAGCATGCAGTTAGGTTTGGTCGTGGATGCTCAAAATCCCATTCAAATTGCCGAGCAGTTGGAGCAATACCTGAACTTAGGGATAGGTTATTCGAAAGAGCAAATGGAAAAAATGGCACATGAAAATTCCGAGCTGGCCTTTGCCAATACCTTGTATCAAGGCTTGTTTCTATAAGGCCAAATACTTGATTTCTCCTTGAAGATTTTTGAGCAATGATTTAGTTCTTTCTGGGCGGGCATCAGTAATGAATACTTGTCCAAAATGATCTTCGGCCATCATTTGTACCAATCGCTGAATTCGTCGATCATCAAGTTTATCAAAAATATCATCCAATAATAAGAGAGGTTTTCTAGGATGTGCTTGTGCCAAAGTATCAAACTGGGCAAGTTTTAGGGCCACAACAAAGCTTTTTTGCTGTCCTTGTGAACCAAATTTTTTCAATGGAAAACCATTAATTTCAAAACTGAAATCATCACGGTGTATACCTAAAGTGCTTCTTTGGGCGGCCAGATCTTGGGCTTCTACATTTCTCAAAGAGGCATCCAATTCTCCCAAAGGAAAGGAGCTTTCGATGTTGATATTGACTTGCTCTCGATCATCAGATAATTTGGCATAATGTGCCTGAAAATTGGGTAAATATTTTTTCAGAAAATCCACACGAGCCTGAGCAATCATTTCTCCTAATTGGACCATGGGTTCATGGTAGCTATCGATCTGTATTCGATCGACCATTCCTCGTTCAGCAAAATGCTTTAAAAGTGTATTCCTTTGTTGAACGATACGATTATAGCGCAATAAATTATCCAAAAAAGCACGATCCATTTGAGCCATCATCCCATCAAAAAACCGCCTACGTTCTTCACTTCCTTCTCGGATTAAATCCGTGTCATATGGGTCCATGAGGACAACCGGGAAATTGCCAATGTGGTCAGCGAGTCTCGGATAAGCTTTTTGGTCACGCAGAAAGCTTTTCTTCTGACCTCGTTGGTAGGCACAAGTTATTTGTGTTTCACTGGCAGGAAGCTTGGAAGAATCTTGTTTTTGGTAGACAAAATTTCCTTGAATCATAAAATAATCCTCTCCATGTTGGATGCACAAAGGATCCCCAACGCCCCGAGCGCTTTTGGTCATGGAAAGAAAATGGATGGCATCCAGGAGATTGGTTTTTCCTATTCCATTTTCACCTACGATGCAATTGATGTTGGAGATAAAATCAAATTGAGCTTCCGCATAGGACTTAAATTGTTTGACCTGTAAGGATTTAAGGTACATGCGGGCTTAGAAATGAGGCTTGAATCGTAAAAATAACGAATAATCGTGGATTTTACGGATTGATTTAGGCTAAATCCTCTCATTTTTTGGCAGCTTAATGCTTTTGTTTTAATTTCGTAGCTGATTCGGTCGGTGGGTATTTCCCCATTCGATTAAGCAAATGAATTTTTGAATAATATCATGGCAAAGAAAGAAACAAAAGCTCCTAAGTATTCGAAAGAGACCTACCGTTACTGGTATGAGTCGATGCAATTGCAACGTAAGTTTGAAGAAAAGTGCGGTCAATTGTACGGAATGCAAAAAATCAAAGGCTTTTGCCACTTGTATATTGGACAAGAAGCTTGTTCTTCTGGTTCAAAATCGGCTTTAAAAGAAGGAGATAAATACATTACCGCTTACCGCGATCACGGTATCCCATTGGCATTAGGGACTTCCCCAAACGCAATTATGGCGGAGTTATATGGTAAAATTACCGGTGCTTCCAAAGGTAAAGGTGGATCTATGCACATCTTTGACAAGAGTGTTGGATTTGTGGGTGGTCACGGAATTGTGGGTGCTCAGATTCCTTTAGGTGCAGGATTGGGATTTGCTGAAAAATACAATAAAACAGGAAATTTAGCGATTTGTTATTTTGGTGACGGTGCTGTTCGTCAAGGAGCTTTGCATGAGACCTTTAACATTGCTATGACATGGAAAATCCCAGTGATTTTCGTTGTAGAAAATAATGGTTATGCCATGGGTACTTCAGTGGCTAGAACTTCTAACGTGACTGATTTATACACGATTGGTGAGGCTTACGATATGCCATCTGAGCCAGTGGATGCCATGGATGTAGAGGCTGTACATGAAGCAGTTTCTCGTGCAGCGGCTAGAGCTCGTGCAGGTGAAGGTCCAACGTTCTTAGAATTTAGAACATATCGTTACCGTGGACACTCGATGTCGGATCCTCAAAAATATCGCTCGAAAGAAGAAGTAGAAGCTTACAAAGAGCGTGATCCTATTGAGCAAGTTAAAATGACTATTTTGGAAAATAATATCTTGACTCAAGCTGAATTAGACGAGATTGATGCGAAGATCAAAATCCAAGTACAAGAGTCTGTTGAGTTTGCTGAAAATTCACCGTTCCCTTCGAAAGAGGAGGCATACAAAGATGTGTATGTTCAAGAAGATTATCCGTTCATTGAAGAATAATCATTGAGATATAAGGAACAGCCCGAAGAGATTCGGGCTTTTTTTTGAATAAAATGTTGGATTATTTGTCTGAAATGAGTTTTTCTACGGCCAAAAGCTCATCCCTGAATTTAGCTGCCAACGGGAAGTCCATTTCTTTAGCGGCCTTTTCCATTTCTTTTCGAATGCTGTCTCGTTGCTTGACGAGGTCGCCTTTCGACATATACGCTAACAAAGGATCTGCGGCAGCTAGTTTTTCTTCTGGCTGAATCAAGTAATTTTTATTCGGCTTGGCCATGCGATCAGCAATGGATGTTTGTTCTAAAATCTCATCATGACTGCGCCAAATGGTTTTAGGTGTAATCCCATTCGCCTCATTGTATTCCATTTGAATGGCTCTCCTACGGTTGGTTTCTGAAATAGCCTTTTCCATAGAACCTGTAATCCGATCGGCATACATTAATACCTTACCATTTTCATTTCTAGCCGCTCTACCTATAGTTTGGATTAAGGAACGGATGTCACGTAAGAAGCCTTCTTTATCCGCATCCATAATGGCTACCAAGGATACTTCAGGCAAGTCAAGGCCCTCTCTAAGCAAGTTAACACCAACCAATACATCAAATACGCCAAGCCTCAGTTCGCGCAATATTTCTACTCGTTCCAAGGACTTGATTTCAGAGTGGATGTAGCGGCCTTTCACCCCAACACGATCCAGGTATTTGGAAAGCTCTTCCGCCATTCTTTTGGTCAAGGTCGTTATAAGTACCCTTTCCTTTTTCTTAACGCGATCATATATTTCATCCAACAAATCATCAATTTGATTTTTAGTTGGCCGAACCTCAATTTTCGGATCCAAAAGTCCTGTTGGACGTATGATTTGTTCTACAACGACCCCTTCTGATCGACGTAATTCATAGTCGGAAGGAGTTGCTGAAACAAAAATCGTTTGCCCGATGATGCCTTCAAATTCTTGAAAAGTTAGGGGACGATTGTCCATGGCAGAAGGGAGCCTAAATCCATATTCCACCAAAGATTCTTTACGTGATCGATCGCCACCCCACATGGCTCTAATTTGAGGCATGGTGGCATGACTTTCATCGACTACCATCAGGAAATCTTCTGGGAAAAAGTCGAGTAAACAGAAGGGTCTTTGACCCGCTTTTCTTTGGTCAAAATACCTGGAATAATTCTCAATACCCGAACAATAGCCCAGCTCTCGCATCATTTCCAGATCAAATTCCGTTCTTTGTTTGATGCGCTCTGCTTCCAATAGTCTACCTTCTGATTCAAAATGATTGATTTGAGCAACGAGGTCAGCTTGTATGAAAGAAATGGCTTGATTTAAGGTTTCTCTCCCAGTAACAAATAAGTTAGCCGGAAATATAGCCACCATTTTTTCAGTCGAGATTTTTTTGCCTGTCCAAGGATCGATTCGATGAATTTCTTCTATTTCATCTCCAAAAAAGATGAAGCGATAGCCAAAATCGGCATAGGCTAAAAAGATATCTACGGTATCCCCTTTTACCCGAAAAGTACCCCGTAAAAATTCTCCTTCTGTACGAGCATATAATATTTCCACTAAGCGGAAAAGGAATTGATTTCTGGAAATGGTTTCTCCTACTCCAATTCTTAAAATGGAATTTCGGTATTCATCAGGGTTTCCCATACCATAGATACAGGATACGGAGGCGATGACGATAATATCTCTCCTTCCTGACATCAAAGAGGAAGTGGTCGCCAGTCGCAGTTTTTCGATCTCTTGATTGATGGAAAGGTCTTTTTCTATATAAGTTCCAGTGGTTGGGATGAAAGCTTCGGGCTGGTAATAGTCGTAATAAGAGATAAAATATTCCACCGCATTTTCTGGAAAGAAAGACTTAAACTCCCCGTATAATTGGGCAGCTAAGGTTTTATTATGGCTTAAAATGAGCGTTGGCCTATTTATTTGTTGAATGACATTGGCAATTGTAAATGTTTTACCTGAGCCAGTTACTCCCAAAAGAGTTTGGGCGGCTTCGTTTTTATTTACCCCTTCTACTAATTGTTTGATGGCGGTGGGTTGGTCACCTGTGGGTTGGTAAGAAGATGTTAATTTGAAGTCCATGTGCAGGCAGATAAAATCGATGTTCAAATTAGGTATTTTGAGCTGATTCTCCTTAATTTAAATTTAAAATAGTCGATGATGCAAAAACGGTTTTTTCTAATCTCGGGATTGATATTACTAGTCTTTTTGGCATGTAAGCAGGGTGCCGTAGCACCAGAACCTTTAAATATTCAAGATATAAAGCCAATTCCTGCTAAGGAATATAGCTTTACTGAAAATCCGATATGGGCGGATGAGTTTAACCAATCAGGCTTACCAGATGATCAAATTTGGTCTTATGATGTAGGGGGCTCTGGTTGGGGGAATAATGAACTTCAATATTATACGAAGGCGGATTTGGATAATGCACATGTTGAAAACGGTGTGCTGACAATAGAGGCTAAAAAGGAAAGTTATGAAGGGAAAAATTATACCTCGGCAAGGTTAGTTACCAAGGGCAAAAAAGATTTTTTATATGGTCGGATAGAAGTTCGAGCTAAATTACCAGCAGGACGAGGCAATTGGCCTGCGATTTGGACTTTGGCTAGTCAATCGGAATATGGTCAAACGTATTGGCCAGATAATGGAGAGATAGATATCATGGAACATGTGGGCTATGATCCTGGGGTGGTGCATGCCACGGTACATACCAAAGCTTTCAATCATGTAATCAATACGCAAAAAGCTGGAATAACGCAGGTGCCAGATTTTGATCAGGTATTTCATGTGTACCGCATCGATTGGACGCCTGAATATGTGAAAGCATTTATCGATGGGAAGGAATATTTTACTTTTCAAAACACAGGTAAAGGTTGGGAAGAATGGCCATTCGACAAAAAGCAGCATTTGTTGTTAAATATTGCCGTAGGCGGAAATTGGGGTGGTCAAAAAGGCGTTGATGATTCAATTTTCCCTTCCAAGATGTTGATAGATTATGTGCGAGTTTATGGGTTGAAAAATTGATTTTTCCCCTAACGCTGGCAAGGTTCCAAACCTTGACAGCGTTGGGCTTAGAACGTTTTTTTCGACAAATTAATTGCATCATTTTCATCAAGTAATTGATAATTATTATTTGTGCAGCTTTTGAATGAAATAAGCTATTTGATTGGAATTCTTTGCCGAATTTTAAGTTTAGGAATCAAAGGGTAATCATCAATTTCTTCCGAGGAGTAAAGGTATGTTAAAGAGGATAAAATTTGGGCTTTTAGGAATTATGGTAAGTTTATCCACTTGTCAAACCTCAGAACCAGTAAATATGAGTGAGTTTACGGAGAATCCCATTTGGGAGGATAATTTTGATTTAGAAGGGTTACCTCATTCCAGCCGCTGGACTTATCAAGTTGGGGGAAGTGGTTGGGGAAATAATGAATTACAATATTACACAGAAGCAGATTTAGACAATGTTCGGGTTCAAAGCGGGCTCTTGTCCATAGAAGCTCGAAAAGAGGCTTTATTGGGAAAAAATTATACCTCAACTAGGCTAGTTACTTTGGGGAAGTTTGATTTTCTCTATGGTCGAGTCATTGTTCGAGCTAAATTGCCAACGGGTAGAGGGACATGGCCAGCTATTTGGATGCTTTCTTCGGAAAACAAATATGACCCTAGCCATATTCCAAACAATGGAGAAATTGATATCATGGAACATGTTGGGTATGATCCAGGACAAGTTCATTCAGTCATACATCGCTATAATTCCAATATGGGATTGGTACCCTATCCAGAATCCATCACTGCAGTGAGTGATTTTAATACAGCTTTTCATGAATACCGTATGGATTGGACGCCAAAGTACATTAAAACTTTTTTGGATGGGAAGGAAACGTTGAGTTTTACAAATTCAGGAAAAGGATGGCAGGATTGGCCATTTGATCAGAAAATGTATTTATTAATGAACATTGCTGTAGGAGGAAGTTGGGGAGGTTTAAAAGGAGTTGATGATCAAGTATTTCCAGCCAAAATGGAGGTAGATTATGTACGAATATATGCTTACAAACAACAATAATATGAGATATCCAAAGGCTGCGGAGGCATTTGACAGACTGTTATGCATCATGGATGATTTGAGGGAGAAGTGTCCTTGGGATAAGAAACAGACCATGGATACTTTACGGCATTTGACCATAGAGGAGACCTATGAATTGTCAGATGCGATTTTGGAAGGCGATCAAATGGAGGTTAAGAAGGAAATCGGGGATTTATTTCTGCATTTGGTCTTTTACAGTAAAATAGGTTCTGAGAGTCAGGCATTTGATGTCAAAGATGTCTTAGATAGTATTGCTGAAAAGTTGATTTCCAGGCACCCTCATATTTATGGAGATGCCAAAGCAGATACAGAAGAAGAGGTTAAAGCGAATTGGGAGGCATTGAAGTTAAAGGAAGGAAACGAGTCTGTATTGTCCGGAGTGCCAGGGTCATTACCTGCCTTAGTTAAAGCGATGCGTATTCAGGAAAAAGCCAGAGGTGCTGGTTTTGATTGGGAGGAAAAAGAACAGGTTTGGGCTAAAGTAGAAGAAGAATTAGGAGAGTTTAAAGAAGTATTTGTGGGGAAAGAATTGTCTTCAAGACAGAAAGAGGAGGCAGAAGGAGAGCTTGGCGATTTGATATTTAGCTTAGTCAATTTTGCTAGGTTTATCGATATCAATCCTGAAACGGCAGTTGAGCGGACAAATCGGAAGTTTATTTATCGATTTCAGTATTTGGAAAAGAAAGCAAAAGAAGCGGGGAAAAGTCTATCCGAAATGACCCTTGCCGAGATGGATGTATATTGGGAGGAGGCTAAAAAAAGCAACGCTGTCAAGGTTTAGAACCTTGACAGCGTTAAGCTAACGAATGAGATTTGTTATTTAGTATGCCCCATTAATGAGCAAACTGATAAACTGTTTTACTCGCATAAGTTTGACCTGGACGTAAAACAGTGCTAGGGAAACTAGGATGATTAGGAGAGTCTGGGAAATGCTCTGTTTCTAGGCAAAAGCCCATTCTTTTCGTATAATTTACGCCATATTTACCCGTGTACGTGCCATTTAAAAAGTTACCTGTATAAAATTGTGTGGCGGGTTCAGAAGTTGATAATTCGATACTTCTGCCTGAAACTGGGTCTACCACCTTGCCAACTTTGGCAAAAACTCCAGGAGCTTTATCAAAAACCACGCAGTGGTCATATCCACCACCTCGTTTGATCTGAATATCATCTGCATCAACTCGTTCTGAAATAAGATGGGGTTGTAGAAAATCAAAAGCTCCACCTTTTACATCAACTAGTTCGCCCGTTGGGATTAAAGTTTCATCAACGGCAACCAATTTGTTGGCATTCAGTTGAACCTGGTGCCCAGTAACATCTCTTTTGGCATTTCCAGATAAATTAAAATATGTATGATTACTTAAGTTAAGTACCGTTGCCTTGTCAGTGGTGGCTTTATACTCAATTCCTAATTCATTAGCAGGACTTAAGGTATATGTTACTTGAACTTGTAAGTTACCAGGATAACCTTCCTCTCCATCTTTTGAAAGGTATGACAAAACTAATTTAGAACCTTTGTCGTCACCTTCTGCGGCTAAGACTTTCCAAACAACTTTATCGAAGCCTACTTTACCACCATGCAGGTGATTTCCCATGTTTTGGGTATACAATTCATAGTTTTTGCCGTCTAAACTAAATTTTCCTTTAGCAATTCGGTTTCCATATCTTCCAATTAGGGCTCCAAAATAAGGAGAACCCTTTTCATACTCTTGAAGAGTTTCGTAACCTAATACAACATCTTCAATTTTATTGTTTTTGTCAGGGCATAAAATTTTAGTGATAATACCTCCGTAGTTCATGATCTGAACTTCCATGCCAGATTTGTTTTTCAGGGTATATAGGGTAACAGCTTCTCCGGCTTGTGTTTTACCGAATGGTTTGGATGTAAGGGACATAGGGCCTTTAATAGGTTTTGCGAATAAAGAAATGGATAAATTTTGAATACAAAGAAAGGCAATTGGTAGCCAAATGGCGATTTTTTTCATGTTGTCATGGTCTTGAGGCTTCTAATTTAAGGAATTCAGTTGAATTTGAAATTATTTTATTTATCTTTGCACCCCGTTTAAAAATTAATTATTAATCTAAATTTCAGCATGTTAGCCCAGCATGTTGATGTACCTAGGGCAAAAATTATGTCTAATAAACAAAAAGATTTCGACTGGGATCAGGTCGATGGTAAAGGTTTCGGTGGTAATTACACTGCTGAGCAAAAGAAACAAATGGAAGCAGCCATTGAGGCTACTTTGAATTCGGTTACTGAGAAGGAAGTGGTGAAAGGTATTGTGGTAAGTAAAACAGACCGTGAAGTTATTGTTAATATTGGATTCAAATCTGATGGTTTGGTATCTGCTTCTGAGTTTCGTGATATGCCGGATTTGAAGGCTGGAGACGAAGTAGAAGTGTATATTGAAAACCAAGAAGATTCAAATGGCCAATTGATTCTTTCTCGTAAGCTTGCAAAAGTGATGGGAGCTTGGATCAACATTGAGCGTGCTTTAGAAGAAGATACCATTATCAATGGTTTTGTAAAGCGTCGTACCAAAGGTGGTTTGATCGTAGATATTTTTGGAATCGAAGCTTTCTTGCCAGGTTCTCAAATTGATGTTAAACCTATCCGTGATTTCGACATTTTTGTTGGAAAGAACATGGAGGTTAAAGTGGTTAAGATTAACCATACCAACGACAACGTAGTTGTTTCTCATAAAGTATTGATCGAAAAAGATCTTGAGGAGCAACGTCAATTAATCTTGAACAACTTAGATAAGGGTCAAGTATTAGAAGGTGTGATCAAAAACATGACTAATTTCGGTGTGTTCATCGACTTAGGTGGTGTAGATGGTTTATTGCACATTACAGATATCTCATGGGGTCGTATCAACCACCCACAAGAGGTGTTGAAGTTAGATCAGAAGATCCAAGTTGTCGTATTAGATTTCGACGAGAACAAGAAGCGTATTTCTTTAGGTATGAAGCAATTACAAGCTCATCCTTGGGAAGCATTAGCTGCTGATGTGGAAGTTGGTTCTAAAGTAAAAGGTAAGATTGTTAACGTAGCAGATTACGGTGCATTCTTAGAAGTATTACCAGGTGTAGAAGGTTTAATCCACGTGTCAGAAATGTCATGGTCTCAACACTTACGTAATCCACAAGATTTCTTGAAAGTAGGCGATGAAATGGAAGCAGTAGTGTTGACATTGGATCGTGCTGAGCGCAAGATGTCTTTAGGTATCAAGCAATTGACAGAAGATCCTTGGACTAAAACTGATTTATTGTCTAAATATGCAGTTGGTACTAAGCACAAAGGAACTGTACGTAACTTAACTAACTTCGGTTTATTCCTTGAGTTAGAAGAAGGAATCGATGGTTTGGTACACGTTTCTGATTTATCTTGGACTAAGAAAATCAAACATCCATCTGAGTTTGTAAAAGTAGGAGATTCATTAGATGTTATCGTAATCGAATTAGATGCTGATAACCGTCGTTTGGCTCTTGGTCACAAACAATTAGAAGAAAACCCTTGGGATACATTTGAAAGTGTATTTACTGTAGGTTCTTCTCACAAAGCTACTATCATCTCTAAAAATGATAAAATGGCTGTGTTAGAATTGCCATACGGTATCGAAGGTTTATCTCCATTGAAGCAATTGACTAAAGCAGATGAGTCAGTAGCGGAAGTTGGTGAGGCATTGGATTTCATTGTTACTGAATTCCAAAAAGATGATCGTAAGATCATTCTTTCTCACACACGTACTTTCACTGCTCCAACTGCAGAGGAAACAGCAGCAGCTGCTAAGCCTGAAAAGAAAAAGGCAGCCGCTAAGTCTTCAGAAAAGACAACTGTTACAGCTGAGAAATCAACTATGGGTGATATCGGAGCTTTATCTGCCTTGAAAGAGCAGATGGAAGGTGCTGAGCGTGCTCAAGCGATCAAAAAATTGGAGAAAAAATCCAAGAAAGCTGAATAAGTAAATTAAGGTTTGCTGGAAGGGGTTTGCGAGAGCAAGCCCCTTTTTTTATGCCTAATCAGGATTAGTACCATTGAATCTACTAATTGGCATAATTGAGCAAATTGGTAAAATATCAAGAAATAGATTTGTCTTTTGAAGTTTTTTTGGCAATTTTACTAGGCTAAATGCAGATTTGTCAACGTTTCAAACGTTGACAAATCTTTGATAATTAACAACCTTTAAAACTAGCAAATACTATGAGTAATCATTCTAGGCGAGATTTTATTAAAAATGCGTCTGTCGCAGCTGCCTCTTTTTACATTGTCCCGCGCCATGTACTTGGAAAAGGATATCAAGCACCATCCGATAAATTGAACATCATGGGTATTGGTGGTGGAGGAAAAGGATATAGTGATATCATGAATTCCTACAACAAAGGTGCAGAGAACATTGTTGCTATCGTGGATGTTGATGATCGTCAGGTGGCTAGAATCAAGAAAGACTTACCTAAAGCGAATTTTTATAAAGATTTCCGTGCTGCCTTAGATAAAGAAGGTAATAACGTAGATGCTGTTATCGTATCTACTCCAGATCATACCCACGCTACTATTGCTATGGAAGCGATGCGTCGTAAGAAGCACGTTTATGTTCAGAAGCCTTTGGCTCATGACATTTATGAGGCTCGTATTATCGCTGAAAAAGCTCGTGAAATGCAAGTGGTTACCCAAATGGGAAATCAAGGATCTTCAGGTGATGGTGTTAGAACCATGATTGAATGGTTCGACGGTGGTGTTATCGGTAAAGTTCACTCAGTTCAAGTTTGGACTAACCGACCTGTATGGCCACAAGGTATTAAATACCCATCTGCTGGTTTTGAAGTACCTAAAGAATTAGATTGGGATTTATGGTTAGGACCAGCTAAATACCGTGAATACAATCCAGCATTATTGCCATTTAAATGGAGAGGTTGGTGGGATTATGGTACTGGTGCTTTGGGAGATATGGGTTGCCATTTATTAGATCCTCCATTTAAAGTATTGGGTATCCGTGATGCCATAGACGTAGAATGCTCTGTTGGATCCGTATTCTTGAATGATTGGGTTCCTGAGTGGATTCCAGAAGGATGCCCTCCGTCATCTATGGTGACCTTACACTATGCTGCAACGAAACGCAATCCTTCTCCAGTAACCTTAACTTGGTATGATGGTGGCTTGCGTGCTCCTCATCCAGAAGGAATTCCATCTACAGATACTATCGGAGATCCAGACGGGACCAATGGGGTGATCTTGATTGGTTCTAAAGGAATCATGACTTGCGGAACCTATGGTATGTATCCTAAAGTTTACAAAAATGGTAAACAAGTGCCGGCAGAAGAACTTCCAAAAGCTAGATTACCTCGCGTTTCTGGAGGTGATGGTGGACATAACACGCAGTGGGTAGAAGCTTGTAAAGCAGGTTTTGGAAAAATGGAAGTTAGTTCTCCATTTGACTACGCTGGACCATTTACTGAATCTGTTTTGATGGGTAATTTAGCTATTCGTTCGTACATGTTACGTGAAGGCGAAGGTCGTACTGCCAAATACATCGGTCGTCAAAAATTAAATTGGGATGCAACTAATATGCGTATTACCAATTTTGACCTAGCGAATCAATTCGTAAGAAGAGAATACCGCGCAGGTTGGACCTTGTAATAAAATTTTAATTTGATAATGATGAAAGGACGGGGATTTCCCCGTCCTTTTTTTACTTTTGCCTAGCAAAATTCTTCTCTATGAAATTCGACTCCAATTTACCTAAATTAGCTGTTTTACAAGAAGTTCAAACTTATGTTGAAGCAGCAGGATATCGAATCGTAGACCATGATTTTACTAGGCCATGGGGAGGGTTCTTTGTGCTGGATGAAAGTCAAACAGGTAAATTTGTATCTCAATATTTCCCTCAATTGAGTCTTGATGACATTCAAATCACCCAGAAACTCAGCCCTAAGTTTTTAGTGGTTGCCCCCAACCAACGCCTATCTTGGCAATACCACTTTCGTAGAGCGGAAATTTGGACGGTTGTTCATGGCCCCATAGGTGTGGCCATTTCATCTACCGATGTGCAAGGTGATTATGGTGTATATCAAGAAGGAGAAGTCATTGAATTGCCAACAGGTAAAAGACATCGACTGATTGGATTGGATCAATGGGGATTAGTGGCAGAAATTTGGCAACATACCGATTTAGCTCATCCTTCGGATGAATCCGATATTGTTCGTTTGCAAGACGATTTTGGCAGATAAACTCCATGCCATTCATCACTTCTGCAAACCGATAATCTAAAAATAATACAAAAAACTTTGTAGTACTTAAAAGTTTCCTTAGTTTTACGCTCTCGATTTTAAATAAAAGAAAGAGCATGAAATGTAGAATACTTGAAAAGGGAGCAGAATTGTACTTTCGATACGGGGTTAGAGCCGTAACGATGGATACGATTGCTACGGAATTGGGGATTTCTAAAAAAACGATTTATCAACATTTTCCAGATAAAGATGCCATGGTGTATCAGGTATTGGAATCTTTTATTCAAAATGATCAATGTAAATGGGAAGATTTGAATAAAAGTTCCAAAGATGTGATTCATAAAACCTTGTTATCGTTGGAAATTATGAAGACTACCTTGTCTGAAATGAACCCTCGTCTCATGTTTGAAGTGAAGAAATACTTCCCTAAGGCATACGACTTATTTACTAAGTATAAAGAGGATTGTATTATGAATTCTCTTAAAGTGGATTTGAAAACAGGGATAGAACAAGGTTATTTCCGCCCAGAAATTGAAGTTGAATTAATTGCGCGACTCCGTATGGGAGAAGTGGATTTATCGTTTGACCCTAACTTTTATTCACATAGTAAACTTTCCTTTTTTGATACGCAACAAATTTTATTGGACCACTTCATGCGAGGTATCCTCACAGAAAAAGGTCTTTCTCTCTACTTATCTTACCAAAATAACAACTAACATGATTCGCCAAAAACTCTACTTTATCGGGCTGTTTTGTTTCTTGTCACTAACGGGTATGGCTCAAAGTTTCAGTCTTAAAGAGGCTGTTGACTATGCTATCATCCACCATGTGCAAGTGAAAAATAGCAATTTGGATTTGCAAAATGCGAGTGCAAAAATTAATGAAATCAAAGCTATTGGATTACCTCAAGTCAATGGAGGAGTAACCTATACGAATAACTTGATCATTCAAAGGATGTTTATTCCTGCCAAAACTTTTAATCCTAACGCTGCTGACGGAGAAATCGTTGCTGCAGAATTTGGAGTGAAGAATTCAGGTATGGCAAATATTGGATTAAGCCAATTAGTCTTTGATGGAACCTATTTGTTAGGCCTTAAAGCTTCTGAGGTTTACAAAGAGCTATCCACAAAAAACTTGATTCAATCTAAGCAGCAAGTGGCAGAAGGTGTCATGAAGGCGTATTATGGAATTCTTGTGAATGAAAAGCGTTTGCAAATTTTGCAAGCCAATGTAGGTCGTTTAGATACTTTATTGAAAGAAACTAGAGCCTTAAATAAGCAAGGTTTTGTGGAAAAGATTGACGTTCAACGTTTGGAAGTACAATCCAATAACCTAAAAACAGAATTGGACAACGTCATCCGTATCCAAGATTTGGGATATTCTCTTTTGAAATTTCAAATGGGCTACCCGATGGAAGAACCCATTCGTTTATCGCTTACCTTAGAACAAGTGGATATGAAATTTAATCCTTTGGAGGAGAATTTACCATTCAACTACAGTAATCGCATTGAATATTCCATTCTTAAAACGCAGGAAGGGCTAGCTGAACTAGATGTTCGTAGTCAAAAGGCTGGATATTTACCTCGACTTTTATTCAACATGAGTTATGGATTTACCTCAGGTCGCAAGTATTTCAGTGATTTGGTTAGTCAGCCATGGTTTGATAACTCCTCTTTAGGATTCACATTGCAAATTCCAATTTTCGATGGGTTTTCAAAGAAATATAAAACAATTCAGTCGCAGAATAACTTACAAAAAGTTCGTCAGAGCTATGATTTAGTGAAGTCATCCATTGATTTACAACGTAGTCAATCATTGATTACTTTGAAAAATTCGTTGGAATCATTGAAGGAGCAAAAATCTAATTTGGACTTGGCGAATGAAATTTCTCGAGTGACTCGCGTGAAATATCAACAAGGTGTAGGTTCAAATTTAGAAGTGTTGAATGCCGAATCTTCGATCAAAGAATCTCAAGCCAATTACTTTACTTCCCTTTACAATGCCCTAATAGCTAAGGTAGAATTGGAAAAGGCCAACGGTACATTATATTCAGAATAACACGATTTTAACAAATTATCATATGAAAAATCTTACCATTTTATTAGCCAGCGTATTACTTGTAGCTTCTTGCTCCAAGTCAGTAGATAAAAAACAAGAGTTAGCTGATTTGAAAAAGCAAGCTCAAGAAATTAGTGCTAAAATCGCTACCATCGAAAGGGAGATTGGCAAGGAAAGTCCTAAAGCTGCAGAAAAAGTGGTTGCTGTAGGTGTTAGCCCAATTCAAACTCAAACGTTCAACCACTTTGTAGAAGCTCAAGGATCTGTTTTGGCAGAAAATACTGTTTTAGTAAGTCCTCAAACAGCTGGTGCTATTCTTACTTTACCTGTCATTGCTGGTCAAGCCATCAAAAAAGGACAGTTGATTGCAACCTTGGACAACAATATCTTGAAGGAATCCATGGAAGAAGTAAGACATCAATTGTCTCTAGCTAAGATACTTTTCGACAAGCAAAAGTCTTTGTGGGATCAACAAATTGGTACTGAGGTACAATATTTGAGTGCTAAGTCTAACAAAGAGTCTTTAGAAAAACGCCTTGTTACTTTACAGGCTCAATTGGCTATGTCGAAAGTAATTGCTCCTATTTCAGGAACTATCGAAATCGTTCGCCAAAAAGCAGGTGAAATGGCTTCTCCAGGTTTGCCAATTGTTCAAATCGTGAATTTAGGCAATTTGAAAGTAGCTGCTAAAATTTCGGATACGTATGTAGGTTCTGTGAAAGTAGGCGACCCAATCGTGATTAAATTCCCAGATATCAACAAAGAAGTTAAGGCTCGTATAACTTTGGTTTCTCAATTGGTGAATCCATTGTCTCGTACTTTTGATATCGAAGCACGCATTCCAAATGTGGGCAATGAGTTAAAACCAAATCAATTGGCGGTGATCAACATCAATGACGTTTCTAAAGCAAAGGCCATTGTATTAGATGAAAATTTAATCCAAAAAACAGAAAAAGGAAACTTGATTTATGTGGCAGTTGACGAAGCAGGAAAGAAAGTAGCACGTGCGCGTCAAGTTTCGATTGGCTTGTCTTATAACGGTCAAGCTGAAATTACTTCTGGTATCAAGGCGGGTGATCAAATCATCACACAAGGCTATCAAGATTTAGTTGACGGTCAAGCCATTTCATTCTAATCTGAAAGAATCCACAACATGGAAAAAAATATAAAAAACGAGCAATTGCCCGAAGGAAAAGGACTAATCTATAACATGATAGAATGGTTGGGGCATAATCGTACGACCATTTACATCTTTACCTTCATCATTTTTGTAGCGGGTATGGGTATCTATAAGCAATTGCCTAAAGAGCAATTTCCAGATATCGTAGTTCCACAAATGGTGATTCAAACTGTCTATGCGGGAACAACTCCAACTGACATTGAGAATGTGATTAACAAACCCATTGAAAAGCAATTAAAAGCAGTCACTGGGGTTAAAAGCGTGAAATCGAACGCCTTGCAAGATGTATCTGTGATCATCGTGGAGTTCAATACGGACGTTACAGTGCCGGTGGCTAAACAACGTGTTCAAGATGCGGTAGATAAATCCATAACGGATTTGCCTAAAGACTTGACCCGACAACCATCTGTGGCTGAGGTGAACTTTTCAGAGTTCCCTATTATGAACATCAACATAGCGGGAGATTATCCATTGGATAAGCTGAAGAAATACGCAGAAGATTTGCAAGATGAGATCGAAGGAATGCCTGAAATTAATCGGGTGGATATCATTGGTGCATTAAAGCGTGAGATTCAAATCAATTTGGATTTAGCAAAAATGCAGAGTTACGGTTTGACTTTCTATGATATTCAAACAGTAGTACAAGGAGAAAACGTGAACATTTCAGGAGGGGAGCTTCCTGTGAATGGAGTAAGACGTTCCTTGCGTGTGACTGGTGAATTCAAAAGCATGGAGCAATTGTCTAACATCATCATTCGTTCCAGTACTGGTGCGGTCGTACGTTTAAAAGACGTAGCTGATGTACAAGATAGCTTTGAAGAGAAACAAGATTTTGCTCGTCTTAATAATAAGTCAGTAATTACGCTAAACGTCATCAAACGTGCTGGAGCTAACCTAATTGATGCTGCTGACCGTATCGAAAAGACCATTGATGAATATAAAGAAACACGTTTTCCTAGCGGGTTGACTGTTTCTATTACGGCTGATCAGTCGGAAAGAACTCGTGGAGATTTAGCAGATTTGATCAACACCGTAATCTTGGGTTTCGTTTTCGTAGTAATCGTATTGATGTTCTTCATGGGTGTGCGTGATGCTGCTTTTGTGGGATTATCGGTGCCATTATCGGCCTTATTGACATTCTTGTTCATGCCAGGTTTCGACTTCACCTTGAACACCATTGTGCTTTTCGCCTTCTTGTTGAGCTTAGGTATTGTGGTGGACGATGCCATTGTGGTCATTGAAAATGCTCACCGTTTGTTTAACAATTTTAAGAAATTGAGCATTGTAGAGGCGGTAAAATTAGCAGCTTCTGAAGTTTTTGTGCCAGTATTATCTGGAACATTAACGACAATTTCTCCATTCTTGCCTTTGTTGTTCTGGCCGGGTATCGTTGGAGAATTCATGAAATTCTTACCCATTACCTTAATCATTACTTTATTTGCTTCCTTATTTGTGGCTTATGTAATGAATCCCGTTTTTGCCATGTCATTCATGAAGCGTCATGATGAAGAGGTGAATGATGTCAAGAATCCTAAATTTTCGGACATCCGTAAAACCGTATTTGTTCTATTGAGCCTTACCCTAGGTGGTTATGTTTTAGGCTTTAAATTGGGTCATTTTGGTTTTGGTAATTTCTTCCTTTTTGCGGTAATTATTTATGTGTTTAACCACTTTATCGTTACTCCTAAATGGATTGTGCCATTCCAAGATAAAACGTTGCCATCCTTTAAAAATGCTTATCGTCGAATAATTTCTTGGGTATTAGAAGGCAGCAGACCTATTTATGCCGTATTAGCTTCTTTTGGACTATTAGTATTCTCATTCGTACTATTTGGTATCGTGAAACCTAAGGTGATTTTCTTCCCATCCGGTGACCCAGATTATGTCTATATCTATGCCAAAATGCCGATTGGAACGGATGCCGTAGTGACGGATTCTATGACCAAGGTCATAGAAGGACGTGTGTTTACTTTCTTGAAGAAAGAGCAGGCGATGAGAATTGTTAATTCTGTTATTTCTAACGTAGGTAAAAACGCAGGCGATCCAATGAACCCTGATCGTAGTGCTACTCCGCATAAAAGTAAGGTGACGATTGCCTTTGAGAAAGTTCAAATGCGTGCTGGTTTATCGACGCAAGATTTATTAACCAAATTGCAAAACTCATTCAAAACAAATCCAATTCCTGGAGTTGAAATGGCGATTGAGCGTGAAAGAAATGGTCCTCCTACAGGTAAGCCTATCTCGATCGAGATTTCTGGGGATGATTTTGGGGTATTGTTGGACTTAGAGAAAAAAGTACTGAATACGATTCAAAAATCAGGGGTACAAGGTATTCAAGAGTTGAAGTCGGACTTGGTAACTAATAAGCCTGAAATCATCGTTGATGTAAATCGCGAGAAGGCAAGTAGAGAAGGAATTTCTTCAGCACAAGTGGCGATGGCTATTCGTGGAGCTTTGTTTGGTGTTGAAATCTCTAAATACCGTGATGTTAAAGATGAATATCCAATTCAATTACGATTAAAAGGAAATTCTAGAAATCAGATTGAAAAATTACTTTCTATGAATATTACGTACCGTGATATGAATTCAGGAGGTCTATTACGTCAAGTTCCATTGAGCTCAGTAGCTGATATTCGTTACGCTTCTTCATTCAGCCAGATTAATCGTAAAAACCAAGAGCGTGTAGTAACCCTAGGTTCCGATGTAATTGAAGGTTATAATGCCAATGAGATTGTAGCGGAATTGAATGGAATATTCGAAACCATGGAATTGCCTCAAGGCTACAAGATTAAGATGGGTGGAGAGCAAGAGCAACAGCAAGAAACGGGGGCATTTTTAGGAATTGCCTTTATCTCAGCTTTGATTTTGATTTACTTAATCTTGGTTACTCAGTTCAACTCAGCAGTGAAACCTATCATCATTTTTGCTACTATTTTACTTTCCTTAGTTGGGGTAATTCTAGGATTCTTAGCTTTTGGTATGACATTCTCCGTATTGATGTCGGGTGTGGGAGTGATTGCCTTAGCCGGAATCGTTGTGAAAAATGGTATCCTATTGATTGAGTTTATTGAGGAATTACGATTTAAGCGTGGATATGATTTGAAAGAAGCTATCATCGAAGGAGGAGGAATTCGTTTAACTCCCGTATTATTGACAGCATCTGCTGCGGTTTTAGGTTTGATACCTTTGGCCCTAGGTTTGAGTATCGACTTTGCCGCCATGTTTACCGAATTGAATCCTCATATTTTCTTTGGATCTGATTCAGCCGTATTCTGGGGAATTCTAGCTTGGACCATCATTTTTGGTTTGACTTTCTCAACGGCTTTGACTTTGGTAATTGTTCCATGTATGTATTATTTATCGGAACGTATCAAGCAAAAAATCCGTAAAACAGCTTAATACAATTTTAATTTATATTTTGGGGATTAGATAGAAAGACCTCGGACATTGTCCGAGGTCTTTTTGTTAATACAGAAAGATCAAATGAGTTAGAAATTTCCTTTCTACTAAAGAGTTTTAGAGCCCTGTTTATTATCAATTTCTTGGACAATATGGGTGAAATTTCATTCGTTAAAACGCAACGCTGGCAAGGTTTCGAACCTTGACAGCGTTAAGGCGAGATACATCCGCATAAATAATCAAATTAATCTCATTAAATTGAAAGTCTTAATGTGCTGGCACTATGAAAAAACTACTCTTACTATTTTTATTCCCCTTAAGCCTTTTTGCTCAAGATAGACCTTATGGTAAATTATGGGCTACTCGTTCGGAAGTTATTGCCCAAAATGGCATGGCGGCTACTTCTCATCCATTATCTACCCAAGCAGCTTTAGATGTATTAAAAGCTGGAGGAAATGCCATTGATGCAGCCATTGCCGCCAATGCAATGGAAGGTGTCGTTGAACCTCATGTGAATGGAATAGGGGGCGACTTATTTGCCATCGTTTGGGATGCCAAAACAAAAAAACTGTATGGTTTAAATGGTTCAGGCAGATCTCCTAAATCATTGACCTTGGCCGAATTGAAAAAACGTGGATTGAAACACATTCCTAGTGTGGGACCTCTTCCAGTAAGCGTACCTGGATGCGTCGACGCCTGGTTTGAGCTACATAAGAAATTTGGTTCGATGCCCATGTCTAAAGTGCTAGAAAAGGCAGTATCCTATGCTAGAAATGGCTTTCCTGTTCATGGGGAATTTGCCTCTGCCTTGCAGCGCGTAGAAGCAAACTACGGACGCTTTCCTAATGTTGCGCAGCATTACTATCCCAACGGCAAAGCGCCTGTGGTCGGTGATGTGTTTAAAAACCCTAACCTAGCCAATACCTTAGAGAGAATTGGAAAGGAAGGTCGTGATGCTTTTTACAAAGGCGAGATGGCCAGAACCATGGATGCTTTCATGAAGAAAAACGGCGGTTTCTTGAGCTATGAAGATTTAGCCACACATACGTCTACTTGGATCGATCCAGTATCGGTAAATTACCGAGGTTTTGATGTTTGGGAATTACCTCCCAATGGACAAGGTATAGCAGCTTTGCAAATGTTGAATATTTTGGAAGGATACGATTTCTCTAAAATCAAACATGGTAGTGCAGAACATATTCACTTGTTTACTGAAGCCAAGAAATTGGTATTTGAGGACCGAGCTAAATACTATGCTGATCCGGAATTTGCTAAAATTCCTGTGGCTAATTTAATTTCCAAATCTTATGCGGCAGAGCGAAGAAAATTGATTCAAGCAAATCGTGCTGCGAAGCATTATGATGCAGGTAATCCTGCATTAAAAGATGGGGATACTATTTATTTGACCATCGCCGATAAAGATGGCAACATGGTTTCTTTGATTCAAAGTAATTACCGCGGTTTTGGTTCAGGAATGATGCCTGATGGATTAGGTTTTATGTTTCAAGATCGTGGGGAAATGTACAGTTTGAATGAAGGAGAAAACAATACTTTCGCCCCAGGAAAACGTCCTTTTCATACCATTATTCCGGCTTTTGTTACCAAAGACGGACAACCTTTTATGAGCTTTGGAGTAATGGGTGGCGCTTTTCAACCAATGGGTCATGTGCAGATTGTCATGAACGTAGTAGATTTTGGTATGAATATTCAAGAAGCAGGCGATGCTCCAAGATTAAATCATGAAGGCTCTTCTGAACCAACGGGTGAAGCCATGGAATTGACAGGAGGAACGATCACTTTGGAAAGTGGATATCCTTATGAAGTCATTCGAGAATTATTACAAAAAGGACATCAAGTAGGTTTCATGAATGGAATCTATGGAGGCTATCAGGCTATTCGTTGGGATCCTATCAGAAAAGTATATTTTGGTGCGTCGGAGTCTAGAAAAGATGGACAAGCCGCAGGTTATTAAATTATATCCATGGTTATTTTAGCAAAACGTGTTTTTACAGGTCATGAGTGGTTGGTGAATCAACAAATCCATGTACACCAAGGCCGCATCCAAGAAATTAAATCAGTAGAAGGAGATCTACAAGGAAGTGGTTTTGTTTGTGCCGGATTCATTGATTTACAAGTCTATGGAGGAGGAGAGCTCTTGTTTTCCAACCATCCAACGGAAGCATCCATTGCCAAGACCTTTGAAGAACATCACAAAACGGGGACTACTCATTTTCAGATTACGTTAAATTGTTCTCCCAAAGAAACCATGTGGAAGGCCATTGACTCTTGTAAAGCCTATTTGGCCAAAGGAGGAAAAGGTTTAATTGGATTGCATTTGGAAGGGCCATTTTTTAATCCCATCCGAAAGGGAGCACACAAAGAAGAATTTGTCCAAAAGCCCAGTGTGGAGTACATCCAAGAAATTGTACAGCGTGCCGGAGATTTGCCGATTTACATGACCATTGCTCCTGAAATGTTTTCTGAGGAGGAATTGGACTATATCATCAAAAGCCCCATTATGGTGTCTCTAGGGCATTCTGATGCGACTATTGATCAAGCCAATCAGGCCTTAGCCAAAGGGGCGAATCGGATAACTCATTTATTTAATGCCATGTCTCAGTGGCAAAGTCGGGCCCTAGGTTTAGTCGGAGCAAGCTTTTCGAGCGAGGCATGGACTAGTATCATTGTGGATGGCTTGCACTGTGATTTTCGTTCGGTAAAATTGGCCAAGGAATTGAAAAAACACCGTTTATTTTTGATTACAGATGCCGTTACACATGATGTGTCAGGCCCTTATTTATTTGATAAAAAGGATGGTAAATTTTCTAATGAGACTGGCACTCTTTCTGGCTCAGCTTTAACGATGGAACTGGCCATTCAGAACTGCGTGCATCAGGTGGGAATGGATGTGGAGGAGGCAATTCGCATGGCCACGCTTTATCCAGCTAAAGTAGCCAATTTAGAACAAGATTTGGGTACGATTGAAGTGGGTAAAAAAGCCTGCTTGATACATATGAGTGATGATTTAAAAGTCCAACAAGTATGGTTGGATGGAGAACCTTTGATGGATTAATATGATTAGCTTTCCTTCCAAACAAGCGCAAGTTCAAACCACTATTTTTACAAAAATGTCGGCTCTGGCAGCGGAACATGGGGCTTTGAATTTATCCCAAGGCTTTCCAGGATTTGATTGTTCCGAGGAACTTCAGGCTTTATTGGCTTTTTATTCTAAAGGTCATAATCAATATGCCCCCATGGCTGGTGTACCCGTTTTTAAGCAAAGTATTGCTGATAAAACCAGTCTTTTTTATGGCATTGATCTAGACGCGAGTAAAGAAGTCACCGTTGTTTCAGGTGCTACCGAAGCTTTGTTTTGTGCCATTCATTGTTGCGTGTTTCCAGGCGATGAAGTCATCATGTTTGACCCAAGCTACGATGCCTATGATCCCGCTGTTCGATTGGCAGGAGGAATTCCTATACATTTGTCCATGGATGCCAAAAACGGCTTCCAAATTGATTGGGAAGAGTTGGCGCGTACGATTACTCCTAAAACTCGGGCTATCATGGTCAATAGTCCACATAATCCTACAGGATCCATTTGGACTGAAAATGATTTAGAGGCATTGGCCGAAATAGTGAAAGGAACCAACATTCTGATTATTTCCGATGAGGTGTATGAACACATTGTTTTTGATGGACAAAAACATTACTCTGTATTACTCCACCCAGAGCTTCGTCAACGGAGTTTTGTTTGTGGTTCTTTTGGGAAAACCTATCACATTACGGGCTGGAAGATTGGGTATTGTTTAGCCCCAGAATACCTGACTAAGGAGTTCCAAAAATTGCATCAATGGGTGACTTTTTCCAGTGCTACTCCTTTGCAATATGCCTTGTCTGACTATTTGAAAGAACCCTCCCATTATTTAGGCCTTTCGGATTTTTACCAAAGAAAGAGGGATTTATTTGCCTCGGCTTTTGAAGGCAGTAAATGGAAATTATTACCCAGCCATGGGAGCTTTTTCCAATGCATGGACTACCAGGAAATTAGTGATGAAAAGGATGTGGATTTGGCAGAAAGATTGACCAAAGAAATCAAAGTAGCCTCCATTCCCATTTCGGTATTTTATGAAAAAGCGCCTGGAGATACGATTTTACGTTTTTGTTTTGCCAAATCAGATGAGGTATTATTAGAAGCGGCACATCGATTGGTTCAATTATAGTTTCAAGCTTTCTCCTATTCGAACTAAATGAGTCGAAGCCTGCGTGATGGCCTCCTCTAAACTAATGGGTGGGACCAAAATGGGGTAAACCGGAATATGCTGCATGGATTCAGGTATTTTGTCCCTGTCTTGTAATCCTCCACATACTAAAATAATGGGTTTTTGAAGTGTTTGGCTGTGTTGAATGACAGTGGAGATTAATTTCCCTTCCCAAGATTGTACATCGATTTTCCCCTCACCACTGATGATAACGTCGGCTTGGGAGGCATGTTGATCAAAAGCAACTAAATCCAATATCCAAGCAGAAGCTAAATGTATGCTTGCCTGTAGAAAGAACATGGCTCCTGCCCCTAATCCTCCTGCAGCTCCTGCCCCTGGGCTTTGAGCGATTTCATTATTGGGGAAGAATGTCGACATATTAATTAAACCATTGTTTAACTGTCTAATCATTTCTTCGTCAGCTCCTTTTTGCTTGGCAAAAACGTGCGCTGCTCCTTGTGCCCCATGTAGTACATTGCGCACATCGGTGGCCACTTGAAACTGAATTTGCCTTAATTTGTTTTCAATTGGACTAGGAATGATTTGGCGGATATGCACCAAATTTTCACCTTTAGGAGCTAATTCATTTCCTTGCTCATCTAAAAAAAGAAATCCCAATGCTGCGGCCATTCCCATGCCTGCATCATTGGTAGCGGAGCCTCCAACTGTTACAGTGATTTGTTTAGCTCCCAGTTTCAAGGCGTGTAGGATAAGTTCTCCTGTACCAAAAGTGCTGGTTACCCCAGGGTTTCGCTCTTCTTTTTTAAGTAATTCTATTCCAGATGCGCGCGACATTTCAATGAAGGCATGCTGCCTATCCTTTACCCATAAATAAGGGGCTTCGATATTTCGAAAAAGAGGATCTTTTACCATGACCTTTACCCATTCTCCTCCGAAAATTTCTTGGATAACATCCAAGGTTCCTTCCCCTCCATCGGCCAAGGGCAAAGACTGAATGATAGCCTCAGGATAGGACTTTTTAATCCCTTGAGCTAAGGCCTGACAGACTTCTGCCGCGGTAAGGGAATCTTTAAATTTATCAGGGCAAAGTAATACGCGCATCACATGAATTTGAGTTGAATTTACCAACAATTTGCCTAAATCCATGAATTTATTCCTTAGAGCTTTCTCGTCGGGAATCCTTTCTGTATTTTTGGCTTTTCAAATAGAGCCCTATGTCTTCATCATTCCGATTTTATTGCTTTTTTGTGTTGCTAGGGCTATTGACGTCCTGTACCAAACAGCCTGATTTAACGGGTTTTGATGTAGAAAAATTTGTGCAAGATGAAGCAGGTTGTCAAGGAAATAGAGCCTCACAAATAGCTTGGTTAAAAACCCACAAAGAGAATTTAAAGGGGGTGAGTTCCAACGACATCGAGGATATTTTAGGTAAACCTGATATCCAACAGTTGGCCGATCGCAATCAAGAATACTATGTGTATTTCTTAGAAAAAGGACCACACTGTGATAAAATCACCAATCCTTCACAAGCCTATTGCATGGCTTTTCGATTCAGTGCCATTGGATTGGCTACGGAAATCACTTTTCAAAATGGTTTGCCTTGATTATTTGGTAAACCAACCCACTATTGTACTGGAGAAACTTACGATAAAGCTGAAGATTAGTGGAGCTACAAATCCGCTTACCTGAAATCCAGGAACATAAAGTTCCGTCAAGTAAACTATTGCCACGTTGATCACTAAAGAAAACAAACCTAATGTCAAGAAGGTGATGGGGAAACTGATGATGTGTAGGAAGGGCTTAACAAAAGAGTTTAGAAAGCCCATGACCAATGCCACAAGAAGCGCTGTGGTGAATCCATCCACTACAATGCCTTTTAGATAGCGAGGAATGATTAGAATCACTCCAGCAATGATGATGTAACGAATGATGAATCCAATCATGTTATTTAGCGTGTCTTTGTTGTAGCAATTTAACAATTTCTTCTAATCCAATACCTCGATCTTCTAGCAATACCAATAAGTGGAAAACTAAATCGGCAGCTTCGCCCTTGAATAATTCATCATTATTAGACATGGCTTCAATCACCAATTCCACGGCTTCTTCTCCCACTTTTTGCGCTACTTTATTGGTGCCTTTTTGGAATAAAGATGCGGTATAGGAAGTGTCAGCAGAAGCTCCTTTTCTAGAACGAATGATGTGTTTTAAATAATCTAGCCAAGCTGCGTTATCTTGATTGGAGGTATTGAAACAAGTATCTGCACCTGTATGACAAGCTGGGCCTACGGGATCCACTTGGATTAATAAGGTGTCTTGGTCACAATCCAACAAGATGTTTTTAACATGAAAGAAATTGCCCGAAGTTTCACCTTTAGTCCATAAGCGCTCTTTTGAACGGGAATAAAAAGTAACAATATTATCGGCCTGTGTTTTGAAATAGGCTTCCTCGTTCATATATCCAAGCATTAATACTTGCAAGGTGGAGGCATCCTGAATAACAGCAGGTAGTAATCCTTTAGAAAAATCGGGGCTTGAGTTCATTTTATTAAAAATTCTTGTGAATTTATTAAATACGCATCGGAATTCCTTTGCTGGCTAGGTAATTCTTTAAATCTAATATGGCTATTTCTTTGAAGTGAAAAATACTGGCCGCTAAGCCTGCATCTGCTTTTCCTTCCGTAAATACCTCATAAAAGTGTTCCATAGTTCCAGCTCCACCTGATGCAATAATTGGGATAGATGAATTGCCTGAAATGGTGGAGGTAAGTGCATTGGCAAAACCTGCTTTGGTTCCGTCAGCGTCCATACTGGTCAATAAGATTTCCCCTGCTCCTCTATTTTCTACTTCTTTGGCCCAAGGGATGGTTTGAATTTCGGTAATTTTTCTACCTCCATGTGTATGTACCCAATCGGTCCCATTCACCCAACGTGTATCAATGGCCACAATAATACATTGTGAGCCAAATTGTAAGGCTAATTCATCAATTAAATCGGGATTTCTAACAGCTGAAGAATTGATGGACACTTTGTCTGCACCAGCATTTAATAAGGCTGAAACATCTTGAATGGAGGATATTCCACCACCAACTGTAAATGGAATATTGACATGTCTAGCCACTTCACGAACCAAATTAACTAAGGTTTTTCGGTCATCTACCGTAGCCGTGATATCCAAAAATACCAATTCATCTGCCCCTTCTTGAGCATACAAGGCTCCGAGTTCTACGGGATCTCCCGCATCTCGCAAATCCACAAAGTTGGTTCCTTTAACAGTTCTACCATCTTTAATGTCCAAACAAGGAATAATTCTTTTGGTTAGCATGTAGATTCTTTGGCAAAGGTGGCTAATTCAGCTAAACTAATTCGTCCTTCATAAAAGGCTTTTCCAACAATCACGCCAAATATATTCATGTCGCGCAGTCGGTATAAATCATCTAAACAAGCCACCCCGCCACTGGCAATGAGCTGTAATTCGGGTTCTTGTGCTTGAATCTTTTCGTATAAATCAAAACTTGGTCCTTGTAAAAGACCATCTTTAGCCACATCCGTAGAAATGACATATTTCACACCTGCCGCACAGTAATCTTTCAAGAAATCAAAGATGGATATATTGGAATTTTCTTGCCAACCCGACACGGCAATTTGCTCATGTTGGGCATCGGCTCCTAAAATGATTTTATCGGGACCATATTTTTTTAACCAAGCTCTCACTAATTCGGGCTGCCTCACGGCTATACTTCCTGCTGTAATTTGTTTGGCACCAGCAGAAAAAGCCATATCAATCATTTCATCAGATTGAACTCCACCACCAAAATCAATATGTAGATTGGTTCCATGGGCAATTCTTTCCAATACATGTGCATTGACAATTTTTTTGGCTTTAGCTCCGTCTAAATCTACCAAATGCAATCGTTGGATTCCTGCTCCTTCAAATTCTTTCGCAATCTCCAATGGGTCAGAATGGTATACCTTTTTTTGAGCATAATCACCCTGGGTCAAGCGTACACATTGGCCTCCAATTAAGTCTATGGCAGGAATAAGTTGGAACATCATTTATAAAGCGAGAAAATTTTCAATAATTCGTTGGCCTGCCATTCCACTAATTTCAGCGTGGAACTGGGCAGCATAAAAATTGTCCTGGTGAAGCATCGCTGAAAATGGCTGAACGTAGTCACAAACGGCGGTTGTTAAGGAATTCAAGGGAACATAAAAAGAGTGAACAAAATATACGAATTCCTCTTTTTTTAAGCCTTTCATCAAAGGGTTGTCTTGATTGGCATGAATGGAATTCCATCCCACATGTGGGATTTTCAATTCATGGGATTGAAAGCGTTTAACCTCCACATCAAATACACCCATGCAAGTAGTATCATTTTCTTCTGAATGCTTACACAGTAATTGCATACCAATGCAAGTGGCCAAAACAGGTTGTTTTAATTGAGGTATAAGCAGGTCTAGGCCTTTTTCTTTCAAATGGGCCATCGCTGTACTTGCCTCACCCACACCCGGAAAGATTACTTTATCTGCTTGGCGCAACATTGCTTCATCGTCAGTCCAAGTATACGGCACCCCGATTCGATCGAGTGCGTACATCACGGAGGCAACATTCCCTGCATTGTATTTAACGATGGCAATTTCCATGGGCTTTCTTTCTGGGTAAATAGCCTTGCAAAGGTAGGCAAATAGGCTGGATTATGAAATTCCCCTATCTTTGTTGTTCCATCTATTTCCACATGCGCTTCCGGAAAAAACTTTTTTTTGAAATTGCTTACCTGCTGTGGATGGGTTTATTACCCTTTATTTCTAGTCTTGCTTTAGGCTATTTGGCGGTTTCTAATCCAAGCTTTTTTTTGAATTTAAGCCTAAGCCAACAAGTGCTATTTTGGATATCCACCGTATTTGTGATGGGTTTAGCATTATGCCCTACGACTTTTTTGGCGATGTTTGTAGGCTATATTTGGGGTTTTCAAGGTATTTGGCCATTGATTGTAGCTTATAGCTTAGCTTCTATACTAGGTTTTGGAATGGCCAAATTGTGGAAAGGACATGCCATGATTCGATGGATTAAACGCACGAAAAAAGGAGCTCAGTTTTTGTCTAATGTACAGGCTCAGTCCTTTTCTTGGGTTTTTCTGGCCCGACTTTCGCCCATCTTCCCCTTTGCGATAACCAATGCCATGATGTCTTTTTTGGGGGTAAGTTTTCTGGATTTTTGTTTGGCAGGGATGATTGGGATGTTACCTCGTACGGCATTGGCTGTTTGGACAGGTACTCAAGCTAAGAGCTGGGAATATCTGCTGCATCATCCGGAGTCATTTTCCTGGCAAGATGGAGCTAGTTTAGTTTTATTGGTTTTATCAGGACTGGGAATGTACTTTCTGGCCAGAAGACAGGTCAAAGCCTAGGCTGTAGGGTCTCCTTTCTTAAATTGAAAGAAATGTGAGATATAAGGCGTAAATTTGTCTTTCCTATTCCATCTTCGGAAGAGGCATCATTTTAATCAAACTATTTTGACATTTAAAGAATTAGGTCTGGCCGACAGCCTTTTAGCAGGAATCGATTCCATGGGCTACAAGACCGCTACTCCCGTACAATCGCAAGTGATAAAGCCAATTTTGGAAGGGAGAGATATTATTGCTTCAGCTCAAACTGGTACAGGTAAAACGGCAGCATTTTTGCTACCTATTGTGAATAAAATCATTACCGAACCGCATGCTGAAAACCAAATCAATGCCTTAATTATAGTTCCTACTCGTGAATTGGCTATACAAATCGCTGATAACATGGAGGGTTTAGGATATTTTACCAATGTTTCCTGTATTGCCGTATATGGCGGAGGGGATGGGAAATCTTTTACGACTGAAAAAACAGCCTTAACCAGCGGTTGTGATATTGTTGTTTGTACGCCAGGTAGAATGATTGCTCACTTAAATATGGGTTATGTCAATCTCAAAGAGGTAAAGTATTTAGTGCTAGATGAAGCTGACAGAATGCTAGATATGGGCTTCCAAGATGATTTAATCAAAATCACCTCCTTTTTAAGTCCAGAGCGCCAAAACCTATTATTTTCTGCCACTATGCCACACAAAATGCGGGAATTGGCCAGAAAACTATTGAAGAATCCAGTAGAAATTAATATTGCCGTTTCGAAACCCCCTGAGCAAATTGTTCAAGAAGCCTTTGTTGTCTTTGAAGAACAAAAATCTCCTCTGATTAAGCATTTGTTACGCTTGAAGGACTATAGTCGAGTGATTATTTTTTGTTCCAGAAAACAAAATGTAAAAACACTTACAAACGACTTAAAAAGGGCCAAATTCAAGGTGGAGGAAATCCATTCAGATTTGGAACAAGATGTAAGAGAGCAAGTTCTACAAGATTTTAGAAATAAAAAGACAACGATTTTGGTGGCTACTGATATTTTAAGTCGGGGTATTGACATCGACGAGATAGAATTAGTGATCAATTATGACGTACCCAACGACGGGGAGGATTATATCCACCGCATTGGACGTACGGCTCGTGCCGAAAGTCAAGGTACCGCATATACTTTAATCAGTCCTGCTGAACAAAGAAAATTTGCTGGTATTGAGCGATTATTGGAAAAAGAAGTCATCAAATCCCCCATTCCGGAAGAATTTGGAGCTGGTCCCGCTTATGAGCCAGCCTTACAAAAGGCCGGCGATAAGGGGCGAAATTTTTCTGGTCCTAAAAAAGGAGGCAAGAAATTCTGGGGGAAAAAGAAAAAGTAAAGGCTTATTTCTGAGCCTTTACTCCTGTTGTTCCTCCTTGTGCTAAAGTGATATCAACGGGTACATTGGACTTCCAACTTCCTCGTGTAAAATCAGGGACATTCATGGAGCGAGATCTGTTTTTAACGGACATCTCACTTAATGGTCCAATAGAGCTCCAGGCAGCTGCATCATAAACGTTTTGATCCAAAGGCAATCCATTGCGTAGGCAATCAATCAGGCGCCAATCCATCATAAAGTCCATTCCACCATGCCCGCCAATTTGCTTGGCTAATTCACCAATCTTAGCGACAATCGGAGGGGCATATTTTTTCTCCAATTCAGCCATTTCTGCAGCCGATATCCAATTGTGATGGTGGTCTGAAATTTTCGCATCCGGATATTTGACAGCCATACCTTTGGTCCCGCTCAATAAGTGAATACGAGAATATGGTCGTGGAGTAGAAACGTCGTGTTGTACCATCATCGTTTTGCCTTTTATGGTTCGGATGGTGGTGGTATTCATGTTTCCACGGAAACTCTTATTCGTGAATTGTTGGTAGAAAGGGTCCTTGGCTGCCAATTCCACAGCACGGGGGTGCATGGAGAAATCATTGGTTGACGTAGATACCAAATAATCCATTTGATCTCCTCTGTTGATATCCAATAATTGACAAATAGGTCCTAATCCGTGTGTTGGATATAGATTACCATTGCGTAGATTTTCTTTCAATCTCCAGCTTTGGTAATAGGTACTTTGGGTGAAATTATGATCTAATAAATCATGTAAATAAGCTCCTTCAGCATGGATGATTTCGCCAAAATATCCCTGACGTGCCATGTTGAGGGTCAATAATTCAAAGAAGTCATAACAACAGTTCTCCAGCATCATACAATGCTTTTTCGTCTTTTCTGATGTCTCAACCAATTGCCAGCATTCTTCCAAAGTTGTGGCTGCAGGAACTTCCACGGCCACATGTTTTCCTTGTTTCATGGCATAAACGGCCATTGGGGTATGTAAATGCCAAGGAGTAGCGATGTAGATCAAATCAATATCAGGGCGGTCGCACATGGCTTTCCAGGCTTCCTCTTTTTCAGTATAAACAATGGGCTGAATTCCCATTTTACCAAGAGCATTGAGGGCTGCATCCGACTTTTCTTTTCTGATATCACACACGGCGATGGTCTTTACTCCATCGATGCGATTAACTCGGGTGATTGCACCAGAACCACGGTTTCCTAATCCAATAAATCCAATGCGGACTGTTTCAATTTTAGGGGCTGCATAGCCCGACATATTAAAAACTTGTTTTCCTTGTTCTACCTGCATGCTGGTAGCCAAGTCTTTGATTTCCCATTTGGCAGATCCGCCTAAGGCGGCTAATCCACTTAGTTTGAGAAAATCTCTTCGATTATTATTCATAGTTAAAATAGGTTTTTTGTCAAATTATATGGCTTGCGAGTCGATTACTTGAACCTTCCCCCACAGATGCTTGTTGTCATCGATGAACTTCTTGTGCAAAGGATGGTATAAATATTCTTTTTCTTTTTCGGCATCAGCAAAAGTCAATACCACAGAAAAAGTATAACTTCCCTCGGTAACAGGTTTGTCAAAATCCGTAATGATGGGTTTGCCAACATGGGCTGACTGTATCATCGGAAGACCTCCCAGTGATTTGAGGGCTTTGAATAGTTGGGTTTTTTCGGCTTCGTTGTTGGGGTTTTTAGCCCAAAACAATACATGGTGGATGAAGTTCATAGAAGGAGTAGCTGCTGAACCTGTTAGTGCTGAACCTGCGGCTAAAAGGCCAGATTGTTGTAAAAATTCGCGACGATTGTTCATGTGTTCATTTAAATTTAAACTCAAATTATTATAATTCAATTCTACCATGAAAAATTCAAAAATCAAAGTAATCGTAACGGGGGTTACCGGTATGGTGGGGGAAGGCGTCATGCATGAATGTTTACTTTCACCTCATGTGGAAGAAGTATTGGTCATTAGTCGCCGTCCATCAGGCAAATCTCATCCGAAATTAAAAGAGATTATTTTGAAGGATTTTTATCAAACGGAAGAGTTAGAAGATCAAGTAAAGGGATATGATGCATGTTATTTTTGTTTAGGAGTTACTTCCATTGGCAAAAATGAGGCGGAGTATACCAAATTGACCTACGACTTAACTTTGGGTTTTGCTAAATCCTTAGAAAAACATAATCCCGAATTAACGTTTGTTTATGTATCGGGTAAAAGCACAGATTCCACAGAAAAAGGAAGTTTGATGTGGGCTAGAGTCAAAGGAAAGACAGAAAATGATCTTAAGAAATTACATTTTAAATCGGCTTATGCATTTAGACCTGGAATGATTCATCCTACCCCAGGCTTGCAACATGCTTTACCGTTTTATAAATATATTAATTGGATGTACCCATTTTTACGTTGGGCAGCTCCGAATATGGTATGTACTTTGAAGGAGTTAGGGCAAGCAATGTTGGCAGTTACGATTCAGGGTTATGACAAAACCACCATAGAAGTGGTAGATATTGTTCATTTAGCAAAAGTTCTCGAGGAGGAATAGCCAATTTTTTCCCTGAATTTGGCTAATTTTATAGGAAATAAATGTAATACCGTGAATAAGAAAGTTGTACTAATGATATTAGATGGTTGGGGCATTGCTACCAACCCCAAGGTTTCTGCCATAGATGCAGCCAATATCCCTTTTGTTAAATCTTTGTATACTCAATACCCTCATTCTAAATTGGAGGCGTCTGGTTTAGCTGTTGGCCTTCCTGAAGGTCAAATGGGGAACTCAGAAGTTGGTCATATGAACTTAGGGGCTGGTCGTATTGTCTACCAAAATTTGGTTAGGATTAATAAAGCAGTGACTGAAAATACCTTAGGTCAAGAGCCTGAACTAGCGAAAGCTTTCGAATATGCTAAAAAAGAAGGTAAAGCAGTGCACTTCATGGGTCTTGTTTCTGACGGTGGTGTTCACGCACATATTGAGCATTTAAAGTCTTTATTAAGTACAGCTCAAGAAGCACAATTGCCACAAGTTTTTGTTCATGCGTTTACGGATGGACGAGATACTGATCCTAAGTCTGGATTGAAGTTCATGACAGATTTAGTTCAACATTGTGATAAGACTGGCGCTCATGTAGCCTCCGTTACTGGCCGTTATTTTGCTATGGACCGTGATAACCGTTGGGAGCGTGTAGCTTTAGCTTACCATGCTATGGTTAATGCAGAAGGTCATTTAACGCAAGATGTCATTCAGTCCATAAAGGATAGTTATGCTGCTGATGTAACAGATGAATTTATTAAACCAATCATTGCAACGGATGCCCAAGGTACTCCACTGGCTAAAATATCTGAAGGAGATGTGGTGATTTGTTTCAATTTCCGTACTGACCGTGGACGGGAAATAACGCAAGCTTTAACGCAGAAAGATTTCCATGAGGAAAATATGCATCGTTTGAACTTGTATTATTTGACTATGACAGAATACGACAAAGAGTTTAATAACGTGCATGTCATATTCAATGATTCTAACTTACCGATGACCTTAGGTGAGGTGTTAGAAGGAGCGGGTAAAAAGCAAATTCGTATTGCAGAAACAGAAAAGTATCCACACGTTACCTTTTTCTTTTCAGGAGGTCGTGAGACGCCGTTTGTGGGTCAAACGAATATTTTAAGAAATTCTCCTAAGGTGGCAACCTATGATTTACAGCCTGAAATGTCAGCTGCTGATTTAAGGGATGCTTTGATTCCAGAATTGGAAAAAGAAGAAGTTGATTTTGTGTGTTTGAATTTTGCTAATCCAGATATGGTGGGTCATACAGGTGTTTTCCCTGCTGTGGTTAAGGCAGTAGAAACTGTAGACCAATGTGCAGAGGCAGTTGTGAAAGCAGGTTTAGCTCATGGCTATAGTTTTATCATCATTGCTGATCATGGAAATGCTGATGTGATGATTAATGAAGATGGTTCACCGAATACGGCACACTCCACTAATTTAGTCCCGTGTATTTTAGTCGATGCACATGACCACCCTACCTTGTCAAACGGAAAGTTAGGTGATATTGCCCCTACGATCTTAAAGTTAATGGGAGTAGAGCAACCTAAAGAAATGACAGGAGTTGCGTTATTTTAATTAATTTCTGTCACATTTACGTTTTTGTATTTGAATCATTGGATCGATTGAATATATGGGAAAGGTTATCATTTTTGGAAATACACAGTCAGCCGAGTTAGCTTTATATTATTTACAAAATGACAGTGAGCATGAAGTAGCAGGTTTCACTGTGGAAGAACAGTATATTAAAGAGCCCGAATTTCATGGATTGCCATTAGTGCCATTTGAAACGGTAGAAAAGCAATTCTCACCTTCGGAATACTTGTTTTTTGCGCCTATGACAGCGGCTGGGATGAATCAAGTTCGGGCAAGGGTGTATGAGCAAGGTTTAGAAAAAGGGTATAAATACATTTCCTATATCAGTTCTCGTGCCACCGTTTTGACGGATAAAATTGGAGAAAACTGTTTCATTTTGGAAGATAATACGATTCAGCCCTATGTGCAGATTGGAAACAACTGTGTGTTATGGTCGGGCAACCACATTGGACATCATAGTCGTATTGGGAATCATGTATTTTTCACTTCCCAAATAGTCCTTTCTGGTAATTGTCAAGTGAATGACTATTGTTTCTTTGGCGTTAATGCTACTATTCGTGATAGCTCAGTAATTGGCGAAGGAACCTTCGTTAGTATGGGAGCTACGGTCATGAAACAAAGAACTGATCCTTGGAGTGTTTGGAAGGGAAATGCTGCGGAGAAATCAACGATTTCCAGTAAGGATTTGAAGTTTTAATTTCCTAACGCTGGCAAGGTTCCAAACCTTGACAGCGTTGTGGAAAACGATTCAGATTTAACCATATTGTCCAAGAAATTGATAATCAAAATTAACGAATACAAATCTTATCTTATCGGTAAAGACATAAAAAAAGCTCCCATTTGCTGGGAGCTTTTTTTGTTAGGGTTCCAAAGGTTTATTTTCTTCATCGACGATGACAAAAATATCTTCATTGGGTCGTTTCATTAGATATTTTTCACGCGCATATTTTTCCAACAAGGCTGGGTTTCCGACCACCATTCGGCGTTCTTTTTCCAATTCTTTTAATTTTTGTTGGTAAAAGGCTTTCTCATTCTTCATCACTCTAAGTTCGTTCCAAAGACGGTATTGTACCCGAAGGTCATTAGTATCTAAAAAGAACATCCAAACTAGCATTATACTAGTAGAGATTACATAGAAGCGATATTTTCCAAGAAAAAGCCCTTTAACGCGATCCATGATCTTAGAAATTCAAACCTGGGAAATAAGCGTTAGCACCTAATTCTTCCTCAATACGAAGCAATTGGTTGTATTTAGCCATACGGTCAGAACGTGAAGCAGAACCAGTTTTGATTTGACCTGTATTTAAAGCTACAGCCAAGTCAGCGATGGTCGCATCTTCAGTTTCTCCTGAACGGTGTGACATGATGTTTTTGTATGAATTACGTTTAGCTAGGTTAACTGTATCAATTGTTTCAGTTAATGAACCGATTTGGTTTACTTTCACCAAAACAGCATTAGCTACACCTTGCTCAATACCTTGTTGTAAACGCTTCACATTCGTAACGAATAAATCGTCACCAACTAATTGACACTTAGAACCGATCAATTTAGTTTGCTCAGCCCAACCAGCCCAATCATCTTCAGCCATACCATCTTCAATCGAAATGATTGGGTATTTGTTCACCCAAGTCTGCCAATAAGCAGCCATTTCCATGTTGTTCAATTGCTTACCATCAGATTTTTTGAAAGTATACAATCCAGTTTTCTCATCAAAGAATTCAGACGAAGCAGCATCCATAGCAATGAAGATTTCCTCACCTGGTTTGTAACCTGCTTTTTCAATCGATTGTAAAACGATTTCGATAGCCTCTTCGTTTGACTTGATGTTTGGTGCAAAACCACCTTCATCTCCTACGTTGGTTGAATATCCTTTGCTTTTCAATACTCCTTTCAAAGCATGAAAAACCTCTGTACCCATACGTAGTGCATGTGAGAAACTTTCTGCCTTAGCTGGCATTACCATAAACTCTTGGAAGTCGATGCTATTATCAGCGTGAGAACCACCATTTAAGATGTTCATCATAGGTACAGGAAGCGTATTAGCATTTACTCCACCGATGTAACGGTAAAGTGGAAGACCTGCTTCTTGAGCTGCAGCTTTAGCTACTGCCATAGAAACACCTAAAATAGCATTAGCTCCTAATTTTCCTTTGTTATGTGTACCGTCTAATTCGATCATCAAACGGTCGATCATGTTCTGCTCAGATACCTCTAGGCCCCATAATTCCTCTGCGATAGTTGTGTTTACGTTTTCTACGGCTTTTAAAACGCCTTTTCCTACATAAACAGATTTATCTTCATCGCGTAATTCCACTGCTTCATGGATACCTGTAGAGGCTCCAGAAGGAACGGCTGCACGACCGAAAGCACCATCTTCTGTTTTGATGTCTACTTCGATTGTGGGATTTCCACGTGAATCTAAAATTTGTCTTGCGTGAACGTACTGTATTGCACTCATCGTATAATTATTATTGTGAATAAATGGATTACGTTGTAATTGATTAAATTGCCCTGCAAAATAACGTAATTTTTAGATAAAATCACTGATTTACCGAAAGTCAGCTGCTTAAATCGCTGATAATTAATCAAATAATAATGAAAGCTAAATTTCTTTTTTCCTTATTTTTAACTTTTACACTTCTTTTTTCTTTACAGTTGAATGCTCAGACAGCTGAGGTAGAGGTCTTTGAAAAAAAGATTCAGGAGACTCCTAATGCGATATTGTTGGATGTGAGAACATCTGGCGAATTTGGTGGAGGCCATTTGCCCAAGGCAACAAATATTGATTTCCGTTCTGCTGATTTTGCGGAGCAAATTAAGAAATTGTCTAAGGATAAGCCCGTACTTATTTACTGCCTTTCAGGAGGACGCTCAGCGCAAGCAGCGGAATTAATGCGTAAAGAAGGATTCCAAGTGACAGAATTAAAGGGAGGATATTTGAAATGGACGACTAAATTGAAACCTTTGGAAGGTGTGCCTAATGTGGTTCATGACAAAGGTTGGGATTTAGCTGATTTTACTAAGAAGATTCAAACAGAAAAGGCCGTAGTGGTGGATTTTTATGCCAAATGGTGTGCCCCATGTCTTAAAATGATGCCTACTGTAGATAAACTTACCCAAGATTATTCAGGCAAAGTAACTGTCTTAAAAGTAGAGGCTGATGGTAATCAAGCCATTTTACAATCTTTTGGAATTGACGAAATCCCGAGCTTTTTGGTCTTCCAAGGGGGAAAATTGCTCCAAAAAACATCGGGATTCCGTGAAGAAGCTCAATTAAAAGAGCTTTTTGATCAATCTATTGAGACCATTCGGTAGGTTGTCTTTCCCAGCGATGATTTTTAAGTTCATCCAAAAGGCTAGGAGCTAAACCCTGGCCGTCAGAAGTGCCAATGTTGCTTTTCACATGCTTTAATTTTCTCATGCCTGGGATAATGGTTCCCACATCTGGATTCGATAAGATAAAGCGAAGAGCCATTTCGGGCATGTCCATATTCGCTGGGACCAATGGTTTTAGCGCATTCGCGTGATCCACACTGGAGGTTAAGTTTTCCGGAACGAAATACGTTGAACGCCAATCGTCGGCAGGGAAAGTGGTATTATAATCCAATAAGCCCGTTAAGCTTCCTTCATCCAATGGTACACGTGCAATGATACCAATGTCTAATTTTTGACAAAGTGGGAATAGTTGGTCTTCAGGGTTTTGGTCAAAGATGTTGTAAATCACCTGTACTGAAGAAAACAAGTTGGTTTCCAGTGAGCGCAGGCAGTTATTCGGTTCCCAACGGTTGACAGAGATTCCCCAATGTTTGACCTTTCCTTCTAGTGTTAATTTTTGAACCGCTTCTTTCCAATCGTCATTGTCTGCCCATGCATCTTCCCAAACATGGAATTGCTGTAAATCAATTTGCTCTACACCTAAGTTTTTCAAGCTTTTTTCGGTGTATTCAATGATGTGCTGAGCAGGGAAACAATCCTTTAATTCGAAATGGGATTTCGAAGGCCAAATAAAGTTTTTAGGGGGAATTTTAGTGGCGGCATATAATTGTTTGTCGGCATGCTTTTTAAGCAATGAACCTAAAATTTGTTCAGATAATCCTTCTCCATAGCCCCATGCTGTATCAAAGAAATTACAGCCTAATTCTACGGATAATTCCAAGGATTTTTGAACTTCATTATCGTCGGAACCTGTCCAACCAGCTAGGCCCCACATGCCGTAGCCTACCTCACTTATTTGCCAATTTGTTTTGCCAAAACGTCTGTATTTCATGTTGTGATTTTTTTCTTAAAGGTAAGAATTTTCTAAGAGCCGCTTGACCTGAAAAATAAGTATTTGGGTATATTTTGGAATATGTTTTAATCAAGTTTTAGTTAAAATATTTGACAAATTATGTTTGAACAGGTTATTGAGTGTTAGCAAATTGTTAAATTAAAACGGCCAAATTGTTATTTAAAAGCGTTAATAACACAAATAACGTGAATTATGAATTTTTATTTAAGAACATTGGGTAGCTTTACATCGTAAATGTTCCCTGTGTCAGTTTAATCTACTCAATTTATGAAAAATATAAAGCCTGTTTCTAACGACGAGAAGTTGTTGATAAATTTAGGAACCTTTAAAGTTTGCCCTAGTTGTATTCTTTTTATCCGAGGAGAGGGAAACTATTCCAATATATTTCTGAAAGATGGTCGTAAGGTCCTTTCTTGTCGGACCTTGAAATTTTTTGAAACTTTATTACAAGATTATGGATTCATTCGCCCATCCAAATCAGCATTAGTTAATCCAACATGTATTACATCCGTAGATTTAAAATACGGTAAAGTGATTAAGTTGACGAATGATGTCAATATCTCTATTTCTCGTCGCCAAGTACGACCTTTGCGCGACTTCCTAAGTAATCATGCTTTAGCTGGGGCATCGTAGAATTTCTTAATCTACGTAAGTTTCTCGTAATATTTTTTTCAGTTCGATAATCTCACTGGCGTCTAGAAATTCCTTTGTTTTGATGATGCGTTTTCTGTCTTTGGTACGGATTTGGTCCAGTACGACCCAGCCTTGAGTATCATTAAAAATGACAGGACTTGGGTTGGATAAGTTTTACTAATTTAGAATCAAAACTTGCTGGAATGTATGGTTTATGGATTCGAATATGGGGATAGACTTCGACAAAATCATCATAAAGCGATGCTTACATAGTCATCCTCAAGTTTGACATTAAAGTTAATTTCTGCTTTTAGGGCTTTGAATACTTTAATAACAGTGTCGATAGTCGCACTATTCGCGCTGCTTTCTAATTTTGAGATTTGAGCTTTTTGAACGCCGATCAACTTACCTAGTTCTTCCTGCGTTAAGTGGCGCTCTATTCTTGCGGTTTTAATCATTTTGCCTAAAAGATCCATTCGAAGTTCATATTCAAAGTCATCACGTTTTTTTGTTCCAACTTTACCAACGTACTTATCTTTCATTTCGGAAAGCGAATAAGTTTTCAATTTTTCAGTTGCCATATGATTATTTATTTTGTGTGCTTTCAAAATACTTATCTCTAAGTCTAGTTGCCCTTTCTATTTCATTTGTAGGAACTTTGTCAACTTTTTTAATAAAACCGTGGGTTGTAATTACGAGTGTTTGCTTATTGTCTGTTTTGTCCCAAAATGCAAGAAGTCTAATTTGAAGACCTCCAAACTTTGTTCGAAATTCCCAGATTTCATTTTGGAGCTTCTTGAATAGTTTTGGGTCATTTGTCTGCTCGGCCAAGTCAATATTGTAAAGTATCTTTTTTATGGTTTTAGTATCAAGTTTAGCAATAAACTCGTTTGCTTCTTCCATAAATCTAGTCTGGAAAAATCTCATTTTAATATAGTGGCTTACTTTTTAATCTTGGACAAAGGTAGTGAAAGTTTCTATATTTGGATACTTTAATTTGTGATGCACAAATTTAATCCGACGTCTACTGGTTGGTGGCCTGACAATTTAGTCGTTTATGGAACGATTAATTGCCAATGTATGATTAAAATATAGTTGAAATGATTTGCAGAAATTTAACGAATTACTACAATAGCGAGAAATAACGGTTCTTGCTTACAGGCTTGACGCTGTTAGTTATTAAGCCACTTATATTGGTGCTTAATTCATTAAGTCTCATTAAGTTTTTGCTTTCTGGGGCATAATATTTTTTGTATCTACTTTCTATTTGATTACTAAAATTTAATGATTCCATTTTCATAGAATTTAGTTGTTTCCTAATTCCGGCAATTTTTAATACTAAGTCCAGTATTCTTTTTTCAAACCCAATATTTTTTTCAACGGCATTGGCTTTTTTTAAAAAAATAACCAATACTTCTTTTTCAATTGCTTCAAAATCTGCATCATCCTTTTCTGAAATTAGTTTATAATAGAATACTATCAATTCATTCAGTAATTGAAACCAGAGATTTTGTTTATATTCATTGTTTGTTGCAAGTTCAATCTTGTATTCTCCAATCATCTTGGATGCCTCGTCCATTACAGAATTTAATTCGGACGCAATTTTTTGCTTGCGTTCAACTTTATCATTGATGTGATATAGATATTTTTCTCTTTGTTCTATAAATGATTCGGAATAAAAGTCAACCATTTTATATAAATCATTAAAAGATTTGGTTTTGTCCTCATCTTTTGAATATTCTTGGAAGGCGCTGAATATTGATTGATAATCTAATTCTAATAGCCTGTAATAATTTTTGTTAGTATAAAAACTCATTTGATTACTACCGAAAGTTTTTTCTTTTTCTATTTCAAAAAAAGCTTTCATTTCGACTCCTGTATCTGTGATGTGTTTGAAGATTTCATTTAGTAAATTATGAATTAACTTTAGTCTGTCAAAAAGCGCATTTTTTTCTTTAGACTTCTCTAGAAGTTTGTCATTACTATATTGTTCTTTTTGTTGAAGAATGGTGTAAATAACAAATATGATTGATAAAAATGTTAACAATGAACCTACTAAGGTTCCATAGCTTGATACAACATGCGATTTTTCATCGAAATCTATGGTAAATAATGCAGGATTATCTGTTTCCGTGATAAGCTTGAAAGTTATAATGACTAAAAATATCAATATAGCCATAGAAGCAATAATGAAAGTTGTATTTAATTTTTTATTTAACATCTTCTTTTTTATGAATCTTGCTTTTAATTTCGGTTATTATATCCCTATTATTTGATTGAAATATTTTTTTCCATCTTCACTATCAAAATGAAATATTTTTAGTTCATTATCCGGTTTCATAACTAATGAATTAAAACTTTCTGTATTTATATTTTTCCCTTCGTAGAAAATGTAAGACCATCCTGCGAATACAAATGTAAATGTGGTTATATTGTCATTTTCGGATTTTATTGGGTTAAAGAAAATATCAGATGGAATTTTTGAATCTGCAAAAGTTGCGATTAAAACAGGAAAGTCATTATAATTACTTGGATTACCCTCATAAACCATTTTTCTTAAAGTTTCTTGATTCTCATAACTGAGTTTAACTTCTTCAAAGAAATCGTCTTTAGAAATACTGGCTCTAAATAGAATTGATAATAAAAATAGTTTATATTTTGAATAATCCACATTTGAACAAATTGAAAGAGTTGGGCTTGTATCACCATAAGTAATACAGTCTGGACAATATTCGACAGGAATTTCTTCCCCATAAATTGCCATAGAAGCATATTTTTCATATGAACTAATGAGCACATTGTCGCATTGAGAACAAAGAATATAGCTATCGTATACACCCGTTTGAACCTTTTTAATCTTTCTATTTTGTAATATATCTTCTTTGTCAAAAGAATACATTCTATGTTTATCATCATAAACACCACTATTTCTATATATGAATTCAGGAATAATATGAGACTTTTTTATTAACTCTTTTTCTTGAAGGCATAAATTGCAGATTCCTTTCATATAATAGTTTTAAATATTTGCGGCCAAAGTCATTTACTCTCTAATCCCAAAGTTTATTTAAGCTATTGGGGAACTTGTTTGTGCAGAGGAACAAGTATACACTCCAATATAGTATTTTTTATAAACTAACATCGGGCGAAGGGGTTTCCTTGTGATTATTTCGGATGGTTTATTAAACAGCACTCCCAAAAAACTTATTCCCCAATTCATTTCATATATTTCTACGAATAGTTAAATTCGTGAATATCTATTTTATCATATTAATACAATGGAAAGAAGAATATTTTTAAAAGGCTTAGCCTTAGGAGTTTCGGGCCTATACGCTCACTCCAGCCTTGCAGCCAATCCTTATTTAGGACCTTTGGGTGTACAACTATACACTGTCCGTGATGCCGTAGCCAAAGACCTAGAAGGGTCCTTGGAGAAATTGGCTGGACTTGGATATAAAAACCTAGAAATCTACGGATACAATGGTACTTTCTTTGGCAAAACGGCCCATGAATTTAAAACCATTCTAGATCGTGTGGGCTTAAAAGTAGTTAGCTCTCACCATACTTCAGGTATCGCCATCAAATCCAAAGGTACATTGTCTGACGGATGGCAAAAGGCTGTAGAAGATTTACACCACGTGGGTGCAGAGTTCATGGTATGTGCATTCTTATTCCCGAATGAGCGTAGTGCAGATCATTACAAGGCCCTACCAAGTTTATTGACTAGCTCTGGAGAAGCCACTAAATCGGCAGGTATCCAGTTCGCCTACCATAATCACGATTTTGAATTTGTGAAGTCGGCAGATTTTGTTCCTTACGATTTCATTTTACAAAATACTTCGCCTGATTTGGTGAAAATGGAAGCTGACTTATATTGGTTTGGTCGTGCGGGTATAGACCCAGTTGCTTATTTTGAGAAACACCCAGGTCGTTTCCCTCTATGGCACGTCAAAGATATGGAAGCAGGAACTAAGGTATTTACTGAGGTTGGAAATGGTACCATTGATTTTGATCGCATCTTCGCAGCTAGAAAGGCAGCTGGCTTGAAATACTGGTTTGTAGAACAAGATGTAAGTAAGCGTGATCCTTTTGAAAGCTTAAAAATCAGTCGTGATTATTTAGCGAAGAAGAATTTTTAGGATTCTTTTTCTTCCATAAATGGTTCCCAAAAGCTAGGATTGTACTTTTCCCAAGCGTGGCAACCAAAGGGTAATTTCCCTGCATTGAGCTGAAGGCTGATTTGTGGGTTTTGTTCAAAGGCAAATGCCAAGGCCTCTTTCCAAGTAGGTAATTTGAGCAAGAAGCGAAGCGGAAAAGCTCTTTTATGGTAAACAGAAAAAAGCGAATCTTCGTTGGCTGGCCATGTGCCGAACAGCCGATGATACCAGTTTAAAAATTTGATAATGGGGGCCACTTTTCGTAAGGATAGGCCCCCATTCATCATAATGGGCTCTATCAGCGGCCATTGAAAAGCGTCCTTATTTTCCCAATGTTTCTTCTTTAATTTGGGTGCTCCAATATAATCATAGCCTTTTTGGCACCAAGCTACCAATTCATCTTGGAACACGTAGGCATCTAATTGATAGATTAGAATAAATTCATGTTGGCTAAAACGCGCGTAAAAAGCTGGGTCAATCAATAAATGATTGTAGGATTTGGTACTGGTAAAAAAAGAAGGGGGGAAAAATTCTAATGATGCATCCGGAAAATATTCCTGTACATAGGGAGCTTTAAGCCCTTCTGGTAATACAAAATGTATAGGATAGTGGCCTAATATTTTTTTACACTGGAGCAAAGACTTTTGTTCCAATGTCGAAATGGATTCTTTGTAAATAGGAATAACGATTCCCACCAATGTTTGCATGTTATTCAATGATATCACCTAATACTGGATGCCACCACTTGCCTCCGTCATGCAATTTATAACCTCCTTGCAAAACTCCTTTCAAAACGGGCCAAATTCTTAGTAATCGGTTATTGGCTAGCTTGGCGCGCATTTGGTAATGTAACATCCTACTGGCCACTTTTTCCAAGGCATTTTCAGGAGCTTTTCCGCTGGCTTTCAAGTAATTGTATAAGGCAGAGGAATCGGTTGCTTTTTTCTCGATCTGAACTAATTTAGCCTTTCTAGAACGCTTGAAACGATCCAAGAGCGAGACTGCCTTTTTTTCGCTTTTGAGGCCCACCTGTTGGCTATCATGTTCTCGATATTGGATCAAAGGCTCTTTTACAAAAGCAATTCGATTGGTCATGGACAAATACAAGGCGATCCAGCCATCGTGAATCAGTTCAGGAATGATGTGTGGAGTTGGGAATACTTCTTTTTTTACCTGAGAGCGAATGGCTAATGTGGCACCTGTAACGACATAGCCTTTTAATAAAATATCAAATGAGTTACCTGCTTTCCAAAGTTCTTGTAATGGCTCAATGAATTCTATTTGTTCAAAGCTAGTTTTACCCGTAGGTTTTCCAGAACGGTCAATCATGATGGCATTGGAGAAAACGGCATCTATTTCAGGATAATTTTCGAAATAGCGAACTAAGGTTTCTACTTTATGGGGCAACCATAGGTCGTCCTGATCACTAAAAAAAATGAGGTCTCCACTACATGCCTGCACACACATTTCAAAGTTCTTGCTACTTCCTACATTCTTTTCGTTTTGATGAATGTGTACTTGGAAAGGCACTTTTTGTTTGAATGCTTCTAAAATTTCGATGCTTTTGTCACTTGAACCATCGTCAAAAACAACGAGCTCATGTATAGCTTGAGTCTGTGAAGCTATACTTTCCAGTTGGTATGGGAGGTATTTTTCGCCGTTATAGGTACAAAGAGCAACTGAAATATGGGGCATTCAAACAGATTAAAAATTCAATATAAGGAAATAACGCTGTTTACATAGGAACGTAAACCACTTTTTTAGTCTCAAAATATTCTTCGTTGAAGATTTCTCCCAACTCAAATATCTTATGTTTTTTACCAAATTCGGCCAATTCTTCTGTTAAATCTCCACCTTTTAAACAAAGTATGCCATTTCTCTGGGTATGAAAATGGTTAGGACTAATCTTGTTTTTGACCCAATAATAAAACGGGGTGATACGAGTAACGGCTCTACTGACAACAAACTCAAAGTCTTGATCTAGGTCTTCAGCTCTCGTGTGTAGGGCAGTGACATTCTCTAGACCCAGCGATGAAGCAACGCCTTCCACTACTTTGATTTTTTTACCGATACTATCTACTAAGGTAAAAGTACATTGAGGAAATAAAATAGCTAAAGGAATGCCGGGAAAGCCACCGCCTGTTCCTACGTCTAGGATTTCAGTACCTGGTCTGAAATTAATGATTTTAGCTATTCCTAAAGAATGAAGCACATGATGTAACATCAGGTTATCGATATCTTTTCTGGAAATCACATTGATTTTTTCATTCCATTCTTGGTACAAAGGATAGAGCATTTCGAATTGCTCCAATTGTTTGGATGTCAGTTCTGGAAAGTAATTTTTGATGATATCGGCTTTCATTTCTTTTTCAAAGTGCAAAGATACGTAAATGCCTTGTTTAAAAGAATGTTTCGAAATTGGATATGGCTAGATTTACTTGAAGGATGTTATTGATTTCTACATTATTTTTAGCGGCATTGTTAAAACGGAATATACTTTGTTGCATATAACCCATTTCTACCGACAAATTGGAGTTGATACGATAGCCCATACCTATTAATAATCTGTTTTGATCGAAGATATTGAGGTTAGGAACATTTTCGCCCATATTGATCATTAGCTCATTATAAGCTTGTACATACCAGGTTTTATCTTCCATTTTGGCTTTTCCAAGGGGCATACTTCCCTTGATTTGGTAGCGGAATCTTTTTCGGTACGTGCTGGTAGAAAAATCGCCACCATATATGAAGCTTTTATCCTCCACGGCTTGGTTAGCTCCTAGCCAACGAAATTCATAGCGTAAGCGGTGGTCGATGCGCACTCGATTTAGTTGTTGAGTTAAAATAACTTGGGGAGAGACCCGCAATTCAGAAAAGAATGCGGAGGGTTCCCCATTACTAAAGCGGTTGGTTCCAATCCAGCCTAGTGGCATCAAGGAGAAACGTACAGCTGGACTCATTTGGTAATGAATATAAGGCCTGAACACATGTTGGTTCAAATTATGATACGGATTCCCCGTCGTAGTAGCAGGATTATAATCTCCTTGTTGGTCTTGCCTTCTTTGTTGGTTTTCTAATTGCCAACTGAATTTACCAGCTATTTTACCGGAAATGTTTAGGTCAGTCCAGCCATTTGAAATATGGTAATATTGCCTAGGTGATTGTGCTTTTGCGCTTAGGACACAAAATATAAGCACAAGCTTTAGGCTTAGGCTTAACTGTTTCATGGATTATATTGGTGTGTAAAAAAAAGGGAAGCTTTTGGCTTCCCTCAAAATTACAAGCTTTTATCCCGTAATCCAACGGAAAAAGACGAACAAACCTGCCGCCAATACGATGGTTACTGGGAGAGTTAATACCCAAGCCATGACAATATTTTTGACGGTTCCGCCTTGTAGATTTTTGATACCTTTAGAAGCCACCATCGTTCCAGCGATACCTGAGCTCAATACGTGAGTGGTACTAACTGGCCATTTGTATGCCGTTGCCAATCCAATAGTCACCGAGGCAATTAATTCGGCAGAAGCTCCTTGTGCATATGTTAAATGGTGTTTACCAATTTTTTCTCCAATGGTTACCACAATTCGTTTCCAACCTACCATCGTTCCAAGACCTAAGGAAAGAGCCACCATCCACATCACCCAGTTTGGAGCGAAGTCGGTCACTGCCGCAATACCTGTTCCTGAGGTAGCACCAAAGGCAAAGAAAGCGGCCTTATCTCCTGCAGTAGCTTTTTTGAATGCTTTTTTATCTGCTTCCGACAAGGCAATAGATTCACTTTCAATCAATTTTTTTGCATGCTTATTGATGTTTAAAGCCGCTTTTCTAATGTCAAATTTTTGCTTGGTAGATAAATTACTGGTTTGAATGTTTTTTGTTAAAAGTAGTTCGTGCAATGCTTTAGATGAAGCCATTACAGTACGATAACTTTCTTGCTCTTTAATAGATAAGGTTGTCGTGTCGATTTTGGCAGAAATTATTTCAACTTGATTTAAGTCTTTTTGTAAGCGCTGTAAATCTAAGGTAGAATTGATAGCAAAATAGCCAGGTAAAAAAGCGATAAGTATCACCATAACAAGACCTATACCTTTTTGACCATCATTACGTCCATGGAAAAATGAAACCAAAGTACAAGTCGTTATTAGAATAGCACGAATCCACAGGGGAGGAGGTGAATTCTTTTTAGGCTCTTTAAAGATTTCTTTATTCTTGATGGTCTTTTTCAGGATGTACATCAATACGATAGCCAATGCAAAACCAAATAGGGGAGATAATAACAAGGCTTGACCAATTTCTTGGGCTTTGTCCCAGTTCACTGCACTGACATTGGTTTGATTTTCAGGTAATATTGCGTGTCCAACTCCGATACCAATGATAGAGCCAATTAAGGTATGTGAACTAGAAGCGGGAATTCCAAAATACCAAGTACCTAAGTTCCATAAAATAGCTGAAAATAACAGCGAGAGAGCCATCGCCATGGAATGATACACATTGGTATCGATGAGCAGTTCGGTGGGAAGTAGCCCGATGATACTCATGGTAACACCGACGCCACCAGTTAATAGACCCACAAAATTCATGAATCCAGACCAGACAACGGCTTGTGTGGGTTTTAATGAATGGGTGTAAATAACAGTTGCCACGGCATTTGCTGTATCATGGAATCCATTTACGAATTCAAATGCACAAGCAGCAAATAGGCAGAAAAATAGTAAAAAGAATAAGGTAGGATCTAACCCAAACATATCGTATTATTTAAGGTATATTGGTGCAAATATGGTCGCAAAAGTATGGCTTAGCAATGATGTTAATGTTAAGTAATTGTTAAATTCTTTATTTCTTTTTTCTTCGGGCTTTTTTAGCCTCTGAGAGTAATTTTTTAGCGTCCGTATATTGGCTTGTTTTTTTATCGGCCTTATCCATTACCTCTTTACAGTGGTCCACGGCTACATCATAATCACCCTCTTGATAAGCAATTCTCGCTAAACCTAAGACGGAAGCCCAGTAGTAACCTGACTCTAAGGAACCAGTTTGAATGGAGAAATCCATGCATTTCTGGAAATATATTTTGGCTTCAGCAGGATTTCTAAAAATATATAATTGGTAATACCCCAAAATATAGGATGCATAACGGCCAGATACCCCTTCATAGCCTACTTGATGATTGTCGATTTTACTCAGAATACTTTTAGAAACTTCCATTGCCTCGTCTAATTTGCCTAACATGAAGGCCGAACGGGCGTGGTATCTTTCGAAGAAAGGATTATCGGGATAATTTTGATGCGTGTATTTAGCAAGTTCGTAACTCTTTTCCGACATGTTTTCCATAGCATAGATTTGCAAAAGAAAATAGCGGGCTTCTGTTCGGGTATAAAAGGCTTGGTAACTAACCTTTTCTAATTGCTCGATACCTTGCTGCTTATTGGCTTTAGGGAAAAGCCAAAGTACTGGACGTAGCAGTTTGAAGTTTTGCTTAATGAAATGGTAATAGTAATTGTAGAGTCCGTCGCCAAACATCAGTTCAGGACTGAAATCAGCAAATTCTCGGGAGTATTCTAAGTATTTTAAGGCACTTTTAGCTGCCAGAGTGGCACGAGCCCAATGTTTGCGTTCGGCATGTAAACGGCCTTTGAATCCATAGGCAGCCGCCATAAAGAAAGCGGCTTCTGGGTTTTCGGTGTCATCCCAAATTTTCTCTGCTTTGGAAATACTCCGATCCATGTATTCTAATAGCCTGTCATCATACACCTCATTTTGGGTATTGGGTACCATTTTCCACCATTGCACGAGTCCTAAAAGGAAGTCGGGCAGCGGATGATCAGGATGTTTGACTTTGAGATAATTGAATTCCCTTTCGGCTTCTGGGAATTTGAAGTTGTACATTTGATTGATGGCATTGGTTGCTTCAATCTGTACTTCGGAAGTTAATAAAAGCATTCCTTTGGAACGCTCTTTTTCTGCTTCTTCGGTTTTCTTCCACCATTGACCTAAGCTAAGGAAAGATAGTGAAAGAAAACTTAGAAGTAGTACATATGATCTAAGACGATATCTCGATCTCATCTCCATTGTGGTTCAGAAACTTAAAGTCAGTAATACCTAGGGAAGAATCTTCTGTAATGTGAATCCAAGACTTAAACGTCATGAACCATTTCATTCGTATAGAAGGGAATCCTTTAGTAAAGTAAGCACTTAAGAATGGATGAACCAATAAAGTGAGTTTTTTCTCATTTTGTTTGGTAACCAAATGTTCCACATGCTGGGCAATGATTTCCGAAACGGCGATACTAGCCGTAATGGTGCCAGTACCTCCACAACTAGGGCAGGTTTCATGTGTGGCCACGTTCATTTCTGGGCGCACACGCTGACGGGTGATTTGCATCAATCCAAATTTAGTCAGCGGCAAGATGGTGTATTTGGAACGGTCCGTTCTCATTTCATCACGCATGATGTCCTGAATTAACTTACGGTTATCCGCTTTTTTCATGTCGATGAAATCGATCACGATAATACCACCCATATCACGAAGGCGTAATTGACGGGCAATTTCCTTAGCAGCTTCGCGGTTAACGCTTAAAGCGGTAGCCTCTTGGTCTTCTTCGGAGTTGGATTTATTTCCCGAGTTCACATCGATGACGTGCAATGCTTCCGTGTGTTCGATGATTAAATAACCTCCAGCAGGTAAAGAAACGGATCTTCCGAAAAGCATTTTCAATTGCTTCTCGATCCCCACTTGTTCAAATAACTTGGTTTTACCCGTATGTAATTTGACTATTTTTTCTTTTTCTGGAGCTACTTGATGCACATAACCTTTGGCTTCATTGTACAAATCCTGGTTATCTACGATGACATTGTCAAAATCGTTGTTTAGCAAGTCCCTTAACATCGAAGTGGCACGGCTCATTTCACCGATAACACGATCTCTAGGTTTGGCATCTACTAATTTAGCGATACCATCTTCCCATTTAGAAATAGAATCACGAAGGTCGCGCTCCATTTCTTCCACAGCTTTACCTTCCGCTACGGTTCTTACGATGACCCCGAAATTTTTCGGTTTGATGGACGACATCAATTTCATCAATCGGCTTCTTTCTGCTTTGGACGTAATTTTCTTTGAAATATTGACGCCATTAGAGAAAGGAACTAACACTAAGAATCTTCCAGCGATGGAAATATCACAAGAAAGGCGTGGGCCCTTGGTGGAAATAGGTTCTTTAACGACCTGTACTAAGATGAGTTGATTGCGGGTTAAAACCTTATCGATTTTACCTAATTTATCTATTTCCTCTTCTATTTTAAAGTTCTCCAACTTGATGTTTTTGCCCTTTTTATTCATGACATCACGTGAGAATTTCTGCAGTGAGTTCAAGTTAGGGCCTAAGTCATGGTAATGAAGGAAAGCATCCTTTTCATAACCAATATCAATGAAGGCAGCGTTAAGACCAGAGACTAATTTTTTGACAGTACCGAGATAGATATCACCCACGGAGAATTGAGGTTCCGACTGTTCTATGTGATATTCTACAATCCTTTTGTCTTGCAAAAGGGCAATTCTATCCCCTTTGGGGGTAGAATTAATGATTAATTCATTACTCACAATATATTACGAGAAGAATGTTAGACGGGACAGACTTATCCCTACGCTAATATATATAACAAACACCAAAAACAGGCCATTAGGGATGGTCTGTTTTTGGGTTACCTAATTACGCTACCAAAAGGAGGTAATTATACTAACTATTTCTTCTTGTGACGATTCTTACGAAGACGTTTTTTTCTTTTGTGTGTTGAAATCTTATGACGTTTTCTTTTCTTTCCGCAAGGCATACCTGTTAGCGTTTAAATTTTTGAATAATGTAAGAAGTTGATTTTCAACCTCAATGTTTTTGCATTTCTGCGAGCAACTCTTGGGCAGCTTTGGTTTCTTCAGGGTCTTTGCTCTTGTCAAGGACCATCCGAAGCACTTTCTTTGCCTCATCTAATTTATCTAACTGGGCCAAGCAAAAGCCGAGGTTTAAGGCAGCTTTATAATTGGTTGGTTCCAGCTTCAATATCTGTGTGAATCGTTCTTGACCTTTGCCAAATTGATTCGATTTAATGGATAAAATCCCCAGATTAAATAAAGCTGGCACAAATGTCGGCTCTTGTTCAATCACTTCCCTTAGTAAGGTAATCCCTTTCATCGGAGTGGGTGTATCCACATAAGTCATCGCCAAATTCGTTTTAACCAAGAGGTTTGACGGATCTTTTGATAGTACTTGTTCAAAATAAACACGTGCTTTTTCTCCCATGGCTTTGCCCTTTGTCGGGTTCAGTGCATAAGTTTGGGCCTCAAAATACAATTGGCCTGCACGTAAGAAGTTGTTCAGGGCAGGATGCTGATCGGCGAATTGTCCTGCATAATAAGCAGCACTATCGTAATGATTAGCTCCCACAAATGTGTTGATTAATTTATCTAACACACTAGACTGAGAAACCTCTGTTTTTGCTTGACTCAATTCAGATTTCAATTTAGCTACTGCTGCTTGTTGAGCATTTGTCAACGGTGCAGCATGCGTATCTTCTGATTTTGTCGCGCTTTCTGCGGTATGTTCATCCTGGTGATCATCGCCCTTCGCATCGCGATTGGCTCCACCAGCAGGAGCATTACTCGTAGTATTACTCACATTTCCTTTAGGTAATTGAAATATGAGGGCGGTTAACCCAAGGCCAATAACAAGAATGATCACATAGGATTTCTTCATCTTTCTAGACCTGAGGCATTACACCTTATTTAGCAGGGTCAGTGCTCGTTTTAACTTGTTCAATGAACACTTTAGCTGGTTTAAAGCTAGGTACATAGTGCTCGTCAATAGTAATTGCCGTGTTTTTAGAAATATTTCTAGCAATCTTTTTAGCTCTCTTTTTGTTAATAAAACTTCCAAAACCACGAACATAAATGTTCTCTTGTTTGGATAAATTATCTTTTACAACTTCGAAAAACTTTTCTAACGTTTCAGAAACATCTTTTTTGTCAATCCCTGTTTTGCTGGAAATTTCAGCAATTACATCTGCCTTGGTCACGGTAATTAATGCTTTAAATTATCAATTTTGTTCTAATCGCTTTCCCTTTCTTTAAAAGGGACACAAAAGTAATGTTTTTCTTGAAGAATAGAAATGGTTGTCAATGATTTAATTGATTTTTTTAGCAAATCAATGTCAAAATGCTCCCTTCTTTCTTTGTATCTTTGAATCATCCCATGCAATCTATAAATCATCACCCTTTTACAAAAGGCCTCTTAACTTGGTATCGGCAACATGCCCGTGAATTACCTTGGCGACAAACCCAAGACCCTTATGCCATTTGGTTGTCGGAAGTTGTATTACAGCAAACACGCGTAGCCCAAGGATTGCCTTACTATTTAAAATTACTGGAGGTTTTTCCGACTGTTGAATCATTAGCCCATGCAGATGAGTCGGCTTTATTTCGACATTGGCAAGGTTTAGGCTATTATTCCCGGGCCAGAAATTTACATAAAACAGCCAAGCTGGTCGTGTCAGATTTTCAAGGAAAATTTCCGACTACTTATGATGATTTAATCCAATTACCTGGTGTGGGACCCTATACTGCGGCTGCCATAGCCTCTTTTGCTTTCGGAGAAGCTAAACCCGTCGTAGATGGAAATGTCTTTCGGATATTGGCCCGTTATTTTGGTATTGAAACAGACATCTTACATAGTTCTGCTAGAAAGGAGTTTACGGAAGTTGCTCAAGAGTTAATCCCCAATGACTTAGCCGCCGAATTTAATCAGGCTATCATGGATTTTGGCTCTTTACAATGTAGCCCTGCACCATTATGTGGTAGTTGTCCATTGAGCCTCACTTGTTTTGCATGTCAACAAAAACGGATTTCAGATTTTCCAGTAAAGCAAAAGAAAGCCAAGCAGCGGAATCGATATTTTAACTATTTCATTGTAGAACAAGGTAAAAGAATTTTAATCCGAGAAAGGAAAGAAAAGGATATTTGGTCCGGTTTATGGGAGTTTTATTTGGTGGAATCGCCTCAAGTGGAAGAACTGGAAAGCATCATGGAATTGGATGGGAATTTATCTACGCTCCTCCAAGGAGCTACCATACAGTCGTTGAAGTCGCCTAAATTACATATCCTTAGCCACCAAAAGATCCATTGTCGGGCTTGGTATATCCAAGTTCCTGATAATCTTGACATTAGCATGCTGGATGGATTTCAATGGATTCAGCCTGAGGACTTTGAAAAGCTAGGAAAATCGGTCTTGCTTTTGAATCTGATAACTGATAATTTGCATCTGCAGATTTTTAATGATTCAATGCCACGATAATTTTGTTTTGGCAAAGGGTTTGCCGATAATCATTTAAAACAAACACATTATGGCAGGAGTAAACAAAGTAATTTTATTAGGCAATTTGGGGGGAGACCCAGAAGTGAGAGCCTTACCTAGTGGTATTAAGGTAGCGAATATTAATATAGCTACTTCCGAATCCTATCCAGGAAAAGATGGGCAACGGGTGGAGCAAACGGAATGGCACCGTGTAGAGCTATGGGATAATTTAGCCAACATTGCAGAGCAATATTTGCGAAAAGGAAATCAAGTGTATATCGAGGGGAAAATTCGTTCAGAAGAATGGCAAGATAAAAATGGGGCTACGGTGCGTGGTTACCGGATTCGCGCTACCTCCATTAACTTGATTGGTGGTAGAAATGATCGTCCTGCCAATGAAGCGTCAGATGCTCGACCTCGACCTGAAGCATTGCCAACGGCCGACAAATCAGCTTCGCCTTCTCCGAATTTTCCAACATTAGCAGATTCTGGAGATGATGATCTCCCATTTTAATATTCTGGGCTAGAAGGGAATAGTTTTTTTATCTATTCCCTTTTTTTATAAATTTGCATAAATTTAGCTTTACCCTATGGAGGCCGATCCCTTTTCGAATGTCTTGTTGATTGCTTTTGAACCCAACATCAGCGCGCCTTCCATCATCTTCATTAGCCTTATTTTATTAGCTTTAATTCTGCTTTCTGCCCTGCTTTCCGGCTCAGAAGTGGCCTTTTTTTCCTTAAATGCGGAACAAAGAATCGCGTTAAAAGAAAGTGCAACAAAGAAAGAAAAAACGCTTAGCCGACTACTCGATCAACCACAACTATTACTTGCTACACTTTTGATAGCCATTAATTTTGTGAATATTATTTTTATTACCTTGGCGAATTACCTAACCCAACTATTGATTGGGGAAGAGTCTGTTAATTCCTTGATTGTCACGTTATTTCTATTGTTTGGAGTGACATTCATCATCGCCTTTTTTGGGGAATTGATTCCAAAAGTCTGGGCACAACAAAACAATTTGATTTTTGCTCGATATACTGCTCCATTGATTGACTTTTTCACTTTTGTGTTTAAGCCACTTTCTAGGGTTTTGTTAGGCATTTCTAATTTGATTGAAAGTCGGATTGAGAAGAAGTCCTATTATTTGACCACACATGAGTTGAATCAGGCGCTGGAGATAACTACGGATGAGAATACAACAGAGAGAGAAAAAGACATTTTACGGGGGATATTGAATTTCGGGAATACCTCGGTAAAAGGTGTTATGAAAGCTAGGAGAGATATTGTTGCCTTTGATACCGAAATGGATTTCCATGAATTAATGGATAAGATCAATAAAAATGGATATTCTCGAGTACCTGTGTATGCTGAAACGATAGATAAAATAGAGGGGATATTATACATTAAAGATTTATTGGAACATATTGATCAGGACGAGAATTTTGATTGGTTATCCTTATTGCATCAACCCTTCTTTGTCCCAGAAAACAAGAAAATTGATGATTTGCTTTACGATTTTCAAGAAAAACGGGTACACATGGCCATTGTGGTGAATGAATACGGAGAAACGGAAGGTTTGGTGACCATGGAAGATATTATAGAAGAAATTGTAGGGGATATCAACGATGAATTTGATGAGGAGAAGTTAGATTATAAAAAGCTGGATGAACATACTTATTTGTTTGAGGCTAAAATTTCTTTAAATGATTTTTGCCGTGTTTTTGACGTAGATGTCTCTATTTTCGAAAAAGTAAAAGGAGAAAGCGAAACCTTGGCAGGTTTGTGTATCGAGCTATTTTCTCGTATTCCACATGCAGGGGAAGAAATCGTTTGTGAACCTTTTGTCTTTAAAATTCAATCGGTGGATACCCGCCGAATTAAAAAAATTAAGGTTAGCCTTAATGCTATTCCTTTGCCACCTGAATCTGATGAAAAAACTAATTAGTTCGTATAAACGTTTTCTTTTTTTACTACCCTTAAGCTTATTGCTGACAGCATGCCCAGGACCTGCTCCAACACCAGATCCTGGTGTTACGGAGTCCAGCTATGAAGATGGGGTAGATCGAGGTATTATAGAAAATCCTGAATTAGATGAGGCTTCAGGAATTGTGGCAAGTAAAAAGAATGAAGGCTTTCTATGGTCGCACAATGATTCTGGAGATAGTAATCGACTTTTTTTGATTGATACTTTTGGGAAAGGGATGAAGCAATTTGTCATTCAAGGAGCAGAAAATAGAGATTGGGAGGACATCGCTTTGATATCAGATAGTAATGGAAGTGCTGTGGTATACCTTGCTGATTTTGGGGATAATAGTGCAGCTTACAACTCATACGCCATTTATTGGTTTAATGAACCGAATGTCTCTTCAATCAATAACGCAACCATCACTGGGGTTCAGAAATTGACATTTACGTTACCCGATGGCTCTCGAGATATGGAATGTTTGTTGGTAGATCAAAAAACCAAGGATGTATATATTATTTCCAAAAGAGAAACTAAAAAAAGACTGTATAAGATCCCTGCGGGAAGCTTTACCAATCAAGCTAATGTGAAGGCAGAATTTGTGCAAGAATTGAATTTTTCGGTACCATTTTCTACTATCGATAAAATTGTAACAGCTTATTATGTTACGGCAGGAGATATATCGCCAGACAATTCAGAGATTTTAGTTAAGAATTATTTTGAATGCTACTATTGGAAGCGAAGGACCAATGAAACAATCCCTGAAGCTTTAGCAAGGACTGCTAAACAAGTGCCTTATGTAGGGAATTCAACGGAACCTCAGGGAGAGGGAATCGCTTTTGCTGCCGATGGTGGAGGGTATTACACCATTTCTGAGAAAGTTACGGCCCCCGTTCATTTATATTACTACAAGCGAAAGTGAAAATTGCTCACTGGTTTCGTTTAGGGATCCTTGCCTTGATTGTCTGGGCATGCCAGTCGCTCTATATCATAGATGCACAAATGGCTAAAACGAATTTTTCGGCAACAGTCGATGAAGGAGTTTTGGAAAACATTGAAATTGATGAAGCATCTGGGATGGTAGCTAGTCACTTAAATCCAGAGTTATTTTGGGTAGTCAATGATTCTCAAGATTTAAACCGAATTTTTTTAATTGATCGTTACGGAACGGGCAAAGTCGAATTTTTACTTCAAGGTGCCCAAAATAGAGATTGGGAGGACTTGGCTTCTTGGTATAAAAGTCCCTATGAATCCTATATCTATATTGCCGATACAGGTGATAATAAGCAGGAATATAGCTCCTATTTTATTTATCGATTCAAAGAATTTGATATACGAGGATCAAATATGGTTACCCGTATCGTCAAACAAGTTGAAAAATTAGAATTTAAGCTACCTGACGGATCAAAGGACATGGAATGCTTGTTAGTGGATCAGTTGAATGGAGATATGTACTTAGTTAGTAAGCAAGACGATCGTAAAAGCTTGTTTCGGATTAAAGCTAATAGTTTTAAGAGTAATCAAGTGGTCGAGGCAGATTTTGTTAGAAAGTTGAATTTTTCAGAACCTAGTTCCGATTTAGCTATCTTGAAACAACTCTATAATATTACGGCTGGGGATGTGGCAACTAACAACCAGGAGGTGATTATTCGGAATTATTTAGAAGTCTATTATTGGAAAAAAGGGAAGCATGAGAGCTTAGGTGAAGCACTGAAACGTCCGCCCAAAATTGTGCCTAGCAAATTAGAACCTCAAGGAGAGGCGCTTGCTTTTTCACAAAAGGCCGATGGTTTTTATACCATTTCGGAGGTAGCGAGTTCCCCCGGTCCAGTGCATGTTTATTTCACTCCGAAGAAATAAGCTAAGCTTTCACCATTAATTTGGCAAAACTTAAGAGTAAGGTTTTTTCTCCTACTCCCTTTTCAAAATCAATCACAGCTTTTCTTTCAGCTCCATTAATTTCAATTTTTTTGATCAAGCCAAAACCGAATTTTTGATGCTCTACTTGTTGACCCGCCTCCAATTTTAGGGGATCTGTAGGGATGAAATTGCTAGAAGCCACATGTTGGTAATTGGTGTTTTGTTTTGGCTTTTGGATTAATTGGGCAGCTGATGGACTCGTTGAGCTTGAAACAAAGCCCGTTTTCTGTACAGGTCTGAAGGCCTGAACCTCCTTTTTGCCAGGTGTTTTCGCCATTTTTAAATAGGCACTATCAATTTCATCCAAGAATCGACTAGGCTCACAGGATTTTAATCTTCCGAATTGATAGCGAGATTCTGCATAGGAAATCATCAATTTTTTTTCAGCTCGTGTAACGGCTACATAGAATAGGCGACGCTCTTCTTCTAAGTCGGCTTGACTTTGCAGCATCATTTGACTTGGAAACAAATCTTCTTCCAAGCCTACTAAAAAGACATGTTTAAATTCTAATCCTTTAGCGGAGTGAACTGTCATTAAAGTAACTTTATCTCGATCATTGGGATCTTCTTGGGTATCGGCATTGGTTAAAAGAGAGACCGACTGTAAAAAAGTGGCCAGTGATTTATCTTCATTCTCTGGATCATCCACAAATTGCTTGATGGCATTTAATAATTCCTGTAAGTTTTGATAACGGGCTAGTCCTTCTACGGTCTTATCCTCATAGAGTTCGCGTAAGAGTCCTGAGGCTTTGGCCACGTGATTGGCTATTTCATAGGCATCTTTATGCTCGACCTCCGTCATTATTTTGAACGATTTGATTAAATCGGCAAAGTTTTCAATGGCGGCCGTACCTCTTGCACCTTGGTAGGTTTGAATGTTGGAAATGACATCCCAGATGGAGCAATTATTTTCTGCTGCTGTTACCGCAATTTTTGCGATTGTTGTATCGCCAATACCACGTTTGGGAAGGTTGATGATACGTTTAAAAGCTTCTTCATCTTGTTGGTTCACGACAAAACGCAAGTATCCCAATACATCTTTGATTTCTTTTCTTTGGTAGAAAGATAAACCTCCAATGATGCGGTATTTAATGTTTAGTCGACGTAGCGATTCCTCAAAAGAGCGGGATTGAGCGTTTGTTCGATATAAAATGGCAAAATCTGACCAATGTAAACCTTCTTTTTGCTTGGTTTCAAAGATGGTGGAGGCAATCATTCGGCCTTCTTCATTATCGCTTCCAGCCCGGATAATTTCTATTTGGTCTCCAATTTCATTCGACGTAAAAACGTTTTTCTCGAGTTGGTTTTTATTTCTAGAAATGATAGAATTGGCTACAGCCACAATGTTTTTGGTAGAACGGTAGTTCTCTTCCAATTTAATTGTGGTTAAGTCGGCATAATCCCTTTCAAAATTCAAGATGTTTTGAATATCAGCACCTCGAAATGCATAAATACTTTGTGCATCATCACCTACCACGCAGATATTGCGATGTACGGCTGCTAGTTTTTTGGTTAATAGGTATTGAGAAACGTTGGTATCTTGAAACTCATCAACCATCACATGTTTGAATTTGTGTTGGTATTTGTTCAAAACATCCAAGTGATCTCTAAAAAGGATATTGGTTTGGTACAATAAATCATCAAAGTCCATCGCATTGGCTTGAAAGCAACGAATGCAGTACGTACGATAAATTTCCCCCATTTTAGGAATACGAGCCATGCGATCTTCCTCACCGAGAATGGCACTATTTAGGTATTGTTCAGGACTAATTAATCGGTTTTTGGCCCCAGAAATTCTGTTTAAAACCAAATTGACCTTATAAACTTTATCGTCGAGGTTCAATTCTTTGATGATGGTACGAAGTAAAGACTTGGAATCATCGGTATCATAAATGGAAAAATTAGAAGTATAGCCTAATTTCTCTCCTTCGAAACGTAATATTTTGGCAAATACGGAGTGGAAAGTTCCCATCCAGATGTTTTTTGCCTCTTTTCCAATGACGGATTCGATACGATGGCGCATTTCGCCAGCGGCTTTATTGGTAAATGTTAATAGCAATATTTGGAATGGATCGATGCCTTGTTGAATGAGGTGAGCCGTTCGGTAGGTTAACACACGGGTCTTGCCAGATCCAGCTCCAGCGATAATCATTAATGGGCCTTCGGTGTGTAAAACAGCTTGTCGTTGGGGCTCATTCAAGCCAGCCAAATAATCCATAAGGGAAATTTAATTGATGGGAAAAAATAGAAATTAAAATTACGAATTTTTGAGCAGGGGCTTGGTATACTAACTTATTTTTTGGGAGGGTATTTTAGAAGAAAATAAAAAAGGCGCCCAGGGGCGCCTTTTTCTTCTTGGGGATAATCGCTTACTGAATAGCAATCAAATCTCTTCGAGTTTCAGTTAAAATATTGAAAGTCTTGGATTTGATGATGTTTTTACGTGAATCGAAGATAACCATTTTGTATCGGCCATCATTTAGGTTAGAGAAATTGAATAATTTCTTTGAACTAAGTGACTCGCGGGTGATTTGGTTATTGTCTTCATCGTAAATGACCACGAACAAGGGTGAAGTGATATCCGAGCTAACTAGGAACTTCATTTTACCTACTTGATCAATGTTAACAGGAAGAGCGAATTCTGCGGCATGTGCAGAAGAGACAGACAAAACAGCGGCTACAACGAAAGCGGCTAAGGCGTTTTTTGTGATGAAATTTTTCATAATGTTGATAATTGATAAATGCTTGATTAATAAAATCTTAGGCGGAATCTTTCCGTTTGTTGGTTCAAAACTAGACTTTTCATATTAACTCCAAATTAAATACGCAAAAAATTTCACTTTTTTAAGAATATTCCTCTTAAAAAAATTATATTTCTTTGAATAATTCAATTATTGGAGTTTCTCAAAATCATATTTCATGTTCTGAATAGGCATGTTAAGGAATCGTTATGAAGAGGCGACCTTATTTAACGATTTCGCAACAGAGTGGTAATTCAACGATAACTTTCAGGGGGTAGAGACTGGGTAATTTTGTAGCGTTAAATAATCACCAGTATTAATGCAATCATGAATTCATTCATTAAGTACACCAATCTATTATTAATCAATTTACTTCTTGGATTTACCGTATTAGCTCAAGGATCGGGCACTATTAGAGGTACTATTAAGGATGCAAAAACGAAAGAAGATATCATAGGTGCTACTGTTTTTATCACAGGTTTATCGAAAGGAGCAGCAACAGATGTGAATGGTTTCTTTTCCATTAGTAATGTTCCTGCGGGAGATCACACCATCAAAATCTCATTTGTAGGATATAAATCTAAAGTTTACGAAAATGTTCAAGTTAAGTCGGGTCAAATTACAGAGCTTAACTTAAGTATAGAAGAGGAATCGTCTACCTTGGCAGAGGTAAAGGTGGTCGCCCAGAGGTTAACTAATACAGAAGTGTCAGTTATTTCGGAAATCAAGGCAGCTCAACTCGTAGTAAGTGGTATTTCTGCTGCTCAAATCACGAAGACTTTAGATCGAACTGCCGCTGAAGTAGTTAAGCGAGTTCCAGGGGTTACAATTTTTGGAGATAGATTCATCAATATCCGAGGGTTAAATGAGCGTTATAATACAGTTCAATTGAATAACACATTTGCTCCATCCATGGAGACAGATGTACGCTCATTTTCTTTCGATATTATTCCTGCGGGGCAGATTGATCGAATATTAGTATTTAAAAGTCCAGCAGCGGAGTTGCCAGGGGAATTTGCTGGTGGTGTGGTAAAGATTTTCACAAAGAGTATCCCAGAAAAAAACTTCTTGACAGTTGATTTTAGTAATTCTTTCCGAGATGGGACAACAGGCCAGGCTTTCCGTGCACCTGCTCAGGGAAGTAATTATTGGACAGGTTTTAATCAAGGATATAATGATTTGCCAGCTGGATTTCCTGCTTCAAAGCAAGAATTGCTTCAAGCATCAGGTGAACGATTGTCACAGATTGGACGATTATTGAAAAATAATTGGGTTCCAGTTAATTCAACGGCCAATCCAGATTTACGCTTTTCATTATCCAGTGGATTAAAATTTGATTTGGGGAATATCAAAGTAGGTAATATCACTGCGGTCAACTATTCTAGTTCCAAAACCATCTACCAAATGGTTAGAAATGATTTTGGATATAGTACTATTGCAACAACAGGGGAGCCTGATTACGTATTTAATTTTAATGATAAGCAATATTCATCGGCTATCCGATTCGGAGTATTACACAACTGGGCATTTCGTTTGTCAGATCACCACAGTTTAGAATTCAAGAACTTATTCAATCAATTAAGTAATGCTCAGTTTGTAGATCGAATAGGTATAGACAATGGGTCTAATTGGGATATTCAATCTTTTGATCAGGTATATAGAGGTATTTATACAGGACAATTGGGAGGAAAGCATGATTGGAATGACGGTAATACCAAGTTAGACTGGGTAATTGGATATAATACATCATTTAGAGATCAGCCTGATTATAAGCGTTTTAGGTATACGTTGGATGGGGCGAACAAATCCTTATATGTTCCTTCTGGAGCTGCCCAGACTTTTAACTTAGGTAGAACGAATATTATATTAAAAGAGAATGCTCTGACTGGGGGAATCAATTTTATACAAAAATTCATTGTTAGTGCTGGTCAAGATGGAGCAAAAGGGAAAGAATTGGAGCTTAAATCAGGTATTTATGTCGAGTCTAAAAAACGCGATTTCAGTGCCCGAAATTTAGGTTATGTACGGGCCAATAGTTCTTTATTCAATATTGGACAATTACCTATCGATCAGATTTTTGCCGAAGCCAATATCAACTCAACCAATGGAGTGAAATTAGATGAGCAAACAAATCCCAATGACTCTTATCAGGCAACCAATGATTTGTTTGCAGCCTATGTACAAGGTGGTTATGCGATTGGTTCTAAGTTTAATTTGGTAGCAGGGGTGAGAGCTGAAAATAACAGTCAGCGATTAAACTCTTATGATTTGGTAGGTCTACCCTTGAAATACGATAATACGGTTTTAAATATATTGCCTTCATTTAACTTGTCTTACAACTTTAATGAGAAGTCCTTACTTCGATTGGCATATGGAAAAACCATTAATCGCCCAGAATTCCGTGAGGTAGCACCTTTCTCCTTTTATGATTTTGTAAATAATCGTAATATTTCGGGTAATCCGAGATTAAAGAATGCGTCCATTCAGAATTTTGACTTCCGTTTTGAAAGATACCCTACTCCATCGGAGGTACTAAGCATTGCTTTATTCTATAAACAGTTCACTAATCCTATTGAAGTTGTTTTTGCTTCGGGTTCAAATCCCAATTTAGATTTTGAAAATGCGGAAAGTGCTTACAGTGCAGGTTTGGAAGCTGAAATCAGAAAGAATTTATCTGCCGAAAACCCGAATAGTTTTTTCGGGAAATCAAGTGTTGTATTTAACGGAGCCTATATTTTAAGCAAGGTTAGTCTTGGTTCAAAGGCGAGTGCCAATCAATCGGATAATCGTCCACTACAAGGTCAAAGCCCATACATCTTAAATGCGGGATATAACTACACCGATGCCAAGAAAGGCTTACAGTTGAATTTATCATACAATGTCATCGGTAAAAGAATTTATGCCGTAGGAAATAACTATGGATATAATTATCCGGATTGGTATGAAATGCCTCGTCATGTGGTGGATTTTACATTCTCACAGCGAGTAGCCAAGAATGTGTTAGTCAAAGGAGGAATTAGTGATGTATTGAACAACAAAAATATTGTCTTACAAGACGGAAACTTGGATGGATCATTTGATGCTTCCAAGGATCAAATTATTCAATCATTTACCCCCGGAAGAGTTTATTCTGTAGGAATCATTTATACCCCTTTTGGATTTTAAATAGCTTTTAACAATCAAATTAATTATAACACTAATGAAAAAGTTTACCAACAACATGTTAAGATTATTAACTGTCATGGCAGTAGTAATGCTTGGATTTTCTGCATGTCAGAAAGACGAGGAAATATTTCCTATTCCTACGGTAACTCCGGCAGGAACTTTATCAGGTATTCCAGGTGCTACGGTATCTGTGAAAGCATCCATCAGTGCACCGGCAGGATTAAAGTCAATTACGGTTTTAAAGAATGGTCAAGCTTTTGATTCAAAAACATTTACCGGAGAAAAGACTGCGGAGTATGCTAAGGATTATGTGATTGATGGAACAGCTGGTTCTGTTGTTACTTTCTCCATTCAAGTAACGGATTCAAAAAATCAAGTTTCAACTTTGACTCCATTGACGGTGAATGTTACGGCTATACCTCCCAAAACAATCGTAGATGTTTCAGGTGTAATAGAAGGTAACATCACTTGGACAGCAGATAAAATCTACAGATTGAAGGGCTTTGTTCGTGTAGGCGAAGAGGCGGTATTTGGAACGATCACTAAAAAAGGAGTTTTAACGATTCAAGCAGGAACTACCATCATAGGTGAGCGTGCTTCCAAAGGAGCTTTGATTGTACAACGTGGAAGCAAAATTATTGCAGAAGGTACAGCTGATAAACCTATTGTATTTACATCTGAGCGTAATCCAGGAGAGCGTGAGGCAGGAGATTGGGGTGGTTTAGTACTTTGTGGACAAGCTCCTAATAACTTACCAAATGATGCGTCTAACCGTCAGTTAGAAGGTGGTTACGGGGCATTCCATGGTGGAACAGATGCAGCAGATAATTCAGGGATTTTGAAATACGTTCGTTTGGAATTTGCTGGAATTCCAATTAACCCTAATCAAGAAGTTAACTCTTTAACCTTGGGTTCAGTTGGTTCGGGAACAGTTATTGACTATGTACAAGCATCTTTTGGATTAGATGACTCATTTGAGTGGTTTGGTGGTACCGTTAATGCGAAGCACTTAATTGCTTACAAAGGATTGGATGATGACTTTGATACAGATAATGGATTCTCAGGATATGTACAATATGGTTTAGGTGTTCGTGGTTCTGCAATTGCGGATCAATCAGGATCTAATGGTTTTGAAAGTGATAACGATGCAAATGGTTCTACTAACGTTCCATTCACCTCTGCTGTCTTTGCTAATATGTCAATTATAGGAGCGAAAGGTGCGGTGAATATTGCTATCGATCCCTTGTTCCAACATGGCGCGCAAATTCGTCGTAATAGCAAGCAAAAATTATATAACTCGATCATTACAGGTTATCCATATGGTGTTTATATCGATAGCCAACGTGGTAGTGCTAAGGTGAATGCAGCTAATGGAGAAATTGATTTCCAAAATGTTATTCTTGCTGGTGTTGAAGGTTGGGGTCCAGGTGGATTTGGTTTAGGCTGGTCTGTCAATGTTAGACCCATGGGTGTTGCTGTTCCAGGTTTTGAAAACATGGCTTCAGGTACTAACGGTGCTGCTATTTTAATTGGTGACAAGACCCCTGAAGATTGGTTTAAATCATTAACTGGTAATAAGATTTTAGCTACTAATGCGAAAATGGGTCTTTCTACTACTTTATGGTCTGCAGGTCGTCCAACGCTTACTTTGGCTACTGGTACTGATGAATCTTTAATTGGGCCAAAATTGAAATCCGATCTTCCAACATTTTTTGAAGCTACGGATTATGTAGGTGCATTTAAGTCGACAGACTGGACTTTAGGTTGGTCAGAATTTGCTCCACAATCTGTGGTTTACGTTAAATAAGGAAAATGTAACTAGGAGCTAGTGAATAGCTAGCTCCTTTTTTTTATGAAATATTACACCATACTCATTATACTAGTTTTGTTGAATGCTTGTCAATCAAGTGATTCACCGTCATATTATTTTGATACTGCTAAGCAAGATTCTTTGGTAGTTCAAATGATAGCTTATATAGGTCCGAATGCCTCTCAGGCTACGGATAGCACTAGGTTAAATCCAGAATTTAAGTCGGAGTATGCCAAGAGTTTACCCAATTACCAATTGGTAAAATTGGTTAAGAATAAAGAAGGGAAGTATTTCTATTTCATGATTCGTCCTGTGGCTAATCTATTACAATACCGTCGAGGTGTGATTGGGAGTTTCCTCTTAGATGAAAAATCTGGGAAAATACTAAGTTTTAAAGAAGAAGTTAATACACCCCATTTAAAGGAAGATGTGGTTAAAGAAAGGGGAGAGTTTCTTTTTAGAGAATATGTTACCAATGGGAATTTAAATGAGTATTTGGCCATGAAAGACTATGTTGAATGGCCAGATAGCTCCTTAAAATACAATGAGCACTTGAATAGATGGGTCATCCCAAATGGAAAGTTTTAAACAATATTATATTGGTGTAATACGGCAAATGTCGAGGGGTTTCCTCTCGACATTTCTTATTATTTTTTTGATTTCCATTTCTTGTACCTACGACCAGAATCCTTTAAATACGTCCAAGGTAGATTGCAACGTGCAAAATTTGAAAAGTATTTCTTATTCAAGAGATGTATTTCCTATCATTCAATCCAACTGCCTTAGTTGTCATGATGCAGTTAATCATTTTGATGGTGTGGTCATTGAAAACTATCAACAGATTTCAGAATCTTGTCGTTTAGGAGAAATGATGGATGTTATAACGACTCATTATGCAGGTTCATTACCCCGCATGCCCAAAGGTGGGCAGTTAAAATCTTGTGAAGTTGAAGTGATTCGTTTGTGGATTCAACAAGGTTTAATAAACAATTAATTGCATTTTTTTGCGATAAATCAATAGGTTAACAATTGCGTAAAGACTTGTTAACAATTTCTTTACATACCTAGGCTACCGTTAATACTACCTTTGCGGCATCAAAAACCAATATAATGACAGTAAGGATTTCTAAGGCGGGATTTTTGTTTCTCGTAGTATTATTTTCAATTGTATTTTTCCAATCCAATGCTCAGATTACCACTTCCTCTTTAAATGGAAAGGTAAAAGACGCTAAGGGAGAGGAAATTCCTGGGGCAAGTGTACAATTAGTTCATGTACCAACCGGGACGCGCTATGGAGTAGCAACTCAAGTGGATGGCAATTTTCTATTAGCCAATATGAATCCAGGAGGGCCATATACCTTAACTGTTTCCTTCGTAGGATATCAGACATTTAGAGCAGAGAATATTAATTTGACTCTTGGATCCAATCCTTCAGTGAATGTGGTCATCAGTGAAGAAACAACGACTTTAACCGAAGTAGTGGTGAAAGCAGATAAAGGAGGCACAAAGTCTGGAGCTATTACTCAGTTGAATGAGTCAACCATTAAAGCTGTTCCAACTCTGAATCGTAGTTTGACTGATATGACCAAACTTACCCCACAGGGTTCTTCTAGTAACTCATTTGCAGGAACTAACTTTCGTTATAATAATGTAACTGTAGATGGAACAATCAACAATGATGCCATCGGTTTTAGTCCTTCATTAGGTGGGCAATCTGGAACTTCTGGGATGCCTGGCTCAAGTACAAGAACGAATCCTATTTCATTAGATGCCATTCAAGATGTACAGGTTTATGTAGCTCCTTACGATGTTAAAATTGGAAATTTTACGGGAGGATCTATAAATGCTGTAACCAGAACAGGAACTAATCAAGTAAAAGGGTCAGTCTATGCTTACGGAAGAAATTCTGTTATGACAGGTCCTAACAATGCGGGTGATGGGTCTAAGATGTCTAGTGATTATTCCGACTATCAAACAGGTTTCCGTTTAGGTTTACCCTTGATAAAGAATAAGTTGTTTTGGTTTACCAACGAAGAAATTACGCGTAGAAATGAACCTCTATTTTATGCAGCAGGGGATCCAGGAACCATCATTGATGCTAATACGGCTTCCAACATAAGTAATTTCTTAAAATCTAACTACGGTTTTGATCCAGGGGCATTTGGTGCTTATTCTATTCAATCAATGAGTAATAAGTTTTTCAACCGATTTGATTGGAATATTTCAGACAAACATCAATTGTCGATCCGTAATAGTTATGTGGCCTCAGAGGCAACTAACTTAGAGCGAGATGCAGCTAATTTCCGTTTTGGGTCTATGGATTTCCGTCAAGTGAATAAAACAAATTCAACTGTAGCTGAATTGAAGAGCCATTTTGGTAGTGCATCGAATAGCTTTATTTTGGGTTATTCAGATATTCGTGATTATCGTGAACCTATGAGTTCAAACCCTGCATTTCCACAGGTAGAGATTGCAGCTAATGGAGGAACCATTTTCTTAGGCAATGAGCGTGAGGCAACTGTCTTTAATATGAAGCAAAAGACGTTTGAAATTACGGATAACTTTACTTGGTTTAAGGGAAATCATACGTTTTTAGTGGGAACACACAATGAGTTGTATACCATCAATTACGGGTTTGTCAATTCTTGGAATGGACGAGTTTCTTACAAAAGTGTGGCAGACTTCTTAGCAGCCAATGTGAATCGTGTACGTGGTTCATATAGTTTTACGAATAATGATCGTGATGCAATATTTAATAACCCATATGCAACATTTAATGTAGGCCTATACAGTGTTTATGCTCAAGATGAAATTCAGGTAACTAGTAAATTGAAATTATCACCAGGTATTCGTTTTGACCTTGCTAGTACAGATTCACCTACGCTAAGTCCTAAAACGGCAATGACACAAGTTGATCCAAATGCAGGAACAACATTTAGCTCAGCAACTCCATTGAATCAAATCTCAAATTCCATTTTTGGTCAAGTATTATTTTCTCCACGTTTAGGATTTAATTATGATGCTTTAGGAGATCGCAGTTTAGTGTTTCGCGGAGGTACAGGTATTTTTACAGGTAGAATTCCATTTGCATGGTTAGGTTACGCATTCTACAATGATGGTGTAGGTTTTGGAGCATTTGATGTTAATAATGTTGCGGGTAAAAATAAGGGCGATGTATTAAAAGATGGAGCAAAGAACTTTGCATTTGCGAACGGACAGGCTAGCTTGACTCAAGTAGATGCCATGGCGAACAATTTCAAAATGCCGCAGGTTTGGAGAAGTAGTTTTGCGGTGGACCACACCATAAATGGTTATAAGTTTACTTTGGAAGGTATTTATACCAAAACGATTTCAGATTTGAAATTTCAACAAGTGAATTTAAAAGATTCTGTCAAGTATTATAGCTATGACCAATTAAAGCAAATGCCTATTTATTTATCAGGTGGAGCAACGGGTCAAAAATTGAATTCAGCTTTTTCTAATGCTTACGAATTATCCAATACTTCTGAAGGGCATCGTTATAGTTTGACGGCTCAAATAAGTAAAAATTATGCAGCTGGATTTAATTTCATGGTGGCGTATACTTATGGACAGAGTTTTGACTTGACGAATGGAATTAGAAATTCGATGGAATCTAACTGGCAGTTGAATCAATCATTGTCTCCTAATAGCCCTAAATTGGCTTATTCCAATTTTGATATTCGTCACCGTATTATTTCCTCATTTGCCTATACTAAATCTTGGAAAAACGGTAGTGCAACTACGTTATCAGGGGTATTTAGTGCGCAATCAGGTGCGCCATTTACTTGGGGTTTTGTAAATAGTACGATTGCAAATACACCTCAGGCAGCAGGTTTAGCCTATGTATTCAAAGATGAGCAGGAAGCAGCTAAGTATTTTGTGGACGACGCTAAATTAGGAACGGCAGCAGTTCAAGCGAAAGCCTTTATGGATTTTGTGAATTCAGATGAATATTTAAGTACACGTAAAGGTGATTTTACAGAAAGAAATGGGGGTAGAACACCATGGAATACAACCTTGGATTTAAAATTAAATCACTCGATTAAAGTAGGAAATGGCCATGAGTTTCAAGTATCATTAGATATTTTAAACGCGACAAATTTGTTGAATAGTAATTGGGGTAGAATTTATTTTTCTCCTAACACATTTAATTCAACGGCTAGCTTAGGTTTAAATCGCGTGAATTCAGGAACAGCTTCTGAACCTACCTATAAGTTTATCGCCCCAACTAATCCTTATTCAGTAGATCAAATGGGGTCTAGATGGCAAATGCAATTAGGAGCTAGATATACTTTTTAAAAGGAAAAACGGAAGAAATGAATGTTGTGGCGCTGTCAGGTTTTAAATCTTGACAGCGCTACTGTTTTGATGCTTATTGTATCAGTTTATTGTTAATTAAAAACGCCTGCGCTTTCTAACGCTGGCAAGGTTTGGAACCTTGCCAGCGTTGCGTAGCTGGCGCAGACTGAACGTTTTTACACCATTACTATTGTATCAATTTCTTGGTAAAATAGATGGTGCTGAAAAGAGCTATTCCTATTCCAGCGATTCCCAATAGGTTAATCCATTCAAAGAATAGATGGGCTAAATTCCAATGTGGGAAAATGAATCCACTGCACCATAGAAGCAAATTGTAACCGACATATCCAGTGGAGTCTACAATGTACATTAGAAAGCCAATATTGGCCTTATGCTTGCTTATCGCCAGCATTCGTTCAAATATGGAGGTAGTAATGGTTAAATAAGGTAAATAAATGCCAAATCCTGTAAGAACTACTAGCCAAAAGCTTGACAAGTAATGAAGGCCAACTGTACCGCACAAGATTAGTAAAAGAAATCCCATAAAAATGATTCCCAAACTGATATAGAAGGCATGGATATTGTTTTTGACGAATACCAAACTGCCATTAATCAATAATATACCTACGGTAACCCATATTTCGGTCTGTGTAAAAATGGAGGGTAATCCATGAAAACCAAGGTATTCCCAGATTTCTGGAGCAAAGTCGGACCGTATTCCTCTCAACAAAGACGCAAATAGGTACAAAAGACTAATTCCTAGTATTCCTGGCCCCAATGATTTAATTAATCGGTTTCTATCTTGGGAAGTCATGGGCGCTCTTTCAGAACGTTCAGCAATGTCCTCTTTTGTAGGTTTAGGGATTTGTTGAAGCATCCACACAAAGAAGAGAAATGGTAAGCTAAATAGTAAGCCTGCTGTAAATGGCATCCAGCTTTCTGCTATGCCTGTATTAAGTAATAATTTCCCAACTGATTTTGAAACTCCGTCTGCTAAAATAAAACTAGCTCCTAAGCTGGCAATGAATAATTCCGTGTTCTTTTTCCCCTCCAAAAATCCTTGGATATAGCCAAATATCATCCCCAATGGGAGACCATTCATAATCAAGAAAAGTATACTCCATGGTTTGGGGGCCAATCCGAATCCCAATAAGGCAATTTCGGCTATAAAGACACTCCACAAAATAGCTTGAATCCTCTTTGACCAAGTGATAGAAGAAACAAAAAATATACCACTGCATTTGGACAGCATATATCCAGCTATTTGGGAAGATATCAATACCGATTTCCAGGGGATACCTAGCCAAGACTGTCCTTCATAAAGGCCAGCTGTAAAGGGCTTTCTAAATCCATATACACAAAAGTAACAACCAAATGCTGCCAACATGGACCAAATAGGATGCGCAAACCAATGGGTATAGGAAGGAGTTTTACCTGGCCTAGACGGGGAGTGAATGATCATAAGGCAATGGCTTCGATCAATTTCAGGTAATGAGTTAGAGGAAGTACTTGTAGATCTGGTATCTTGGCTGCATCATCGTATTTTCTCAACTGTATGGCTGAATGAAAATGAGGGTTTTGTTCAAATCCCAAACATTCCTGCTCGCTCATTGGGCCGCCTTGTAACTGCAAGCTCAGTAAGGAAGGTTCACTAAGCAATGCCTGATATCCTGCTTCTCGAGTGCATAAATATCGTTTGGCATTTACGTGTAAGTAAACGGGTTCCGTTACTTCATCTTGGAAATATCGACTCAGAAAATCCTTAGCAAGATTTTCATGCATATCATCAATACCATTTTCTGGGGCATCATCTGGGAGTGCATGCAATAGATGACCAACGTCGTGTAATAAACTAGCCACAATCAGCTCTGTGGAGGCACCTTCATCAGTAGCTAATTTGGCACATTGTAAGGCATGTTCTAATTGGCTTACCGCTTCGCCACCATATTGAGAATTCCCCAATTCGGCAAACATGATTTGGACTTTTTGAGTAATCTCTTTCATCTGCTATTTCAAGTATTTTATGTAATTTAAGCCCATTGAAAAGCGTAAAAAATACCCTAGAAGCGATTTAAAATAGATTTCATATTGCCATAATATATCCGTAAAATGAACCCAAGTTTCTCCATTAGACGAGCTAAATTAGAAGATGAAAATGCTGTCCTAGGATTAGTGGATGAGCTCGAAAATAGGGCATCTGATCCAAGGGTTTTCCATCAAATCTGGAAAGAGTACCTTGGTCATGCACATACGTTTGTTTGGGTTGTTGAAAGCCAAGAAAATCAACTTGTTGGTTTTTTGAGTGTCATCGGTCAAAACCTATTGCACCATGAAGGAATGGTGTATGAAATTCAAGAATTGATTGTCACTGCCGCTTGCCAAGGAAATGGATTAGGAAGGAAGTTAATAGAAACACTCCGAGCTGAGCTGAAAGAAAAGGACGTGAAGTCGATTGAAGTGACGTCGAATAAACGAAGAAAAGAAGCCCATGCTTTTTATGAAGCAATGGGCTTTACTAATTCACATGAAAAGTTTACGATCTATTTTTGAGATAGTCGAAGTGCAGCTTTCATTTTATCAAAAATGGCTGTGTTTTGATATATTCCTTGAAAAGCCTCTGAACCAGGTCCAAAAGCAAACACAGGAACCATTTGTCCCGTATGTCCTTTGGTAATAAAAGAGGCTTTGATTTCGCCCGTTGTCATGTCTCCTCCCAATAATCCCATGCCTCCTGTTTCGTGATCAGCAGTAATAACCACCAAAGTTTCTTTGTCTTTTTCAGCAAAATCTAAGGCAGCTGCAATACTTTTATTGAAATCCACCATTTCAGTAGCTGCGTAATTTGCATCATTGGCATGTCCACCCCAATCAATTTGTCCTCCTTCAATCATTACAAAAAATCCTTTTGGGTTTTTGGAAAGCAATTCCAAGGATTTTTTTGATGCATCTAATAAGACTTCTCCTCTCCCTTCAGAGAATTTTTTCGGGTCACCAGGAGCATATAAGTAAACAAATTTGCCTTGTTTAATGGCATTCATTTCTGCTAAGGATTCCACCACTTGATACTTTTTTGCTTTCAGTGAATCCAAAATATTCTGTCCATCTTTACGCTGGTCAAAGCTTTTTCTCCCTCCTCCTACAACAATATCTACGTCGGTTTTAAGGAAATCCTTGGCTATTTCATCGTGCATATTACGTTTGATTTGATGGGCAATGAATGCCGCAGGAGTGGCATCGGTGATGTCAGCTGTACTAACTAAACCGGTTGCTAGTCCTTTTTTTTCTGCCAACTCCAAAATTGTTACTTGTGGTGTTTGTGTAGCATCTACCCCAATAGCTCCGTTATACGTTTTTTTACCTATTGAAAAGGCGGTGGCACCCGCTGCAGAATCCGTTACATAGTTATCGGATGATTGATTTTTATGAAAGCCAATGTGACGAATTCTTTCTAAAGCTAAATGTCCTTTATTGGCAGTAAGTCCAGCATAAATTTGACTAACACCCATGCCATCGCCAATTAAAAAAATAATGTTTTTAGGGGTATTTTTTTTAGAGGTTTGCCCAAAAGCAGTTAAAGTAAGTAAGGAAAATAAAATGAAGGGAATGACTTTTTTCATAGAGGTTTAATAAAGTTTTTGAATGTATTCTGCTGTAAATCCGGGACTTGTCGTCATGCCTTTGCCACCAATTCCATTGATTACATGAATGACATCATCCAACGTTTTAGTAAAGATATCTGATTTGTTGGCTTGTAAATAATATCCGGCCCAGGTAGATTCAACATCCCAGCTTTCCACATGAAGAATTCTCTTGGCTTCATTCAGCATCATTTCATTGATTTCAGTGGAAATTTCAAATCCAAAATTGGCTTGATGATGTGCCGGAACATAGGAGTGTGAATCTCCTAAGATGATTGACCCATCATCCGCTTGTTTGAATAAAATATGAATACCATGTTCTTGCAAAAGTTTCTGTTCAGCACTTGTTTCTAATTTGTGAAAAGAAGGACATGAATGAAAGCTTTCATACCGCCGAATCGTTAAGCCTGTCAAAATATTGGATTTAAAGGCTCGCTTTTGTGGGATTAGTCGCATCATTTGAAGCTTACTGATTTTTAGGTCAGCCTGAGCAAATAAGTCTGGGAATAAAAATTGAGTATCTCTGCCGCTTGCTAAGATGACTTTATCGGACCAAAATGCTTGTCCATGAGCACTATGAATTTTAGCAATACCTCGCTTTTTTTCTATGGATATAACAGAACACAAAGGTTGGTAATGTAAGCCCATGTACTGAATAAGAAATTCTCGCACTCGGTGTACCATAACCAAAGGATTCAAGGATGCCTCTTCTGGGAAAAAGAGTCCGCCTTTTACGTAATCTTTCTTTAAGGAAGGATTAATATCCAAACATTCTTGTGCTGTGTAAAGCTTATTCGTATAATTTCTCTCAGTAAAGAGTTGATGGATTTCTTCTAAAAGAGTCATTTCTTGGTCATCGGAAGCATAGTACCAAGATCCATTTTTTACCAAAGAAATGTCCGTGTTTTCTTGTAAATCCTTATAGATTTTCAAGGATTTGCGACCGTATTCAAACCATAATGGGAGGGATTGACCTGAAGGGACAGCTTGACCAAAATTCCGAAAACTGGCTTCAAATGGCAGTGAATCTTTTTCTAATAAGAGTACGGTTTTTCCTCTTTTTAACGCATGATAGGCACAAAAAGTCCCAATGATTCCTGCGCCTACGATGATTAAATCATATTTTCTCATGATTTAGTTTTTCAATGATGGGAATTAATTCAGCTATATTATTTAGTAAGCCATCATTTGGATGACCTGCTAATTGCTCTCTAGTATGGGTTCCGTTGCAAACGCCCAGGGCCAGACGAATACCTGCATTTTTACCGAAGGCTAGGTCTACTGGGGTATCACCTACATTAATGACTTTGCTTTTATCTGATATGCCAAACCGTAGCATGGCCAATTCTATCATGCTCGGAGAGGGTCTACCTGCTCCTTGGACTTCATCTGGACAAACGGAAAGGTGTATGCCAGACTTGTTTTGGATATTCATGTAGTTCTGATTGAGACTTTTTCCCCAACCTACTTTATCCAATATGATATTTGCCACTTTGCGGTAAAAGCCTGTCGTGAGTGCTATGTATATACCATGTTGGTGCAAGTAGTCGAATAATTTCAAACACCCTTCCGTAGGTTTTACCTCATGGTTTAAGTAATGCTGTTCTAAAATTTGGGTAAAATCTTCGTATGAAGTTTTGGCTTTTTGATTTATCGTAGGGTCATCTTCTCCCAGTTGTTCTGCCCATAGTGTTTGAAAAACGTAGAGCTTGGCATAACCTTGTAAAGCTAATATTCGGTCATCGCTGGAATTCAATCCATTTTTTTGGGCGGCTATTTTAAAGCAGTGTTCTACTTCGTGTTCATCTAAGATGGTAGTTCCAGCCATATCTAGTATGACCAATTGGATATTTTGTGAGGACATGTATAAGTAGATTGAACACGAATTTCCTGTTTTTAAATTATCAATCGATTAGTTGGATGTGAAATAATTGTAAAGATTAAATTGGTATTATTTCAAGTTCATTTGGCACTTCTTATCGTCTTAATACTGCCTTAACCAATTGTCAATGATTCCTTAACAATTCACTTTTTTTCTTAATAATTTCTTGTTCTAAGACACACAGTTAGCTTACCTGATAGGAATACTTTTGTGGAAAATTTAAGAGGTTGGAATTCAGAGAGCAATCCTCATCCTTGACCATTATTCCATGTTTAGAATTTCTATTGTGGATGATTTTTATCTATCAGTCTAATTAATGGCCCTTTGGGGCATATCAGGCAAGTTTTTGAAAAACAATGTTCAAGTTGAGTAAGCTGTTTTTGCACCTAATCTCTTCGTCACAATTTAACATTCTTTAAAAACAAAAATCTTTATGAAGAACTTTTTACAAAAATTGTCTCGAAGAAAGATCGCACATAAGTCGATGTGGCTTATGTTGGTCTTTTTTCAACTGACGGCTATTTTGGCAATGGGCCAATCTAGAAGCATTACTGGACGCGTAATATCCAAAGAGGATAATTCTGGGATACCCGGAGTTTCCATCCAAATCAAAGGAACATATTTGGGAACTAATACCAATGCGGACGGACGTTTTACTTTTGCCGTTAATCCCAATGCCGTTTTACAAGTTTCCATGATTGGTTTCAAAAAGCAAGAAGTGGCTGTGGGAGCTCAATCGGAACTTACCATTGTTATAGTAGGAGATGAAAAGCAACTTCAAGAAGTAGTAGTTACGGCCTTAGGTATCAAGAAAGAAATCAGAAAAATTGGTGTTTCTATTCAGTCTTTAGACGGAGCTGCTGTGGTGAAAGCTCGTGAGCCCAATGCCATCAATGCCTTAGCTGGTAAGGTTGCAGGTTTAACGATTGGTGCACAACCAGAGCTTTTAAGAAAACCTACTATTTCATTACGTGGTAATTCTACTGTTTTATACGTAGTAGATGGGGTTCCAATTAACTCAGATACCTGGAATATCTCTCCAGATGATATTGAAACGTATTCGGTTTTGAAAGGAGCTTCAGCTTCGGCATTATATGGTTTTCGTGGAAAGAATGGAGCAATCTTAATTACTACCAAGCGTGGGTCAAAAGACAAAAGAGGATTCTCTGTTGAGGCAAATTCATCTACTATGATGGAGAATGGATTTTATGCTATTCCTATAGTTCAGGATGAATATGGCCCTGGTGATCACGGTCGATATGCTTTTGGTGATGGTAAAGGTGGAGGATTAAATGATGGAGATTATGATGGTGGTTGGGGCCCAAAATTCAATGGACAATTAATCCCTCAATATGATTCACCAGTAGATCCAATCACGGGTGTTCGTGCGGGGACTCCTTGGATAAACCGCGGTAAAGATAACTTGAAACGTTTTTTAGAAACAGGTATTTTATCTACGAATAACGTTTCGGTCTCCGCAACAGGAGAGAAATATAACTTGCGTTTTTCAACCTCTCATATTTATCAAAAAGGTATTGTTCCAAATACCAAAATGAATATTACCAATTTCAATATTGTTGCCGATTACAAGTTTTCTGACAAATTGAAATTTGAGTCGAATTTGCAATATAACCGTCAGTATACACCTAATATTCCCGATGTGAACTATGGTCCGAACTCCATCATTTACAACATGGTGTATTGGGCTGGTGCTGACTGGAACGTGGATGATATGCGTAATTATTGGCAAAAAGGTAAAGAGGGTATTCAACAAATTTATGCGGAATATCAGCGTTACAATAACCCTTATTTCATGTCGTATGAGTGGTTACGTGGACATTACAAAAATGACATCGTAGGTCAAGCAGCATTACGCTACCAATTAGCTGATGGATTAGAAGTATTGGGACGTACGCAAGTAACGACTTGGGATATGGTAAGAACAGAGAAATTCCCTTATTCAGCAGGTTCATATGGACGTGATGAGCGTCGTGGTGATTACCGTGAAGATCGTCGTTCATTGTTTGAAAATAATACGGAATTATTGGTGTCTTACGACAAGGATATTACGAGAGGTTTGAATACAAAAATCACCGCTGGTGGTAGTATGAGAACATTTCAGTATAAGTCGATGTACGGTACTACGGATTATTTGAACGTGCCTGGACTGTACAACTTCGCTAACTCATCTAACCCGGTGAAAGTATTTAACTTTGGTTCTGAAATGCGCGTGTTATCAGCCTATTATTCAGCTGACTTTTCATACAAGAACTTCATTACTGTTTCTACCACAGGTCGTTTAGATAAATTGTCAACCCTACCTACTGGGAATAATGCATTCTTCTATCCATCTGTTTCTGCTGCTACAGTTTTATCGGATTATATTAAGCTTCCAGAAGTGATTTCATTCTTGAAATTTAGAGCTTCTTATGCGAATGTAAAAGATGGTTTGACAGCATCAACAATCGGAACTACTCCATCTGTAGGAAGTGGTAACCCAATTGGATATGGAGATCAATACCAAGCACCATATGATGGACCAGCTTATACGAATGCAGCGGTATATTCCACCTTCCCATTGTATAATAACCAAACAGCGGCTTCTTACACGAATACCTTGAATAATCCGAATTTAAATCCAAGTTCTACTACTCAAAAAGAATTTGGTATGGATATACGAATTATCAAAAATCGTTTAGGTTTGGATGTTACTTATTGGAATTCATTAGATGGTCCTTCTATTTTCTCCTTACCAATTTCTACTACTTCAGGATATAGTTCGGCTTTAGTGAATGGAATCAAAACAGAGAAAAATGGTTTTGATATTTCACTTACTGGTACTCCAATTAAGACAGAAAGCGGATTTACTTGGGATGTTTTAGCTAATTACGGTTCCTATGTGGAGACATTGAATGAGATTTATCCTGGTGTAAATAGCTTAAATACATTCTTGAAAGTGGGAGATCGTTTGGATAAAATGTACGGTCGAGCTTTTGTTCGTACTCCAGATGGTAAAATTATCAATGATGCTTCAGGTCGACCAATCTACAATCCAGTAGCTCAATATTTAGGAAATACGAACTCGGATTTTGTTTATGGTATCAACAACAAGTTTACGTATAAAAATGTGAGTTTGAGCTTCCAATTTGATGGTCGTGTTGGTGGAGTAATTTCAAACTATACGCAAAAGCAGACTTACCGTGGAGGTCGTCATATTGGAACGACTACAGGCATATTTGCAGAGGCTCGTCCACAGGATTTTGCTGGCGTGAAGGCATTTGTAGGTGAAGGTGTTCAAGTGAGCAATGGAGTAGCTATTGCTTATGATGTTGATGGTAAAATTACCAACTATTCTGCTTTGCAATACACTCCCAATACTACGAAGCAATTTGTTCAAGATTATGTTTCTAGATATTACAATTCAGATGAAGGAAACTTAATGAGTAGAACATTTAGCATGTTGCGTGAGGTGAATTTAACCTTCAATTTGCCTTCAGCGTGGTTCGGTAAATTTGTACATCAAGCCAATGTTTCTTTGGTAGGTCGTAACTTATTTTATTTCGCAGAGAAAACAGACATTGACCTAAATCAATATGTATTTGGAAATGAATCTGGTCCACAAACTCCTTCGGTTCGTCGCTACGGTGTGAATTTTAACATTACTTTTTAATCCATCGAATTATCGATTTAAATGATAAAGCATATGAAAATGAATAAATATATCATAGCTCTTTTTGGCCTTTTGATGGTCACTTTGAGCAGCTGTGAAAAACCTTTTGATCAGTTGGAAATTGATTCCAACCGACCTGTACATGTACCTGCATCTTTGGTTTTCCAAGGAGTCGCTTATAATATGTTTAATGATAATGGTCGCCCATTTAGTGCTGAGATGCGCTGGAACCAATTTTATTGTTCAAACTATAATTATTATGCAAACAATGAATACACATTTGGCCAGATGCCTAATCAGTTTACAACGCTAAAAAACGTGTTGAAAATGGAGGAAGAAGCTAAACGTGCTGGATTGGCAGATGTGAATGGATATGCAGCTTTAGGGAAATTTTTTAGAGCTTACTTCTATGACCAAATGTCGAAACGTGTAGGTGATTTACCATTAGCAGATGCGTTGAATGGAATTGATGGTATTTCCCCCAAATATGACAGCCAAAAGGCCATTTACATTCAAATATTGAAATGGTTGGATGATGCCAATACCGATTTAACCAGTTTGATTGCTAAGGGAGAAACTGTTTCTGGGGATATCTATTACAATGGAGATTTGAAGAAGTGGCAAAAGGCGGTTAATGCATATCGTTTACGTGTTTTGTTAACCTTATCTAAGAAAGATACCGATGCTGATTTAGGAGTAAAGACCAAATTTGCGGAAATGATCAGTAATCCAACGAAGTATCCATTGATGTCTTCTATGGCAGATAATTTGGAATTTAAGTGGAATAATTTCAACAAGTATCCATCTAATCCGGACAACTTTGGTTTTGATGCTACACGTCAAAATATGGCAGCGGCATACGTTAATTTGCTTGCCAGTTTAAAGGATCCACGTGTGATGGTAACTTGTGAACCGGCTGGATTTGAATTAAAGTCAGGAAAACAACCTTCGGATTATTCGGCATTCTTAGGCGCAAGTTCGGCAGAAGATTTGGCGGATATGTCAGACAAGGCGGGTATAAATAATGGTGCGGGATTTGCTCCGGGTAAATACTCCTTCCAAAACAGAAATCGCTATTACAAGAACTACACGGCAGAAAATACGTTCATTGCAGGATATCCTGAATTATGTTTCAACATTGCTGAGGGTATTGCTAGGGGATGGGCTACAGGTTCGGCAGAAGATTGGTATAAGAAAGGAATTCAAGCCTCTCAAGCATTTTATGGCATTAAAGATGGAGTGAATACCATGACTTATTCTAAGACAGGTTCTATGGCGGCTGCAGATCAAGTGAATTACAATATTGACTTTTCTTTTGCTGATTATTATGCACAAGCTAGTGTAAAATATGATGCATCTAAAGCGATTCAGCAAATTGTCACTCAGAAATATGCAGCCTTCTTTATGAACTCAGGTATGGAGGCTTATTTCAATTGGAGAAGAACAGGTTTCCCTAAGTTTGATGTGGGCGTTGGGAATGGTAACTCCAGTCGTATTGCTGTTAGATGGATCTATCCAACAACAGAAAGAACGACGAATGCAACGAATTATAAAGCTGCTATTCAAAGCCAGTTTAATGGTACAGATGATATTAACGACTCGATGTGGTTGATTAAATAATTAATGGTTAAAATGAGAAATACGTTACGCAAAAAGCTGGGCATTGCCCAGCTTTTTTGTTTTTTCAACTAGCAGCATATTTTTTTAAGCCAATAATTCCAACAACAATCAAGCTCATAAAAAACACTTCGGCCAGGTTGGTGGGTGTTTTGTAATAGAAGACATCAAATAACTTGACTAAAATGAGAGAACAAGCCGTCCAAACCGCCAATGCAGTTGCAGTAGGGATATCTTTAAATGCTACTGACAAACAATAGATGTTAGCCACACCAAAAAAGATATATCCCAAAAGAGGGAAAAATTCAACGCTAAATTCTTTAGAAATTAAAGGATATTGTTGAAATGCGTCTTTCAATCTTCCAAAATTCATGTACTTCAATGAAAAGGTCCAGCCTGTCTCAAAAATAGAAGCAATGAAAAGATAAATCCAAGGTTTAATCATGTGCCAATTTAAATTAGCTTAAAGTTCCTAAAATAGAAGCCCAATAGCTAAGTTTTCTCACAGAAATTCATACCATGTAATTATCGGGCGAAGAGGTTTAAGCTTTAGGAAATGAAAGCCCCCCATTATTTTTAGGTAATGTCCAGTTAATTCGCTTGGTTAAAATTGATTTCCAAATGCGTTTTTTCTCTTGCTTAGGTTGAATAAGTTCTCTCAAATGAAAGTCCATTAATCTAGAAGATTCTTGAATCCACTCTTGATATTTAGAATAATCTGTACGGTGCACATGTTGATAGTCTTTGAAAAGACTTAAGTCAAATGTTTTGGCAGCGAGTCCAGCTCCTGCATAGGAAGCATCAAAAGCATTGATCATCTGTTCAATGTGGTTGGGTACAGGAACCATCATGGTTGGTTTGGAGAGGTACATAGCTTCGGCGATGGACTCAAATCCAGCCGTAGAAATAAGTCCGGCACATTGGGACATTTTTTCCAAATACTTCTCCGCATTGATGGGATGGAAAGTTAAGTTTTCGGAAAAATGGAAGATTTCATGATGTGTGGGATGATCCCAAAAACAATCCAATTGAACATCAGGGTTTTGTTTAGACCATGCCATGATGTCTTCAGCTAATCGATAATGTGTTAAGTAGGCTAACCAATTTTTTCCTTGCTCAGCTTGCAGGGCCTTGACTTCTTTTCGTAGTAGTGGGGGGATTACCTCTATATTTCTTTGGAGGTCGTTTTCTAAAGGTAAAAAGGAAAGCCCTAATTTTTTCTTGGAACCTATGCCCGTTATTTTAGTATTTAGATTTAGGAAAAATTGATCTATTTTCTTTTCTGGAATACTTTCAAAATGGCGATTTAGTAATAAATATTGGTGTCCTATGGATAGACAGGGAGTTTTAGAGCCCGTTCTCCATTGATGAAGCCCTGTAATGGATTCGTAAAAATTGATGATCCCATCCGGTTGATGTGCTTTAATAAATTCAGCTAACTCCGAGGCACTTTTCCAATAAGTTTTGAATTTGGAGAATGCTTGAAAGGCGGTTTTGCCCACTTGTACAGCTTTGCCATTTCCATAACATAGGGAAGGGCTCTCATATTGTAAAAGAGGTTTGTCGCCAATGAAATCTGTAAAAAAACTGGGGATTTTACGATTATTGGTAGAACCAACGGCATAAGCTATGATTTCGTGGCCGGCTTCTTGAGCAATTTGGCTTAACGAAATGGCTTGGGTCAAATGCCCCCTGCCTTCTCCTTGAACGGTGCATATATACTTTCCCATATTAGAGGGTCATTTGATCACTTAAGATTTCTTTTAATTCTGTTTTTAAATCAAAGTCAGGATAGTGTAGAATTTGCCATTCCCCTTGATGCGTTTCCACTAGGGCCGTTAATGATTCCACCCAATCACCTGAATTCATATAAGAAACTCCATTGATTTGTTTGATTTCAGCTTTATGAATATGCCCACAGATAATGCCATCCGCTTCTTGAGCAATGGCTAATTCGACTAGTTTTTCTTCAAAATCGGAAATGAAATTTACAGCCGCTTTTACCTTTTGTTTGATGGTTTGAGACAAAGAATAATAGGGTTTACCTTGTCTTTCACGGTGGTAATTGTACCATTTATTGACCCATAATAAAAAGGTATACCCGATGTCCCCTAAATAGGCTAACCATTTCATTTGACTTGTAATACTATCAAATATGTCACCATGCGTGATAAAATATTTCTTCCCAAATGATTTTAAGGTATAGTCTCTTCGAATGGAAAACTGTTTTCCTATTTTTAATGGAATGATTTGGTCTAGGAAATCATCATGGTTACCTCTCAGATAAATGACTTCAGTATCCCAGCGATCCATCATTTTTAACACAGCACGGAAGAATCCTGTGTGTTTTTTCTTCCACTCGCCTCCTTTTTTTAATTGCCAACCGTCAATGATATCCCCATTTAGAATGAGTTGGTGGCAGGAATAAGCTTTTAGAAATTCATTGACTTCTTTGGCTTTAGACCCCTTACTTCCTAAGTGTAAGTCGGAAATAACGATGGTCTTGTAAGTGGGTTGGTAGTTAACGCTCATCATGCGTAGTTTTTCTACTTCAAAACTACATTGGTTATCAGATGTTTATGTTAGGGGGGCGTTAAGCTATGGTTAAATTTCAGCTGGTTTTTTTCTTAACGCTGTCAAGGTTTTAAACCTTGACAGCGTTGGTAAAATTGTCCTTTTTTGCACAATAGACCAATCAGTTTATTGATATTATTATGTTAAAATAAGCTATTTGATAAAATGAAAAGTATATCAGCTTTATGTTGAATGTATGAGAGAAAATAGGGTAGATTTGCCTAACGCTGTCAAGGTTTTAAACCTTGACAGCGTTGAGAATTAAAGCCCTAAATTCAAATGAGCCAATGCAGCTAAGCCCTTCCAAATTAAGTCATTTTCAAAATGAATAGCTGAATCTTCTAATCTAGGTGCAAAGTATGGAGCATCTCCTCCACACATAAGTATTACGATTTCGGGATCTTGTTTTCTTAATGCTAAAATATATCCCTGAATTTCTAATAATATCCCATGCATTATGCCAGCAAGTAAATTACTTGATGTCGTTTGACCCAACAAAGGGAAGTCCATTTGAGGAGAAATTAGGGGTAAATGTGCCGTATAATCATGCATGGACTTTGTTCGCATCATAAGGCCAGGACTTATAGCCCCTCCTTTAAAACTACCATCCACAATCCAATTATACGTAATGCAGGTTCCCAAGCAAATACTCAAATGATTGCTAGTAGGAAATAAAGTTTGAGCCCCTTCTGCTATGCATATTCGGTCCACACCTAATGTCGATTTATCGTAATTCGAATAGTCCACCTGCGTCAATGAACTTGAACTAAGTTGATGAAATGGAGCTAAATTTTTTAAGGCATTTATTAGTTCTAATGGAACATCAATTACACTACTTAGAATGATGGAATCAAGGGCCTTATTTTGACAGATTTGAGATATTGATTCAAAATTTGAATCGCTTAAAATGCCAAAATCAACGATATGATCAGCCTCTACCCAAGCATATTTTAACTGAGAATTTCCAAAATCCAAGCAAAGTACCATCATTCATTTGATTTGTTAACAAAGTTAAATATTTCTTTTTCGTAAATTTGTATACTCTCAAAAACCAAAATTGTGTATCAAATACAAATATTAAAATCGAAGGTGCATCGTGCCACTGTCACAGAAGCCAATATTGACTATGTAGGAAGTCTAACCATGGATGCCGACTTGATGGATGCTGCAAACATGTTGGAACATGAAAAAATTCAAGTAGTTAATGTCAATAATGGAGAACGAATTGAAACTTATCTAATTAAAGGCGAACGAGGATCAGGCATCATTTGCCTCAATGGTCCCGCTGCTAGAAAAGCCGTAGTTGGAGATATTGTGATCATTATTTCTTATGCTTTAATGGACTTTGAAGCGGCGAAAACTTTTGAACCAACTGTCGTATTTCCAAATGCCAGTAATCGTTTGGCTTAATAAGATTCTGCTTCATTGGGGAAGTCTTGATTTTTGACATCAGCCACATAGTTTTTAACGGCCTGAGGAATCAATTCTCCTAAATTTAAATAACGACGTAGAAATCTAGGTTTAAACTCCGTGTTTATACCTAGCATATCATGCATGACCAAAACTTGACCATCGCAATGTTTTCCAGCGCCTATGCCTATACTTGGGATATGTAAACTTTCACTTACCTTTTTCGCTAAATCAGCTGGGATTTTTTCCAAAACTACTCCAAAACAACCCGCTTCCTCCAACATCTTAGCTTCTTCTACTAACAGGTTAGCCTCCTCTTCCTCCTTGGCTCTAACTCCATAAGAGCCAAATTGATATATACTTTGAGGAGTCAATCCTAGATGTCCCATTACTGGGATACCTGCCTTGACTATTTTTTTGATACTGTCTAGTACTTCTTGTCCACCTTCTAACTTAATGGCATGCGCTCCCGTTTCTTTCATAATCCGAATCGCTGAAGAAAGAGCGATTTCACTATTGGATTGATAAGACCCAAAAGGCAAATCCACTAAAACTAATGCTCTTTCTGTACCTCTAACGACACATTGAGCATGATAAATCATTTGCTCTAAAGTAATAGGAAGGGTTGTTTCATGACCCGCCATCACATTACTTGCACTGTCTCCTACCAGCAAAACATCCACACCTGATTGGTCCAACAATTTGGCCATAGAAAAATCGTAACATGTTAACATGGAGATTTTTTCTCCTTGCTTTTTCATGATTTGCAGACTTTGAGTCGTGATTTTTTTAAACTCTTTTAAATAGCTCATGGGAAAATAGTTGATTGTCAATCAGTCGGACCCCGCCAATAAAAGCGGCCACTAATACAACAAAGGTTTGAGAGAGATCTATAATGGGTTCTAAGCTTTTAGGGTCCGCAAAGGCAATGTAATCCACGGATTCAAAGCCAGCATCCAATAATTGTTGAGCAAATTGTCGCTCTAATTCTTTTGTACTGCAAGTTATTTGTTCTTTTATGGCTTTTTGAATCGTATCAAAACCATGATAAATAGCCAAGGCTTGGATTTTTTGTTCAGAGCTAAGTCGAACATTTCTACTACTCATCGCTAAACCACTCGCCTCACGAACGGTTTCACAAGAGATTAATTCTATGGTTGGTTTAAATGAGTATTGAGCTAATAATTGTCGAATGACCGCTACCTGCTGAAAATCTTTACTTCCCATAAATAGCAAATCTGGTCGAACAGCTTCCAACAGACGATGCACAATCACACAGACACCTTGAAAATGCCCTGGACGATGTGCCCCCTCCCAAAGCTCCTCCAATCTACCTAAGGGACAATGTGGTAATTGATGCATTCCTTCAGGATACATTTCCGAAACCGAGGGAAGAAAAACGGCCTCACAGCCAGCTAATTCTAGTTTTTGTAAGTCCTCATTTATGGTTTTTGGATACTTTTCAAAATCCTTTGGATCATTGAATTGAGTAGGATTGATGAATATACTACAAACCGTAACGGCACTTTGTTCCTTAGACTTCTCTATGAGGGATAAATGACCTTCATGCAAAGCACCCATGGTTGGTACAAATCCAATAAGGTCATTTTTCGACCGATGTTCATCGATGAAATCTTGCAATGCCTGTTTTGTTTCAAATATCTTCATGGTCGAATTTGGCACTAAAATTACCTTATTTTGTGCAAATTTCGTTACTTGCCGACCTTTTCCAATGCTATGTTACAGGGTAAAAAAATCATCGTCGGAATTAGTGCCAGTATAGCCGCCTACAAAGCCATACTTTTAGTTCGATTATTGAAAAAAAATGGGGCAGAAGTACGTGTAGTAATGACATCTGCTTCCAAAGATTTTGTTTCTCCATTAGTCCTTTCCACCTTCTCCAATAACCCTGTCTGGATTGATTTTCATGATCAACATGTTTGGAACAATCATGTTGAACTCGGCCTTTGGGCTGATGCTTTTATCATCGCTCCAGCCACGTGTAATACCCTGAGTAAAATGGCTAATGGCTTATGTGACAATATTGTTATAGCCACTTATTTGTCGGCCCGTTGTCCCATCTTCATTGCCCCAGCTATGGATGAGGATATGTATAAGCATCCTTCTACACAGCAAAATTTAGTTCAGTTACAATCCTTTGGTAATCATATTTTATCAGTGAATACCGGGTTTCTAGCCAGTGGTTTACATGGAGAAGGGCGCATGGCAGAACCAGAGGAAATGCTGCTGGAGCTAGTAGAAAAAATAGGTAGGGGAAAAAGCTGGTATGGTAAAAAAGTATTGATTAGTGCAGGACCTACCCAGGAGGCAATAGACCCAGTTCGCTATATTTCCAATCATTCCTCTGGCAAAATGGGTATTTCTTTGGCGGAGGCCTTTTATTTACAAGGAGCTGATGTTACCTTAATTACTGGCCCTATGGCCTTGAAACCTGCATTTTCTGGGATTCATTGTGTTCCAGTTGTTTCTGCCAAAGAAATGGAAGAGGCTTGTCTTCGAGAATTTCCTAATTCAGATTGGACTATTATGGCTGCTGCGGTAGCAGATTATAGACCTGTCACTGTAGCAAGTGAAAAAATCAAGAAAAAGGAGAGTAATCTAGATATACTGGTAGAAAAAACCACGGATATTTTAGCCTGTTTGGGTACACAAAAAAGAAGCCATCAAAAATTGATTGGCTTTGCTTTGGAAACAGAAAATGAAGAAACAAACGCCTTGGATAAATTACAAAGAAAAAATCTAGATGCGATTGTCTTGAACTCACTAAAACAGCCTGGGGCTGGTTTTGGTTTGGATACCAATCAAGTTCAAGTCTTTCATGCTTCTGGCGAACGACATACTTGTAGCCTGAAATCAAAAGAGGCTATTGCTCAAGAGTTAGTAGATTTATTTCAGCAATGGGAATAAAAAAAGCGTGTTGATTGCTCAACACGCCTAATTTGAAATAATAAATATTGATTAATCAATATTAGCTGTCTCCAATTTGGGAGCTAAAGAATAGATAATTAACCAAGCCAAAACATAAGCACTACCGCAAAGCAAGAAGATGATGTTATAACCATCATTGATGTTGCCTAAAAGCTTATATTTATCTAATAAAGATCCCACAATCATAGGGAAGAATATACCTCCCACTGAACCCGCCATACCGCCAATTCCAATCACAGAGCTAACCGCTTTCTTCGGGAACATATCCGTAGCAATGGAATAAATATTGGCACTCCAAGCTTGATGAGAGGCGGCAGCCAAAGAGATCAAGGCTACTGCTTGCCAAATATTATCACAATAACGAGCTAACATGATGGGCACTACCGCCAAAGCAAAACCTAGCATAGTGATTTTTCTAGCTCGGAAAGACGGCCAACCTAGGTTAATTAATTTACCAGATAACCAACCTCCACCAATACTTCCCACAGTCGTGGCAGTATATACGATAATCAACTCTAAGCTTGGTTTTTTCAAATCCAATTGGAAACGCTCGGAGAAATAAGAAGGTAACCAGAATAGGAAGAACCACCAGATTGGGTCGGTCAACATTTTTCCAAAGAAAAAGGCCCATGTCTGACGGAAGCCAAATAATTTAGCCCATTTAACAGGTTCCTGATTTTCATCTTTTTCTTCTTTATCGGCATGGATATAATCAAATTCTGCTTGAGATAATTCTTTGTGTTTAGAAGGAACTTCATAAAATAACCACCAAAAAATTAACCAAATAAACCCAATGGCTCCTGTCGCAATAAAAGCCATTTCCCAGCCATAAACACCTAAAATCCAAGGCACTAAAATAGGGGCGGCAACCGCTCCAATGTTGGCCCCAGAATTAAAAATACCTGTGGCTAAAGCTCTTTCATTTTTAGGAAACCATTCGGCTACTGTTTTGATGGCAGCAGGAAAGTTACCAGCTTCACCTAAACCTAATAATCCACGCATGAAAGCAAAGCTCAACGTTCCTGTTGCCAAAGCATGCAACATAGCTGCTATGCTCCATACCACGATGGAAATAGAATAACCCAATTTAGTTCCGATTCGATCAATAATGCCGCCAAAACCTAGCAAACTAATCGCATAGGCAGCTTGAAAGGTAATAACGATGTTGGAGTAATCTGTTTCTGTCCAATTAAATTGGTCTTCTAAAACCGGCTTTAATAGACCAATCACTTGCCTATCTAAGTAGTTGATCGTAGTGGCAAAGAATAGTAATGCGCAAATTTTCCAACGGTATTTTCCAATTTCCATAAGGTTGAGGTTTTGTTTGGGTTACAGTTCCCGATAAGTTGTAATTAATTGGGCAATCATTTGTTCAATAGCTTGATAATCTTTTTTGGCAATCAAATCAGCCGGAAATAATTGTGAACCCATACCTACCGCGGCTGCACCTGCATTAAACCATGTACTCAAACTCTCTTTATTTGGTTCTACTCCACTCGTAACCATGATTTGGGTATTGGGCATAGGTCCTTTTAATGCCTTAACAAAAGCTGGCCCCACTACATTACCTGGAAAGATCTTAACGATTTTAGCTCCCCAAATTTCTGCTTGACGGATTTCTGTTAATGTCATGGCGCCTGGCATCCATGGAATGTCATGCTTACCACATACTTCCCCAACAGATTCGGTAATGAATGGTTGCAACATAAAATCAGCACCCATTTGAATAAATTCATTGGCTTGTTTGGCATCATAAATTGTACCAATTCCTAATACTAAATCCGGACATTCTTTCTCCACATATTCCATGGCTTTGGCAAAAATATATGGGGCTTCTTTGCCTCGATTGGTAAATTCAAAAACGCGGATTCCTCCATCATAACAAGCTTTTAATACGCTCGTAGCAATGGATAAATCGGCATTAAAAAATAATGGGACGATTGGTGTCTCTTGAATGCGTTGATATACAACTTCGGAAGAATTTCTTGCCATGGTTATCGTTTTAAGCGTCCTGTCAGGTCTCCCTTCATGACGGTTTCTATTTCATCTAAGTTGGCTAAATTAATATCCCCCTCGATCGTATGTTTTAATGCGGAAGCTGCAACAGCAAATGATAAGGACTGAGCTTCATCTTTCAGAATTAGATTCCCATAGATGTATCCAGCCATAAAAGCATCTCCGCCGCCAATTCTATCTACTATTTGACTTATTTCTACTGTTTCCGACTTCAATACTTGTTTGCCGTTGAAAGAAGTGGCCGACAAGGTATTTTGTGATGCTGAAATTTGACCTCTCTTGGTATTGATGATTTTTTTAATTCGAGGAAAACGAGCCATGATTTGTTTACTTACGGATTCCCAACCACTTTTGGTACTTCCGTCTGGAACAATATTCAGAATATCTTCGGCATCTCCTTTTCCACAAACGATGATATCACAACCTGCAATCAAATCAGGCATCACCTCTTGTACCGATTTGCCATATTGCCATAAGTTTTTACGGTAATTGACATCGGCAGAAACTGTGATTCCTAAATCATTGGCGACCTTGATGGCTTCCCGACAAGCCTGTGCAGCAGATTCGGAAATAGCTGGACTTATACCTGTCCAATGGAACCATTGAGCATCTTTTAAGATTTCTTTCCAATTAAACTCTTTGGGATCTAAATGCGCAAAGGAAGAATCTGCTCGGTCATAAACTACTTTACTTGGGCGCATAGCGGCTCCAAATTCAGTAAAATACAAACCTAAACGATTGCCGCCATATTGAACATACTGCATGTCTACTCCCACTTTTCTGAAATAAGAAGTAGCGGCATGTCCCATTTCATGATCAGGAAATTTAGTGACATGAGCTGCAGGAATTCCTAAATGAGCTAAAGCACCAGCAACATTCGCTTCTCCCCCTCCAAAAGTCAAATTGAGCGACTGTGCTTGTACTATTCTCCCATAACCTGGAGGACTTAGTCGCCCCATGATTTCTCCAAACGTAACTACTTTTTTCATGCTTTATTCAAAATTAAAAAATTGGGAGGCATTGGTATATGAAATGTCTTTAACCAATTTCCCTAACCATTCCATATCTGCTGGCAATTCGCCATTTTCTACATCTTGACCAATCAAATTACAAAGTATTCTTCTAAAATACTCATGTCTTGGGAAAGATAAGAAACTACGAGAATCAGTTAACATCCCTACAAAATGACTTAACATCCCCATATTGGACAAGGCATTGATTTGTTTTTCCATGCCGTCTTTTTGATCCAAAAACCACCAACCTGAGCCAAATTGAATCTTTCCAACGATTGTTCCATCCTGAAAATTACCTGTCATGGTCGCAAACAATTCATTATCTCTTGGATTCAAGTTATATAAAATCGTCTTAGCTAATTGGTTCGTTGTGTCTAGTGTATTTAAGAATTTCGATAAGGACTTAGCTTGTTCAAAATCCCCGATAGAATCAAAACCCGTATCAGGCCCTAAACTACTTAAAAGTCGATTATTATTATTTCTCAATGCCCCCAAATGAAACTGCTGAGTCCATCCTTTGGCGTGATCTAAATGAGCAAAAAATACCAGCATAGCTGATTTAAACTGCCATTTTTCTTTTTTATTGATGGTTTTGCCAGAATGCAAGCGAGTGAAAATAAGCTCGATTTCTTCTTCGGTATAATCTTCTGCATAAATATGTTCCAAACCATGGTCACTCAAACGGCAACCAACAGAATGAAAGAAATCGTGACGATCTTGAATCGCATCTTTAAAATCTTGCAGGTGATTGATTTGTTTACCACTTACCTGGCTCAAGGCATTCACATATTCTATGAAAGTTAATTCATCATCCACCGCCATGGCTTTATCTGGACGGAAAGTAGGTAATACTTTGATCTCAAAACCACTCGCTGCGATGGATTGGTGATATGCCAAATTATCGATAGGGTCGTCTGTCGTGCAAAGCGCTTTGACATTCATTTTTCTTAATAAATTCCGAACCGAGTATTCTTTGCTGCGCAATAAAGCGGAACAATGATCGTAAATGCGCTTACCTGACTCCGCATTAAGTACTTCAGTAACGCCAAAATAGCGCTGTAATTCCAAATGCGTCCAATGATATAATGGGTTACGCATTGTATACGGAACGGTTTCTGCCCATTTCATGAATTTTTCTTCATCAGTGGCATCGCCGGTGATGTAGCGCTCGTTGACTCCATGTGCCCGCATTGCTCTCCATTTGTAATGGTCGCCATAAAGCCATATTTGTGTGATATTATCAAATTGCTTGTCTTCCGCAATCTGTTGAGGCACTAAATGGTTATGGTAATCAATGATGGGCATGTGGGCCGCATATTGATGGTATAATGTCTGAGCGGTGCTCGACTGCAATAAAAAATCTTCGTTTAAAAAAGCCTTCATCGTGTTTTAATTAATGTAGAATGAAGAATGAAAAATGTAGAATTAAAAGGGTAGAATCAATTCTTATCATAAGTAGTCAATTTTAGAGTACTAGGCCAAAGGAATTCTTGTATACTATTCTTGGGCTTGGCATTTTTACTATCTTAATTCTACATTTTTCATTCTACATTCTTCATTTCTCCCGCATTATAAATATTTCTTCACCGCATCTTCAAAGCCTGGCAAAGCACTTAAATCATGCCCCCAAAGCTTCTCGTCAGCCAATAGTTTTGTTAAGTTTAAATCTTTCCAAGCTTCATAAAAATAAGCAGCATAGTCACATTGTATTGGGTAGAACTCCCCATTACATTCCCCAAAATATTTGCCATCTTCTGCTTTTACGGCATGCATAAACTGTAAGTATGCCGCAAAACCCATGGCAAAAAGCTCGGGAGCTTTCCCAAAAATCTGGTAATAATTCACCAATAGAGGAATATTTCGCATTCTCATTTTGGTCGTGTACTGAACCGTGATATCAATCAATTTATGGTTGATGAACGGATTTTTAAAGCGGTCCAAAACCGATCGACCAAAGCGATCGGCAATTTTGAAATCCATTTTATACGGAATGGAGTGAGCTAATTCTGTCAGCATCAAGTTCATCACCAATTTGCTCAAATACGAATTGCTCATGACATCCTTTACTAAACGGAACCCTAATAAATAGGACATCCCACACATGAGGGTATGTGTTCCGTTCAAGAGACGAAGTTTCAACTCACGGTAAATTTCAATGTCTTCTGCAATCACCACACCTGAATCAACGGATGCAAAACTCAAGATTTTCTTAACGTCCGAACTACCTTGAATAGCCCATAAACGATATACTTCTGAAATGATCACTAAAGAATCATCATAACCTAATTGATCACAAATGGCAGTTCTAGTAGCTGCATCCGGTGCCCCAGGCACAATGCGATCTACCAAGGAATTACAAAAATGGTTGGCGGTTTGTAGCCATTGAATGAAGTCGGCAGAGAGCTGATGGTCATTGGCCAATTTCAAAACAATGTCCTTTAACACATCGCCATTATTGATGATTAATTCCGTTGGGATGATGACCATGCCTGATTCTTTACTTCCACCGAAATGTTGCCAACGGGCATGAAGAAAAGCTACTAATTTAGCAGGGAAAGAGCTTGGACATCCACCACTGATGGCATCATTCGCTACATATTGTATACCTACCTCGGTGGTGTTGGAGATGATAATTTGCATATCTGGACTGCTTGCGCAAGCCAAAATAGTATCCCACTCTTTGGAAGCTGTTAATGTTCTGGAGATGGATGAATTAATCAAATATTCCTCCACTTCTTTGCCTTCATCAATGCCTTTGATGCAATGCGTATACAAACCATCTTGCGCTTCAAAAGCATCTGCACCTCCTTTGGAAGTCGATTTAACTAGGACTACGCGGCCTTTAAAAACACCTTGACGGTTGGCTTTATCTACAAAATAATCACATAAACCTCGCAGTAGGACACCGGTTCCAAATTGAAGGATTTTCTCTGGATAAGTAAATACTTCCGGAGAAGGATATTGGAGGGGTAGCTGGGTGTTAATTGCACCTTCGCTAACTAGTTTTTGGTTGAGAATGGGCATGGCCATTAATATAAAAATGGTTAATATACCTTTCTAAAGTAGAAAAGTAAGGGTATTTACCCTATGTATACGTAAAATTTTAGGCCTATTTTAATGGAATAAAAATGCAAACGTTTACGCTTCGCCTATGGGGCCATTGTAGTTCATGGGAAATTGAAAACCAGGGTTATCCAAGTCTTTGGCGATAGGTCCAAAAGCTTCTTCATAGCGTTGAATATTTTCTTGAAGCGCCATCAGTAATCGTTGCACATGATCGGGAGTCATGACGATCCTCGACTTCACCTTTCCTTTGGGAATTCCAGGTAAGATACGAATAAAGTCCATGACAAATTCGGAAGGAGAATGGGCTATCAATGCCAGGTTGACATAAGCTCCTTCTGCAATCTCTTCAGGCAATTCAATGTTTAACTGGTTTTCTTCTGGATTTGGATTTTTCATAGCATAAAAATAGGAAGTTTAAATTTAAAGAAATATTAGGAATTATGCGTGTATAAGCGTCTTTTTCAGGGGACTAATTTGGGGAATTATCAATTGATAGAGCCTTAGTAAAGGAGGATTATTTGGCTAATTCGATGGAATTCAAACTTGATATTTTAGGGGTAATATTTATTTCTTGCGTTTTCGCAAGAAACATTATTTTTGGAATAGCCATCTTTGCTGAGGCTTTTTTCGCCATTAATTGGCATAATAAGCCCGTTATCCTGTCACCTAACCAGTAATAATTATGAAAGAATTTGCAGGCCGTTTGCTATTTATAGCATTCGTATGTTTGGCGTTTTTGATTGCCATTAATTTCAAAGAGATAAAAAATGGATATCTCAAAGGTTATTATCAAGCGTCTTCCAAGAAAATATAATGAGCAAGCTAAATTCTTGGAGCTTGGATTTGATCGTGATCAACCTAGCCATATTTCTGTTTTTTTCTACGAGTACTTCGCCTGTCAAGAAATTGGTCGTCCCCAGTCCAATTCCCAAATTGAAAATCAATAAACGATATCAAGATGTGGATTTATTTAATCCGATATTACACCAGTCTGGATACATGATTATTGATAAAAAATCGAACAAGGCAAAGGTGTATGAGCGGAAGCGATTGAATGGACAAAGTTTTTATCCTTCTGAATAGTCAAATCAAAATATCTACATGTAGGACCATGAATAATTTACTATCCTTTCGTTGGACGTCTTGGTACGCCAATATATTCCTCGTGTTGGCATCTTTCATCATGCCCGTGGTGGATTTTATCAAAACCTTGGATTGGATTCCCTTTACCTATTTTATAATAGATACCCGTTATGTTTTAGTGGCTTTGATTTTACTAAGCCTCTATTTAATAGGTAGCATGTTTGTAGATCAAAGTCGGTATCCATTCCTTTTTCAAGAGTCTCGAATAGCTACTTGGGCCATCATTATTTATGGGATTTATTTATGGTTTGTCAGCAATAATCAGTAATGTCCAACCATGAAAAAGAAGCAATATGTATGGATTTATTTTTTCTATTTCTCAGTGGAAATTTTGCCTGACTGGGTGGATTTTTTAATTCGAAAGATAGAAATATTACTTGTTTGGATTAATAAGTAAGGGCAAATAATGTAAGTATTCCAAATACGTAAAGTCCTATTTTCAAGTAAACCTGTTTTAAACGATAAAGATATGATTTAGAATTTGGTGTTTTGAGTGGGTATTAATTGTCTATGTTTTGGTGAATTCTGCTCCTATGTTAATACTCTTTGCATTCCCTTAAAGCTGTTAGTCAATTACTAAAGAGCACATTTGATTTTCCATTTTAGTTTACACTTATGTTGAAGCTTTGGAATTAAATAAAAAGATCCCCTCCAGTTTCCTGAAGGGGATCTTAATTCAAGCTAGTTGAAGACTAGTTTTCAACCGAAACCTTCGCCGCAACTTCTGCTTCGCTAGCTGCCACTTTTGCTTCTAATTGCTTTAACTCATCTACTGGAGTAACAATGAAGTCCTTGTATCTGCGAACTCCCGTTCCCGCAGGAATCAAGTGTCCAACAATTACGTTCTCCTTCAAGCCTTCCAATGTATCTTGTTTTGCACGAATCGATGCCTCAGACAATACCTTCGTCGTTTCCTGGAAGGATGCCGCTGAGATGAATGACTCAGTACCCAATGATGCTTGAGTTATACCCTGCAAATTAGCAGAAGAGACTGCCGCATGCGCATCACGTACTTTCATCACTTTCATATCTCTACGCTTCAATGAGGAGTTCTCATCACGTAAAGCACGAGCAGAGATAATCATACCTGGCTTGTACTTATCTGAATCACCTGATTCTGTGATTACTTTCTTGTCCATAATCTGATCATTCTCCTCACGGAAGGCAAAACGATCTACGTTTTGACCCTGTAAGAATTGAGTATCACCTGGATCCAAGATTTCAACTTTCTGCATCATCTGACGAACGATACACTCAATATGCTTATCGTTGATTTTTACCCCTTGTAAGCGGTATACATCTTGGATTTCATTCACTAAGTATTCTTGTACCGCTGTTGGTCCTTTGATCGATAAGATATCCGAAGGCGTAATTGCTCCATCAGATAATGGCGTTCCAGCACGTACGAAGTCATTGTTTTGTACCAAGATAAACTTAGTCAATGGCACCAAGTACTTACGCTCTGTTCCTTCTTTTGGAGTTACGATAATCTCACGGTTACCACGCTTGATGATACCATATGAAATAACACCATCAATCTCAGAAACTACCGCTGGGTTAGATGGATTACGTGCTTCAAATAACTCTGTTACACGTGGAAGACCTCCCGTAATGTCACGAGTTTTACCCGCCGCACGTGGAATCTTCGCAATGATCTGTCCAGCTTTGATTTTGTCTCCTTCATCAATCGCCAAACGAGCACCTACTGGTACGTTATATACCAAATCCTCTTTTCCTTTAGCTACAACCAATACGGATGGGTTCTTAGTCTTATCCTTAGATTCGATAATCACCTTCTCACGTAAACCTGTTTGCTCATCAGCTTCCTCTTTGTAGGTATTGTTTTCCTCAATCGATTCAAACGCAACCTTACCTTCTGCTTCAGATAAAATAACCGCATTGTATGGATCCCAAGCACAAATCTCTTCGCCTTTCTTGATGGTTTGACCATCTTTCACACGAATAACTGAACCGTATGGAATGTTGCTAGAAATCAACAACTGCTTGTTAGCAGGATTGATGATCTGAACTTCACCCGAACGACCCATTACGATCTCTACTGGATTTCCTTCTGAATCAGTTGAACTTACTGTACGAACCTCTTCAAAATTAATCACACCATCAAACTTCGCTTTTACACTCGCATCCAATGATACGTTTTGTGCCGTACCACCGACGTGGAATGTACGTAACGTTAACTGTGTACCTGGCTCACCGATCGACTGTGATGCAATTACACCTACAGCTTCTCCTTGACCCACCATGTGGCCTGTAGATAAGTTACGTCCGTAACATTTCGCACAAACACCATTTCTAGTTTCACAAGTTAATACCGAACGAATCTCAACAGATTCAATAGCAGTCTCATCAATTTTGTTTGCTGCAATCTCTGTGATTTCATCGCCAGAAGCTACAATTAACTCATTGCTAATTGGATCATATACATCATGTACGGATACACGACCTAAGATACGCTCCGATAATGGCTCAATGATCTCCTCATTATCTTTCAATGGGAATACCTGAATACCACGTAAAGTACCGCAATCTTCTTCATTCACAATCACATCTTGAGCAACGTCATGTAAACGACGTGTCAAATAACCCGCATCGGCTGTTTTCAAGGCAGTATCTGCCAAACCTTTACGAGCACCGTGTGTTGAGATAAAGTACTCTAATACGTCTAGACCTTCTTTAAAGTTAGATAGGATAGGGTTTTCGATGATCTCACCAACCGAACCTTGTAAGTTCTTCTGCGGCTTAGCCATCAAACCACGCATACCACCCAACTGACGGATTTGCTCACGAGAACCACGGGCTCCAGAGTGCATCATCATGTAGATCGCATTGAATCCTTGGTTATCCTCTTCCATCTGCTTCATCAATGTCTCGGTAATTTTCGAGTTCACTTTTGTCCAGATGTCAATAACTGCATTGTAACGCTCGTTATCTGTGATTAAACCCATTAAGTAGTTATCCCAAACAGCTTGTACATCTTCCTGAGCTTTCTTCACTAAGTGTGCTTTTTCCTCTGGAATCTGAACATCACCAATACCCATCGACAATCCGCCGTGGAAGGCTTGTTGGAATCCTAAATCTTTGATATCATCCAAGAATTGAGCTGTACGAGCCATTCCACAAATTTTGTGAACTTGAGAAATGATCTGCTGCAATTTCTTTTTAGTCAATAATTCATTGATGTAACCAACTTGCTCTGGTACGCAAAGATTGAACAATACGCGACCTGCAACAGTTTCCACCATTTCGCTCACTAAAGAACCATCTTCCTTACGTACATTCGCTTTTACCACGATGTTCGCATGTTTCGATAATTTCTTTTCGTTCAATGCAATCACCACTTCTTCAAAACCATAGAAACGACGGCCTTCGCCATCTACTTTATGTGTTTCAGTTGATTTTCTTCCTTTGGTTACATAATATAATCCAAGAACCATGTCTTGTGAAGGTACCGTGATCGGCGCTCCATTAGCAGGGTTAAGGATGTTATGTGAGGCCAACATCAACAAAGAGGCTTCCAAAATCGCTTCATGTCCTAGTGGAACGTGAACCGCCATCTGGTCACCGTCAAAGTCGGCGTTGAATGCCGTACAAGTCAATGGGTGTAATTGAATCGCTTTTCCTTCAATTAGTTTAGGCTGGAACGCTTGGATACCCAAACGGTGCAACGTAGGAGCACGGTTTAATAATACCGGGTGCCCTTTCATGACATTTTCCAAAATATCCCAAACAACAGGATCTTTACGATCCACAATTTTCTTGGCAGATTTAACCGTTTTAACGATACCACGCTCGATCAACTTACGGATAACAAACGGTTTGAAAAGTTCAGCAGCCATGTCTTTTGGAAGACCGCACTCATGCATTTTCAATTCTGGTCCAACCACAATTACCGAACGACCTGAGTAGTCAACACGCTTTCCTAATAAGTTTTGACGGAAACGACCTTGCTTTCCTTTCAACATATCAGAAAGAGATTTCAAAGCACGGTTACCTTCAGAACGAACGGCATTTACCTTACGAGAGTTGTCGAACAAGGAGTCAACAGCCTCTTGTAACATACGCTTTTCATTACGTAAAATTACCTCTGGAGCTTTGATTTCGATCAAACGCTTCAAACGATTGTTACGGATGATTACGCGACGGTATAAATCGTTCAAGTCAGAAGTCGCAAAACGACCTCCATCTAATGGAACTAATGGACGTAATTCTGGTGGAATCACTGGTACCATTTTGATGATCATCCACTCTGGACGGTTATCAATACGGCCAATCGACTCACGGAATGCTTCTACTACCTTCAAACGCTTTAAAGCTTCTGCTTTACGTTGTTGTGAAGATTCAGTATCTGCCGAGTGACGTAAGTCAGCCGATAATTCGTGTAAGTTGATACGAGACAACAACATGTTCAATGCGTCAGCACCCATCTTAGCGATGAATTTCTGTGGATCTTCATCCGGCAAATGTTGGTTCTCACGTGGTAACTTATCCAAGATATCCAAGTACTCATCTTCAGTCAAGAAATCAAGGTATTGAGAACCTATCTTTCCTTCTTCAGCATACATACCGGCTTGAACCACCACATATCTTTCATAGTAGATCACTTGATCTAATTTCTTAGTTGATAATCCAAGCATGTAACCAATCTTGTTGGGTAAGCTACGGAAGTACCAAATATGCGCAACTGGAACCACCAATTCGATGTGTCCCATACGCTCACGACGTACTTTTTTCTCAGTTACTTCAACACCACAGCGGTCGCAAATGATGCCTTTGTAACGAATACGCTTATATTTTCCACAGTGACATTCCCAATCTTTGGTAGGTCCAAAGATTCTCTCACAGAACAATCCACCCATCTCAGGCTTGTATGTTCTATAGTTGATGGTTTCCGGTTGGGTTACTTCACCATTTGAACCTTCTAAGATCGACTCAGGAGAGGCCAATGAAATGGTCACCTTTTGGAAGTCGCTATTCAGCTTTCTAGTCTTTTTAAATGACATTTTCGTTTAATTTTTTTGGAAAATGATGTTAGTTAAGGGCCGTTGCCAGCCCTATGTATGTTTACTCTAGAGTGATTTCTAATGCTAAACCACGTAATTCATGAATCAATACGTTGAATGATTCTGGAATATTTGGTTTTGGCATATTCTCACCTTTTACGATGGCTTCGTATGCTTTAGCACGGCCGATAACGTCATCGGATTTAACAGTTAAAATCTCTTGCAAGATATTCGCTGCTCCGAAGGCCTCTAGCGCCCATACCTCCATCTCACCGAAACGCTGACCTCCAAATTGAGCTTTACCTCCCAATGGTTGTTGCGTAATCAATGAGTATGGTCCAATCGAACGAGCGTGCATCTTATCATCCACTAAGTGGCCCAATTTCAGCATGTAAATAATACCTACTGTTACTGGTTGATCAAATTTATCACCCGTCAAACCATTGTATAAATACGTACGGCCCCAATCTGGTAAACCAGCTAGAGTTAACTCAGCAGCAACTTCTGCCTCAGTACCACCGTCAAAGATTGGTGTCGCATAACGCTTACCCAATTTTTGTCCAGCCCAACCTAATACAGTTTCGTAAATCTGACCTAAGTTCATACGAGAAGGTACCCCTAGTGGATTCAATACGATATCTACTGGAGTTCCATCTTCCAAGAATGGCATGTCTTCCTCACGTACAATACGAGCTACAACACCCTTATTACCGTGACGACCCGCCATTTTATCTCCTACTTTCAACTTACGTTTCTTAGCTACATACACCTTCGCCAATTTCACGATACCTGCAGGTAATTCATCACCCACCTCTAACACGAAACGCTCACGCTTGAATCGACCAGCGATTTCATTACGACGAATGTTGTAGTTTTTGATTAACTGTAAGAAACGAGCATTTAATTCTGCATCAGCCGTAGTTTCTTCTACGATCAAATCAGAAAGTAAATTGGCTTCTTCTGGTACAGCATAAGTACTCTCATCACGGTACAAGTTTTTGTCTGGGAATAATAATTCTTCAATGTTTTTCGCACTGAATTTTACACCCTTCTCTACAATCACCGTTCCGAATTTATGCTTGATTCCGTTAGATGTCTTACCGTTCAACAAGGCTACTGTCTTGTCGATCATGATACGACGAATGTCTAACAAATCTTTGCCATATTGCTTCATCACTTTTTTCAATTCAGCTTTCGACTTCTCACGCTCTTCTTTATCCTTTTTAGGACGAGAGAACAATTTCGTGTCGATAACCACACCTTTAAGTGATGGAGGTGCTTTCTTAGAAGCATCTTTCACGTCACCCGCTTTGTCACCAAAGATGGCACGTAATAATTTTTCTTCTGGAGTTGGATCAGATTCTCCTTTTGGAGTAATCTTACCAATTAAAATATCTCCTTCTTTAACATCAGATCCTACACGAACTACTCCGTTTTCATCCAAGTTGCGAACTGTCTCTTCCGATACGTTCGGGATTTCAGAAGTTAATTCCTCTTCTCCACGTTTGGTATCACGAACTTCCAATTCAAACTCTTCAATGTGAATCGAAGTAAAAATATCATCGCGAACAACTTTTTCTGAGATTACAATCGCATCCTCAAAGTTGTAACCTTGCCATGGCATGAAGGCCACTTTCATGTTACGTCCTAAAGCTAATTCACCACCTTGAGTCGCATATCCTTCGCAAAGTGCTTGTCCTTTCGTAACGCGCTCTCCTTTGAAAACAATTGGCTTCAAGTTGATAGTAGTATCTTGGTTAGTTCTACGGAACTTGATCAATTTGTAGGTTTTAGAAGAACCATCAAAGCTGATGACTTTTTCGTCTTCTGTTTGATCATAGTTAACTACAATTTTCAATGCATCAACATACTCAATCACTCCATCTCCTTCAGCTACTACTAAAGTTCTAGAGTCAATCGCCACACGGTGCTCTAAACCAGTACCAACAATTGGCGCTTCTGGTCTTAATAAAGGTACCGCTTGACGTTGCATGTTGGATCCCATCAAGGCACGGTTAGCATCATCATGCTCCAAGAAAGGAATCATAGATGCAGCCACCGAAACAATCTGGTTAGGAGCTACGTCCATGAATTGTGCTTCGGATGGATTAACCAATGGGAAGTCACCTTCAAAACGAGCTTTAACACGATCAGATAAGAATTTACCTGACTTAATATCAATAGGAGCATTAGCTTGAACAATGTTCTTGCCATCTTCTTCCTCTGCAGTTAAATATTGAACATGGCTACTTACATCTACTTTGCCACCGTCAATAATACGGTATGGAGTTTCAATAAAGCCCATGGAATTCACTTTGGCATGCACACAAAGTGAGGAAATCAAACCAATGTTTGGACCTTCCGGAGTTTCAATCGTACACAAACGACCGTAGTGCGTATAGTGAACGTCACGAACCTCAAAACCAGCTCTTTCACGAGAAAGACCACCTGGCCCTAGGGCAGACATACGTCTTTTGTGCGTAATCTCCGCCAATGGATTCGTTTGATCCATAAACTGAGATAGCTGATTCGTTCCAAAGAATGAATTAATCACCGATGACAAAGTACGAGCGTTGATCAAATCAACTGGCTTGAAATCTTCGTTATCACGTACGTTCATACGCTCCTTGATGGTACGAGCCATACGAGCAAGACCCACACCGAACTGAGCGTATAATTGCTCACCCACGGTACGAACACGACGGTTGGATAAGTGGTCAATATCATCGACTACCGCACGAGAGTTGATCAAACCGATCAAATACTTCACAATAGAAATGATATCTTCCTTCGTCAATACCTTCACATCCATCGGGATGTCATGGCCTAACTTTTTATTGATACGGTAACGACCAACTTCTCCTAAATCATAACGCTTGTCAGAGAAGAACAAGTTTTGGATGATGTCACGAGCAGTTTGCTCATCCGGTGCATCCGTGTTACGTAATTGCTTATAAATAACTTCAACGGCCTCTTTTTCCGAGTTTGAAGTATCTTTTTGTAAAGTATTGTAAATGATGTTGTAATCAGAAACGTTCACATCATCTTTGTGAAGAATAACGGTAGAAGAACCTGATTCTAAAATCGTTTCTACTTCATTCTCTGTAATAACTGTATCACGCTCGATTAAGATTTCGTTACGGTCAATAGAAACTACCTCACCAGTATCCTCATCTACGAAGTCTTCCTGCCAAGTTTTCAAAACCCTCGCAGCCAAACGACGACCAACAATTCCTTTGATGATTTTTTTATCAACTTTAATTTCTTCAGCTAAGCCAAATAAATCTAAGATGTCTTTATCATTTCCGTAACCAATAGCACGAAGCAATACCGTTACTGGAAACTTTTTCTTACGATCAATGTATGCGTACATGACATTGTTTACGTCCGTAGCAAATTCAATCCAAGAACCCTTGAATGGAATAATACGAGCCGAATACAATTTCGTACCATTCGTATGCTTCGACTGAGCGAAGAATACACCTGGTGAACGGTGTAATTGCGATACAATAACACGCTCAGCTCCGTTGATCACAAAGGATCCACGTTCTGTCATGTAAGGAATATTTCCCAAGAAAACCTCTTGTTCGATGGTTTGAAAATCTTCGTTATCTGTATCATTACAGATCAATCGCAACTTGGCTTTTAAAGGCACTGAATACGTTAATCCACGATCAATACACTCATCAACCGAATATTTCGGAGGATCTACAGAGTAATCAACGAATGAAAGAACGAAATTTTCACGCGAATCCGCGATAGGAAAATTTTCAGCAAATACTTTAAATAAACCCTCGTCCGTGCGATTTTCAGCTGCAGTTTCTAGCTGGAAGAAATCTTGGAAGGATTGGATTTGGATATCCAGAAAATCTGGATAATTGATCACACTCTGCGTTTTCGCAAAGCTGTGTCTTCCGGTGGCAGTGATGTTACTCAAGGCTTTATACGTTTTAATTAATGTGAATAATGGCCCTATGGGCACAAATTCTCCTCCTTTTGGAAGAGATTAATCAAGCTGAACGCCTCGTAGATGAAAAGATGTGGTGTCCCTTGGCCATTTCCCTACGAAAAGAAAAGTTGTTTCGGAACCACTCTTCGGATTTGCCCAGAGGGCTTTAATCCTAAAATAGCCTGCAAAATTACTGATAATTTTCTAATAAACAATAGCTTAGCTAGAAGGCACCACAAAAAAATACTATTCTTGCCATTATGATGTTTTGAACATGTGGAAAAACAAAGTGCATTATTACTTCCGATTTATCTTGGGTATGACCCGCTCCGAAATACTGGGCATGCTTAGTCTATTTATTTTTTTGCTTCTAGTTGATATCTTTTCCCGATGTATGGAATATCAAAGTAGGCAGCAAGTCATGGATTCCTTTCAACCTACCTATTGGACCAAGACATTGATTGAGATGGAAAAGTCGAATCAAAGAGTTTATGCTTACCCTAAAAGGAATCTCCCCTCAGTTTATAAAAGCAATCATCAACCTTATAAATCCACTTTGTATTCAAACGCATGGAAAAGGGAGAAAAAGCAAGTTTGGCAAATTGATATCAACCAAGCTGATTCCTTGGCATGGATAGCCTTACCAGGTATTGGGCCTGCCTTTGCCAAAAGGATATTAGCCTATCGGGAGAGATTGGGAGGATTTCACCGGGTGGCTCAATTGAAAGAAGTATATGGCTTGGATACCCTTTGGGCCAATCAACATATTGCTCAGTTTCATGTCGGGAAAGGTATATTTCGCTACCTATATATTAATAGGGCCGATTGGAAAGAATTTAGACATCCTTATTTGCCATATCGACAAGCCAATTTGGTATTGAATTATCGTAAACAGCATGGGGCTTTTCAAAATTGGGAGGATTTGAAAAAAGTACAACAGCTTGATGAGGCGGTTTGGCAAAAGCTAAGTCCTTATCTTTCATTTGAACCTTGAGAAATATGCCGTACTTTTGTGTAAATTTTACACTTCATTATATATAAGGATATGTCAACCGGATTTTTCAAGGTACCTCAACCAACCAACGAACCCATCTACTCGTATGCTGTAGGTAGTTCAGAGCGCCAATTATTACAAGATACACTTCACACATTACGTAATAAACAAGTGGAGGTTTCCATGCGCATCCACGGGAAATCAGTTCAAGGGTCAAAGAAAGTTGCCATGACTGCTCCACACGATCATCAACATATCTTAGGATATTATTATGAAGGAGGGAAAAAAGAAATAGCTGAGGCGATTGAATCTGCTTTATCAGCCAAGGCGGCTTGGGCAGCATTGACATGGCAAGAACGAGTATCCATCTTTTTAAAAGCCGCGGATTTGTCGGCCAATAAATACCGCATGGAACTGAATGCCAGAACCATGTTAGGTCAATCCAAGAATGCTTATCAAGCGGAAATTGATTCAGCTTGTGAATGGGTAGATTTCTTGCGTTTTAATGCCCATTATGCGGCTCAAATATATGCGGATCAACCAATTTCCTCTCCAGGAGTTTGGAATCGTTTGGAATATAGACCATTGGAAGGATTTGTGTATGCCTTAACGCCTTTCAATTTTACGGCCATTGCTGGGAATTTACCAGCAGCACCAGCCATGATGGGAAATACCGTAGTTTGGAAACCGGCCCCTCAGCAGATTTACTCCGCAGCTTTATTGATGCAAATATTGGAAGAAGCAGGTTTACCAGCTGGCGTGATTAATTTGGTTTTTGCCGACGGTCCTGAAGCAGGAGAGGTCGTATTTAAACATCGTGATTTTGCGGGGATTCACTTCACGGGTTCTACTAAAGTATTTCAAACCATTTGGCAGAATATTGGAAATAATATTGCCAACTATAAATCGTATCCACGTATCGTGGGAGAAACAGGAGGGAAGGATTTTGTAGTAGCACATGCTTCAGCAGATGTGAAAGCATTGGTGACAGGATTAATCCGCGGGGCCTTTGAATACCAAGGGCAAAAATGTTCGGCAGCTTCAAGAGCCTATGTGCCAGCCAGTTTATGGCCTGCCGTAAAAAGTCAACTGCAAGCTGATTTGGCTAAAATAAAAGTAGGAGGGACCGAGGATTTTGGAAACTTTGTGAATGCAGTTATCGATCAAAAAGCGTTTGATAAGATTACATCCTATATACAGGAAGCTAAAAATTCGAAGGAAGTAGAAGTAATTGCCGGAGGAGGCTTTGGTGCGAGTAAGGGATATTTTGTGGAGCCAACCGTATTATTAACGACCAATCCGCATTACCGCACCATGGAGGAGGAGATTTTTGGGCCGGTATTGACTGTGTATGTTTATCCAGATCAAGATTGGGCTGCAACTTTAAGTTTGGTGGATCAAACTTCGGCGTATGCGTTAACGGGAGCTATTTTCTCTCAAGATGCCTATGCTTTGTCAGAAGCGGCTAAAGCTTTAGAAAATGCAGCAGGGAATTTATATTTAAATGATAAATGTACAGGAGCGGTAGTGGGTCAGCAGCCTTTTGGTGGTGCGCGTGCTTCGGGAACGAATGATAAAGCCGGATCCTATTTGAATTTGCTTCGTTGGGTTTCTCCACGTACAGTCAAGGAAGTATTCTCTTCTCCGACGGATTTTAAGTATCCGTTTTTGGGCTAGAG